>CAMCUA010000151.1 GCA_945878455.1 Asaia bogorensis | reverse complement strand
TATCCGTTCCTCCAAAACTGATGATACACTTTCAGCCTTGGGAGACGTTCTTCGGGGGCAAGGTCAGTTAGCACGGCGTACTATGCTCTTTTCCATTGCCTGGCCCGCACTTGTGCAGACCTATTGATAGGCGGTGACGGGTCAGTAAGAAGTAAGGCAGTATGGACTCAGGTTTACCGGGCTCTTGAGCACGCAAAGACGAAAGAAGCATGCAATAACAAAAAGATGATGCCAAAATTTCCAGCTGGCATTCAGGATTTTGCAAATATGTTTATCACGCTGCAAATCAAGAGACATAATGCGGACTATGATCCGTTTGAAAGGTTGAAAAAAACGTCGGTCCAACAAGACATAAGAGCGGCTGAATATGCTATTTCTAGATTTGCCGCCGTACCCGTGAAAGACAAAAGGGCGTTCGCCGCCTATGTCTTGTTTAAGGCGCGTCTCAGCTGATTTCCCAAATCTGTTACTGCCTCAAGTTACGGGGACAGAATAACTAATCCGTCTTGGCTGGCTTCGGTCCCGGTTTTTGGCTGGCCAGGGTGCGGCCCAGGCCGCGTTTGAGGCGCTTGGCGAAGGGAGGCCATCCGAACGCCACCCGCGTCGCGGCGGCGATTGTCCGTGGCGGTCCGGTAGCTTACGCTTAACCCTGTCTCGTCCCCCCTGAAGGCGCCCGCCATGAAATCCAAGGTTCTCATCGTTTCCACCGTGACCATTCCGCCGGCCTTCATGGCCCGCTTCGAGGAACTCTTCGATCTGCGCTACGCACCCGATGATGCGACGCAGACGAAGCTGCTGGCCGGCGACTGGCTCGCCGATGCCACGGCGATTTTCTGCAGCGGTTCCTTGGGCGTGCGCCAGGACCTGTTGGATCGCATGCCCAAGCTCAAGATCGTCTGCTGCGGCGGCACCGGCTACGACGGCCTCGACGTGCCGGCCTTGCGCCGGCGCGGCGTCATCATCACCCATGGCGCTGGCAACAACGCACCGTCGGTCGCCGATCATGTCTTCGCCCTGATCCTCGCCGTCGTGCGCCGCGTCGCTTGGCTGAACGACGCTGTGCATAAGGGCCGTTGGGAGCAATCGCGCGCCGCCCAGCCGATCGCCGCCGGCAAGCGCCTGGGCATCGTCGGCTACGGCAGCATCGGCGCCGAAGTCGCCAAGCGCGCTGCCGCCTTCGACATGCCCATCGCCTATCACAACCGCAATCGGCGCGCCGACGTGCCGCATGCCTATTGCGCGAGCCCGGTCGAACTGGCGGCGCGCTCCGACATCCTGGCGATCTCCACCCCCGGCGGCCCCGGCACCCGCAACCTGATCGGCCAGGCGGTGTTCGATGCCATGCCACGCGGCGGCTACCTGATCAACGTGGCGCGCGGCAGCGTCGTCGACACGGCGGCGATGATCGCGGCGCTGAAAAGCGGCCAGCTCGCCGGCGCCGGCCTCGACGTGCTCGATAGCGAGCCCGAGGTGCCGCCCTATCTGCTCGATCATCCCGACGTGGTCTTCACCCCGCACATCGGCGGGCGCTCGCCCGAGGCGGCCGATCAGGCCATCGAACTGGTGATCCGTAACCTCGATGCCCATTTCGCCGGCAAACCGGTCTTGACCCCGATCCCGAGCGGGGAGGGGCCATGAACCCGCGTCGCCGGCACACCCTTCGAGACGCCGGCTGGCGCCGGCTCCTCAGGGTGAGGATGTTTTTTTCACCTCATCCTGAGGAGCCCCGCAGGGGCGTCTCGAAGGATGGGCGAGCGCTGCGCACATGAGCGCCTTCAGCCCGCTCTACCTGGCGCTCACCGCCATGTTCCTACAGCAGTCGTTCGCCACCACGGCGAAGATCGTCGTGCCCATCGTCGCGGCGGTGGCCTTCCCCGATCTTGGGGTCGAGGCCGGTTACGTCGGCGTCTTCAGCGGCTTCTATTCCTTCTGCCAGGTTGTCGTCGTGCTGTTCTGCGGCAACCTGATCCGCCGCTACGGCGGCCTGCGCATGAGCCAGGTCGGGCTGCTCAGCATCCTGCTTGGTATGGCCGCCGGGGCCAGCGGCCAGCTCTGGGCTTTCGCGCTGACGGCGCTGCTGGTTTCCTTCGGCGTGTCGGTCAGCACGCCGGCCAGCTCGCAGATCCTCGCCCGCTACGCCCCGCCGAAGCAGATGCCGCTGATTTTCTCCGCCAAGCAAACCGCCGTGCCGATGGGCTTCATGGCGGCCGGCCTGCTGGTGCCTTACCTGACCGGCCTGTTCGGCTGGCAGGGCGCGCTGCTCGGCGTCGGCCTGTTGTGCGCCGGCTTCGCCGTGCTGCTGGAGCCGACGCGGCGCGAACTGGATCAAGACCGCGACCCCACCCATTCCCTGTCGCCGCGCGACATCAAGGGCAACATCCTGCTCGCGACGCGCGATCCGGCGCTGCGCCTGCTGATCCTGGTGCAGGCCGCCTTCGTCGGACTGACGGCGGTGCATACCACCTACTTCGTGCTGTTCTGCACCGAACGGCTGAACTACACGCTGACCGAAGCCGGGGGCCTGTTCGCCATGGCGACGCTGATCGGCATGCCGTCGCGCCTGTTTTGGGGCTATATCGCCAGCAGCTGGCTCAAGCCCAATACGGTGCTGGCCGTGCTCGGCTTCGTCATGACGGTGGCCATGGCGCTGACCGGTTTCTATTCGCTCGCCTGGCCGTTCTGGGCACTGCTCGGCGTCGCCATCGTCATCAACATGACCGCCGGCGGCTGGCAGGGGGTCGCCCTGTCGGAAGTCGCCCGCCTGTCGCCCCCCGGGCAGGTCGGCGCCATCACCGGCGCGGTCATCAGCCTCTCCTGCATCGGCCAGGTGATCCTGCCGCCGGTCTTCGCCGCCGTGCTGCTGCTGACCGGCGACTACGCACTCGGCTTCACCCTGATCGCCATTCCCTCCTCGCTGGTCGGCATCCTGCTGCTCGCCCCCACGCGCCACAAACCCTCACCCTGAGGAGCCCCGTAGGGGCATCTCGAAGCCTCATCCTGAGGAGCGCCGCAGGCGCGTCTCGAAGGATGGGCCGGCGCGGCGGAGGCTGCCCATCCTTCGCGACAGCCGCTGTGCGGCTTCCTCAGGATGAGGTGAATTCTCACGCCTTCCAGCCGAACCTCTCCAAGCCGCGCCCGCCCTCCGGCGTCAGCCCATAGGTGGCGCGCGCCACCCGTTCGAACCAGCCGTAAACGTCGCGTTGCAGGATGGCGGCGGCGTCCGGCACGTCGGCGGCGGCGCGCAGGTCCTTCAGCGTCATCGGCCCGCCTCGGGCCAGCAGCGCGGCGATGCGCAAGGCTTGCTGGCGATAGGCCGTCATCATTGGCGTCTTGGTCGATGAGCCCCCGCGGTTCGGATCGCCGACGCGCTTGGCGTGTTCGCCGATCAGCCGCGCCATCTTCTTCTTGTTCTGGCGCGGCCGGTAGGGCAGGGGGTCGAGCAGCACCTCGACCCGCTCGGCGGCCACGATCATCAGCCCGAGCCCCAGCCGCCGGCACAGCTTGGTCGCATCGCCCAGTTTCTTCGGCCAGGCGCCGACGGCGAGATAGACCGTGTCGCTCAAGGCCAGCCGGTCGATGCCCTGCAACACCAGGGCGAGCCCGAAAGCACGTTTCAGCTCCACGATCACCGGTGGCTCGGCGCCGCGCAGGGCGACCACGTCGCAGCCGCGCACCTCGCCTTTGACGACGTAGCCCTGGCCTTCCAACAAGGCCTTCACCGGCCCGTAAAGATCGCTTTCCAACGCCACCCACAGCCCCTTCCCGTTGCCGGCGATTGTCGCCCGTTGCCGGCCCCGCGCAAGCCGTATCGCAGCCGCCCACTTATTGGCTACAATGGTCGCCAACAGCCGGCAACCGCACCTGCTGCGGCTCCCCCTCTCCCTGTCCCTCCCCCTCGGTGGGGGGAGGGAACCCGGTGGCGCCGTTTCGTCCCCTCCCCCCGTGAGGGGGAGGGACAGGGAGAGGGGTAGTTACCGCCGCGGAGACGGCCGCAAAGCCGCACGCCACGGCCAGGCATCGCTAGGGAAGGCCCATATATATGACTGCTACCATGACCGACACCGTCCGCGTCATCCCCCAGGATGAACCGTTCAGCGCCCGTATCGAGGGCATCGACCGCGCCGCCCCGTGGGACGCGACAGCCGCCGAGACCGTGCACGGCGCCTTCCTCAAGCACCACGTCCTGGTCTTTCCCGGGGTGCCGATGGGGCCCGACGGGGTCTTGTCGCTGGCCCGCCAGTTCGGCGATCCGATGCCGCCGGTGAACCGGGAAAAGCGCCTGGAGAATTTGCCCGAGGTCACCCGCATCGACAGCACCATCCTGGCGCGGCCGCCGGGCGCGGATCCGCGCTTCAGCATTCAAAGCTCAGTGCGCGCCGAGGAATGGCACACCGACCAGTCCTTCGTCGAACGCCCGGCCAAGGCGACCATCCTGCATGCCCACGAAGTGCCGAGCCGCGGCGGCGCTACCTGGTTCTGCAACACGGCCGCCGCTTACGACGCCCTCACCGACGAGATGAAAAAGCGCCTCGCTGGGCTCAAGGCGGTGCATGGCTACGATACCAAGAGGGCGCGCTACCGCCCGACCGAACGCAGCCCGGAAGAGATCGCCGAATCGCCCGATGTGGTCCATCCGCTGGTGCGCACCCATCCGGAGTCCGGGCGCAAGGCGCTCTATCTCAATCTCAACCGGCTCGACCATATCGTCGGTCTGCCGCGCGCCGAAAGCGATGCCATCCTCGACGAGCTGGCCGCCTTCGTGGCGCAGGACCGTTTTATCTACCGCCATAAATGGCAGGTCGGCGACGCGGTGGTCTGGGACAACCGCTGCACCATGCACCGCGTCTCCTACGACTCGGCCCCCGGCGACCGGCGCGTCATGCTGCGCGCCGTGACCCGCGGCGACCGGCCGTTCTGACGTGGCCAATGCTGCGGAGAGACCGACGATGCTGACCGAAATTCCCTGCGTGATGATGCGTGGCGGCACCTCCAAGGGTCCGTTCTTCCGGCGCGAGGATCTGCCCGAAGACCGGGAAACCATGAGCCGCATCCTGCTCGCCGCCCTGGGCGCGCCGGATGGCCGGCAGATCGACGGAATCGGCGGGGCGCAGACGGTGACCAGCAAGGTCGCCATCGTCTCGAAAAATCCCGAAGGGCCGAACCACGTCGACTTTCTTTTCGCTCAGGTGGAATTCGAAAAGAACTACGTCGATTGGGGTCCGACCTGCGGCAACATGGTCATCGCCGTCGGCCCCTATGCCATCGAACAGGGCTTGGTGCGGGCGGAGAAGGAAAAGACGCCCGTCGTCATCCACAGCGTCAACATTGAATCGACCATCGAGGCGGTGGTGCCGACGCCGCAGGGCCAGGTCGCCTACGAAGGCGACTATGCCATCGACGGCGTGCCCGGCACGGCGGCGCCCATCGTCATCAATTTCCTCGACGCCGTCGGCTCCAACACCGGCAAGCTGCTGCCCACCGGCAACCTGCGCGACACCATCCAGGGCCTCGAGGTCACCTGCATCGACGTCGCCATGCCGATGGTCATCGCGCGCGCCACCGACATGGGCAAGACCGGCTATGAGACGAAGGCCGAGCTCGATGCCGACAAGGATTTCTTCGCCCGTCTGGAAAGCGTGCGCCGCGAAGCCGGCTTGCGCATGGGTATGGGCGATGTGGCGCAAAGCGTCATGCCGAAGTTCGGCATCCTGGCGCCGCCGAAGCACGGCGGCCATGTCACCTCGCGCTATTTTGTTCCGCACAATCTGCATCCGACTCATGCGGTCAGCGGCGCTATCTGCGTCTCGGCCTGTATCTGCCTGAGCGGGACGATCGCCGATGGTATCGCCCTGCCACCCGAAGGCGAGACGCCGCTGGTGCTGGTCGAACATCCGGTCGGCACCATGGAAGTCGCCATGACGCTCAGCGCCGTGAACGGCCAGCGCAGAATCGGCCGGGCCGGCGTCATCCGCACGGCGCGCCGCCTGATGGCCGGCCGTGTCGCCATCCCCAGCCGGGTCTGGGCCGGGCTGGGCGGCTAGCCCACGACCAATCCCTCACTGCAAACGAAGCAGAGTCTCATGGCGAAACGGAAATTCGAACCCGGTGACTATAGGCTTGCGGTCCGGCGCTCGCGTGCCGGACTTGGGCTGTTCACCGTCGATCCCATCGAAAGGGACCGCTGCATCGTCGAATACACCGGGCGACTCCTCGAACGGGCGGAGGAATTTACCAGCCGCAGCAAATACCTGTTCGAGGTCAGCGCGCGCAAAACCATCGACGGGCGGGCCAAGTCCAACCTGGCGCGTTACATCAACCACTCCTGCCGCCCCAACTGCGTCATTGAAATTCGCCGCGGGCGGGTCTTCGTCATGGCCAAACGCGCCATCCGGCCGGGTGAGGAACTCGGCTACAATTACGGTGCCGAATACTTCAACCACCACATCGGGCCGAAAGGCTGCCGCTGCGCCAAATGTGCCCCGACTTGATGACGGGGACGTAAGCCTTACTGCGCCGCTAGCGATCTCCCTGGCATCGTCGGGTGCGCCTGCGCCGGCCTCACACCCGCGCCTCGGCAAACGCCCTGGCCCACATGGCGCAGACGCCCGAGCGCACGATGTCTTCCAGGCCGAATTCCACCACCGGCACAGGCAGCCCCTTGGCGCGGATCAACTCCAGCACCATGGTCAGTCCCGAGCCCGAGGGCAGGTCGCTTTGCGCCACGTCGCCGTTGATCACCGTCGTGCATTCCTCGCCGACGCGGGTCAGGAACATCTTGATCTCGGCGGGCGTCGTATTCTGCGCCTCGTCGAGCAGCACAAAGGCGTTGCGCCAACTGCGCCCGCGCATCACCTCGAAGGGCACCATCTCGATGTCACCGCGTTTCGCTGCGATGTCGAAGGCGGCCCGCCCGATGCGCTCGCGGATGGCGTCCGTCACCGGCACCGCCCAGGGCGCGAATTTATTCTCCAGCGAGCCCGGGAAGAAGCCGAGCGAACGGCCGCAGGGCACGTTCGGCCGGGTCAGGATGATCCGCTCGATGCGCCGCTGGCGGTATAGATCGGCGGCATAGGTGGCGGCGATCCAGGTTTTTCCGGTGCCCGCTGGGCCCAGGACGATCGTCTGCGGACGGCTGCCGAGAGCCTCCAGATAATCGCCCTGCTTGGCGGTCAACGCCTCGATCGGCGGCAGCCGGCGTTCGGCCTCGAACTTGACGCCGTGGATATCGACCACCTCGGCGGTGGCCCGGGCCTGTGCCTGGCGCTGCTTTTTCCTATTCTTGACGTGGGATTGCTTGCTCGTCCGATTCATCCGATGGGCTTGATGGGGCAAGATCGTCTCCATGTTTGATACGCCAGAGATCGAGGCACACCCAGCGGCCGGCCAAGGCTGTGCCGTCGCCGGTTCGCTGGGTGTTTTCAGGAAAACTTGGGGAGGGGTAGGGGGAGGGGTAGGGGTGTGCCGAAGTCGTGCCGTGCCGCTGCTGTCGATGGTTGATCCAAGCGCAGGGTCTCGATGCATGGGCATCCGGCTGACTTAGGACTTCAGTCGCATTGATACCCTAGGAGTGTTAATATTTTGTGGCAAGGGTGTCATTTGATGACTAGGGCTGGTATTTTTACCGGCCGGCGGCTTTGCCGCATTGGATGAATTCCGGCCGAGCCGGCGGACGGAGCGGGGGCAATGTTCGACCCTCTGCGCCCCGAAGCCCACGGCGAAGGCGAGCGCGCACCCGCTACTTTGCGAGTCATAAAAAGGGGGTATGCCGGGCCCGCTGCAGGATATAGGGAATGTGTCGAGGTGGCTGCTTGCCCGAGGAGGTCCCTGTCCGATGCGCCGAACCCTGTTCTATTTCCATTCCCTGTCCTCGCCCTGGACCTATCTGGGCGGGCCGCGCCTGCATGCCCTGATCGCCAAGCACGATCTGCGGGTGGCGTTGCGCCCGACCTCGGTGGTTGGCAAGAACGGCGGCATCCCCCTGCGCTCCCGGCCGGCCAACCGGCAGGCCTATCACGAGGTCGAACTCGACCGCTGGCGCAACTATCTGAACATGCCGCTGGTGTTGCGCCCGGCCCACTATCCGACCGATCCGCAATTCTCGGCGCGCATGGTGGTTGCCGCCGATACGCTGGGTTGGGACGCGCTTAACCTCAGCCACGCCCTGCTGCGCGCCCTGTGGAGCGAGGAGCGCGACGTGCGGCTGCCCGAAGTGCGCCAGGCGGTTGCCGAAGCCCTCGGCCTGGACGGCGCCCGCCTGCTGGCCATGGAGGAATCGCCGGCCATCGTCGAGCGGTGGCAGACCATCCAGCAAGAGGCCATTGCCGCCGGCGTCTTCGGCTCGCCGACCTACGGGCTCGACGGCGAACTGTTCTGGGGCCAAGACCGCCTCGACTTCCTCGACCGCCGCCTGTCGCAAAGCTGACCTCCGGCACGTTCACGGCGCGGGGATACTCCCTCTCCCTGTCCCTCCCCCTCACGGG
>CAMCUA010000150.1 GCA_945878455.1 Asaia bogorensis | reverse complement strand
GCCATCCGGCTCTTCCAGGCCGGCAATCGAGCGCAGCGTCGTCGTCTTGCCGCAGCCCGAGGGGCCGAGCAGGGTGAACAGTTCGCCCTCCGCCACCTCGAAATTGGCGCCGAACACGCCGCCGCCAGGCGTGCCGTCCTCGGTTACATACTGCTTCCAGAGGTTTTCGACTTTCAGCACGGCACAACTCCCCCCAAGATCCCTAACGAACCGACATACCTGTACGCCGCCCAACGATATAGAAGATGGCGCTGATGAACATCATGAAGACTGTCCAGCTCACCCCGATGGCCGCGGTGATGGGCAGTCGTCCGTCCAGCCAATAGAAATACAGCGTCACCGATAGGACCTGGGTGTTCGGACCAGCCAGCATGATCGGCAGCGACAGCGAGCGCACGGCAATCAGAAAGATGAACAGGGCGCAGGTGACCAGCGCCGGGGTGATCAGCGGCATGACGACGCGGAAAAACGTGGTCATCTGGCGCGCCCCGGAAATGGACGACGCTTCTTCCAATTCGGTATGCACCTGCATGATCCCGGCATAGGCATAACGCATGCCGTAGGGGATATAGCGGATGACCGAACCCAGGATGATCGACAGCACCGTGCCATAAAGCGCGATGGGAATGCTGAGATAGACCCGCAGCAAGGCGACGCCAAGGACGATGGACGGAAAGATGATCGGGATGGTCGCCAATTGATCGAGCAGCCAGCCGCCGCGAAAGCGCCGCACGCTGAAATAGGCGCAGATCATGGAGAAGGCGACGGTCAACAATGACGCGCCAACACCCAGGTACAAGGTGTTGAAGATGGAATCCTTGACCTCGCGGGAATTGAACGCCGCGATGTAATGCTTGACCGTCAGGGTATCGATCGCCTCCAGGCTGAACGACCGGTAGAAGGGCTGGAACGACGTCCAGACGATCATGCTGAGCGGCACGACGATGATGAAGAAGAAAAAGAACACCAGGATCGCCGCGGTCACGTAGCGCAGCTTGCCCAGCGTCAGCGGCCGCGGGCGATAGCCCTTGCCGGTGATGGTCTGAAATTGTTCGGCGCGGCGGGTGGCGCGGCCGTAGAAATACAGCATGCCCATGACGATCAGCATGAGGCCGAGGGCGAAGGACGACGCCGCCCCATAGTTGGGCGGCATGGTGCGGTTGACTTCCAGGAAGATGTCGGCCGTCAGCACATAGAACTTGCCGGGCACACCGACCAGGGCCGGCACCTCGAAGGATTCGAAGGTACGGATGAAAATAAGGATGGCAACCGCCAGCACGGCGGGCTTGGCCAGGGGCAGCGTGATGCGGCGAAACGTGTTGCGCACCGTCGCCCCGCTCATCGTCGAGGCTTCCTCGAAGGACGCATCGGTCGAGGTAAAGACCGAGGAGATGAGCAGATAGGCCAAAGGCGTCCAGCCAACGCCCTCGATGACGATCATGCCCCAGACGCTGTAGACGTCGAAGAAGGCGGGGTCGCCCGGCGCGGCCCCCGTCATCCAAGCCATGACGGCGTTGAACGGCCCCGAACGGCCGAAAAACAGAATCCAGGAGACCGTGTAGAGAACGTCGGGAATGCCCAACGAAATGACGGAAAACAGGAACACGTACTGGCGCAGCGGCGTGTTCGTTCGTTCGACGATCCAGGCCTGGATAACGCCGAGGACAATGGCGAACAACGCCGATCCGGCGGAATACCAAGCCGAGTTCAGCGCATGCTCGAAAAAGCGCGGATTGGTGAACAGGCTGATGTAATGCTCGAGGGTATAGGTCAGCGTCGCGCCGTCGAGGCTGCGATTATAAAAGCTGGTCTGCAGCAGATAGGCGAAGGGCGGTACCACCATCAGCAGCAGAATGCCGACCAGCACCCAAACGAGCCACGATGTGCGTTGCCGCCGCTGCCCCCCAGGGCGCCACCATCTGGCGCCGCCGCTGCCGCTGGCGATCGTTGCCGATTCCATCGTCTATCCCCCCCCGAGTCTTCCCAACGGCGCCGCGATCCACCGTCGCGCGGCGGTCGCATTCCGGCGCCGAGCCGCCTAAAGAACGGCGGCTGGCGGATGCGCGATCCGGCCAGCCGCCGCGTCGTCGTGACCGTCTAGCGGAACATCGAGGTATAGAGCTCGGTCGATTTCTTGTTCATCTCGTTTTCGACCTTGGTTTCCAAGATCAATTGCTTGATGCCCAGGGTGTTGGGATCGATGAAGGCCAGGTCCTTGGTGGTCTTCACCGCCGGGTGCATCGGGAAATAGCCGACCTCACCCAAAATCTTCTGCCCGCCGTCCTTGTCGAGCAGGAAATCGATCAGCAGCATGGCAGCGTGCGGATGCGGCGCGTTCTTCATCAACGCGACCGAACTGGCCCGCGACAGGCTGGGTTCCGGATTGACGCCGTCGACAGGCGCGCCGTCCTTCTTGGCGTCGGCGACCACGGTGCCGGAAAATCCGATGATCAACGGGAATTCCCCGGCCTGGAGCTGGGCCATCACCGCACCGGCATTGCCGGGCACCGTGCGAATATCCTGCTTCTGCAGCTTCTTGAGGAATTCCAACGTCTTTTCCTCGCCCCACATGGCGCGGAAGTGGGAGATCAGGCGGGGAGCGCCGGAGGCCGGGCTGTCGGACCAGACCATCTTGCCTTTGTATTTCGGGTCCGCCAGGTCTTCCCAGGTTTTGGGCGCGTCCTTGGTCGGCATCAGCTTGGTATTCCAGGCGTTCATGTTCACCGCGTTGCGAAACGAGACGAACAGGTTGGTCTTGGGAACGCTGCCTTCCGGCAATTCCTTGCCTTTCGGCGAGACGAAGGGGATGGCGATATTGGTCCCTTCCAGGGAATCGGCGGCGCTCGCCGCCATGACATCGACCGTGACGCGACCGGCGTCGCGCTCGGCTGTGGCCTTCGCCGTGATTTCGGCGCTGCCCGTGCGGACGGAAGAAATCTTCAGGAAGGGATACTTCTTCATGAAGGCGTTTTCCATCGGCTGGGTGACGATGTCGCCGTTCATGGTCGAGTACCAGATGACCGAGCCTTCCTTTTTCGCCCCTTCGATCAGGATCTTCTCGCGATCCGGACCCGAGAGCAGGGCGATTTCCTCATTGGTCAATGCAGCGGCCGGCGTGGCGACCGATGCCGCAAGGGCCGTGGCCAGAAACAGCCCAACAACCCGCGATGACGTCAAACCACTCATATGTTTCGTCCTCCTCATGTTAGGCACCTCGCGAACGATGTGCCGGATAATGGGCTCTGGCGACTTACCTACCGAATACGCAGTCCGATGCAAATCCTCCGGACCGGGGGTCTGCTCGAGGGCCAACGAAGGCGATGGACACGCCTGGCGACGCAACGCGCCCTGTGCGGGCTGTCGTTTGGCATCGTTCCGTCTCTCGCGGCCCGGCTTCCTGCCGTTATCGGCCGATCTCTCCTGCAACGCCCCTGATTTCGGGACGTCTAAACCATGTCACCCCGCTCGCTAGGGTGAAATGATAACTTAATCATGCTGTGCATGATTTAAAAGCATGAATAGCGGCATTATCAAGGCGTGGCGGAAGCGCCGCCCGCCGCCTGTTCCCTCAGGGTCGGGTAATCGATGTAACCGCTGGGTCCGCCGACGTAATAGGTCTGCGGGTCCGGCCGGTTGAGCGGCGCATCTTGGCGGAACCGCTCGACCAAATCCGGATTGGCGATAAACAGACCGCCGAAAGACACCAGGTCGGCGGCCCCAGCGGCAATCGCCGCCTCCGCCGTCTGCCGGGTAAAGCCCGAATTGGCCATCAACGGGCCACGAAACTTGCCGCGCAGCATCGGCATGAGGAACGGTTTGCCCGCCGGCGGCCCTTGGCGAGAACCGACCTCGCCCGCCTCGATGGCGTGCAGATAACCGATGCGAAGATCGCCGAGCGCTGCGGCCACATGGCGGAACAGTGCTTCCGTGTCGGAATCGCCGATGCCGCCGTCGCGGTAATGCGGCGAGATGCGGACGCCGACGCGATCGGCGCCGAAGACCCCGCCGACCGCCTCCACCACTTCGAGCAAAAAGCGCGCCCGGTTGGCGATGCTGCCGCCATAGCGGTCGGTGCGCCGGTTGGTGGCGTCCTTCAGGAACTGATCGATCAGATAGCCCTGGGCGGCATGGATTTCGACGCCGTCCATGCCGGCCTTTTTCGCCTGCTCGGCGGCCGTGCGAAATTCGCCGACGACACCGGCAACCTCGCTGGTCGCCAAGGCGCGCGGCTCGTCGAACTGGAAGTAGGTATTGGCGCCGCCGGCCTGCTTTTCCGATTGCACGGCCGATGGCGCCACCGGCCGTTCGCCATGTGGCAAGCGGGAGGGATCGGCCTTGCGCCCCATATGGTAGAGCTGCTGGAAGATGCGCCCGCCACAGCCGTGCACCCGTTCCACCACACGGCGCCAACCTTCGGCATGAACGTCGAGATAGATGGCCGAGGTGCCGGGCCGGCTGACGCTGAGCGGCGAGACGCTGCAAGCCTCGGTGATGAGCAATCCGGCCGAGACGCGCTGGGCATAGTATTCGGCCACCAGGTTGTTGGGCGCGCGGCTTTCCAACGAACGGGCGCGGGTCATTGGCGCCATCGCCACCCGGTTCGGCAGGGTCAGGGGACCGATCTGGACAGGGCTCATCAGATGCATGTTTCGACTCTTCCAAATCTTGTCATCGACAAGCCATATAGCGCATATCGGGCGGGCGCGACAAAATCTCGATTTGACCTGACGGGCGGCAGCGGAGCCTGTAGTAAAGGGGTCTGAGGGTCACGCAGGGAGAGTTACATGGACAGCATGGAACGGTCGCCGACGCGCGCATTAATGGATGTCAGCCGCGTCATCACCATCTTGCACATCGAGCGGTTGGCGGACGCAGCGCCCCTGGCCCATGCCTTGATGGCCGGCGGCAACCGGGTGCTGGAAATCACCTGCCGTACCGAGTGTGCCATCGAAGCCGCCGCTGCCATGGCCAAGGCCGAACCGGAGGCCATTGTCGGGCTCGGCACTGTCCTCGAAGCCGATCAGATGCGCGCCGCCGCCGATCTGGGTTTGAAGTTCACGGTCAGCCCCGGGCTCGACGAACGCATGGTGCGCCTGGCCCAGGACCTGCACATGCCGTTCCTGCCCGGTGTCGTTACCCCGTCGGAGGCGATGCTGGCCATGCGCCTCGGCCTGCGCGAAATGAAGTTCTTTCCCTGCGAACCGGCGGGCGGCCCCCTGGCTCTCAACATGATGGCCGGGCCTTTCCCCGACCTTGCCTTTTGTCCGACCGGGCGCGTCACCCAGGCGACCCGTGATGCCTATTTGGCGCTGCCCAACGTACCTTGTGTCGGCGGCTCGTGGATGGTGCCGAAACAGGCGGTCAAGGATGGCGATTGGAAGGCCGTTACCGCGGCAGCTCGCCAAGCCGTCACTTTCTGAAACTATAATGCCGACAGGGCGTCGACGACGGCCTTGTCGAGTTCGATGCCGACGCGGGTTAACCGCTCGCGGCTGTTGAAGGCCTGTTCCGACGGTAGGCGGATGTCCTCGACCCCGGCTTGCCGCGGTGTCGCCTTGACGTGACGGATCAACGCCTCGGCCAGCTCCTGGAAATCGCCGTCGGGCGCCAACAGCTCCGGCTTGAAGGCGATGAAGACGGCGCCGTGCGGCCGTTCCTTGGCAAAGGTGCTGCCGGCCAGGGCGCCGAACATCTGCACGATCAGCGACAGGCCGAATCCCTTGTAGCCACCGAAGGTCAATAGGGCTCCGGCCTTGGCCTGTTTGGCATCGCGGGTCGGTTGACCGGTCGGATCGATGGCAACGCCGTCGGGCAGCGGCGTCCCCATGCGGGCGCGCAAGGCCACGTCGGTCGACATGATCGCCGCCGTCCCCATGTCGAACACCATCGGTCCACGCGCCGTCGGAATGCCGAAGGCGATGGGATTGGTGCCGAGAGTGCCGCGCAGGCCACCCGGCGGCGCTACGCTGTTGCCGCGGGTCGATTCCATCTGGATGCCGATCAGCCCCGCCTTGGCGATGCGTTCGGCGTAATAGGCATGCCGTCCGCTCATCCAACTGTTGCCGACCCCGACGATGGCCAGGCCGCTTTCCCGCGCCTTGCCGATGACGACGTCCGTCGCAAAATGCAGCGCCACCATGCCGACGTTGTTGCCGCCGTCGACCAGCGCCGAGACGGGCGTCTCGTTGCGGATCGCCGGCGCTTGGCGCGGCTTCTTGAAGCGCGCGTCCTCGGCGACATTGAGGATCTTGGCCAGACCCGAATATTCGTAGCCGCACAAGGCCGCGTCGATGACATGGTCGGTGACGATGCCGGCCTCCGCCTCGTCGTAACCCATGCGGCGCAAGGCGCGCAGGGACAGACTCCGTGCTTCTACGAGGCTCAGCCTGATGCGCCCGGGCGATACGTCTTGCACGATGACCTCTCGGTTGTGGGATGAACGGCGCGGTGGAGGGCGTTAGAGCGCCAGACGATAGACACGCGCGGCGGTGCCGCTGAACAGCGCCGCCTTTTCCGCCGTCGAGGCGCCGCTGACCATGCGCTTGAAGGCGTTCCAGACGACCGTATAGCTGCACACGCCCTTGTCGACGGGAAAGTTGCTTTCGAACATGCAGCGTTGCACCCCGAACGCCTCGATGCAGGTCTCGATATAGGGACGCCAGGCATCGCACAGCATCTGCGAGGAAGGCGGCACATCGAGCTCGTGAAAGCCGAAGCCGCCGTAGTTCATGCCGATGCCACCCAGCTTGACCGTGACGTTCGGGCAGCCGGCTAGCCGGCGCATGGCCGCCGACCACTCGGCGAAGATGGCGTCGCGCCGTCCAGCATAGGCGGCGATATGCACCGGCCCGCCCAGGTGGTTGAGCACGAACGAGGTTGCCGGAAAGGCATTGGCGAAGTCCGCCAACTCGTCCAGCTGCGGATGGTAGACCCAGGCGTCGAAGGCAATGCCGAGCGGCGCCAGACAGGCAAATCCTTCGCGGAACAGCGGATTGCGCATCCGCCCCTGGCGCGCCGTGCCGCGTGCGTTGAGATGCCCGTATTCGTCCCACACTAGGCTGTCGCGGATGGAACGGAAGTAACCGCCGCCGGCTTCGAGCAGGGCTTCGAGAATGGGCTTTACCCGCCCGCCCAAAGCCAAATCGGCATAACCGACGATGCCGGCGCAGACCCGCACCGGCCCCTTGGCGCATTGCGCCGCGACACCGCCGGCGAATTCAGCTTCGCCGACCGAGGCGAAGTTCGGATCGCCTGACGTGCGATAGTTCATGCCGGTGCTTTGCACATAGACGGTGGCCCGCACATTGTGGCCGCCCAGCATGTCGGCCGTCAGATCATCGAGTAGGTAGCGATTCGTCGGCCGGTCGTGAAAGTGATGATGCGCATCGATGATCGGCAGGTCGGGCTCCAAGGCTTCTTCGATGCGCAGCGCCAGCCATTCCGGCCGGACTTCGATATGACGCGGACTGGACGTGCTGATGGCCATGGACCTCTTCCCCCGACGATGCGACAGGCACCCTACCGTTCCCCCCGTGGCGGACGCCAGTCGAAAGCGGCATCGTCGACCCTGGCCATCCGGCCCGCATGCGCCTTGAACGGCTGGCGCAGTTTGTGAATGATGGCGGCTGGAGGCGCGGCCACGGACCCGCCGCCGTTGGGGAGACGACGCCGATGCCGATAGAAATCATCGATCCACGCCAACACGCTCGGCACGACAAGCGGCGCACCGAGCTGTTGCTGACGCGCCGCCTGCATTCCTGGCTGCTGCGCTACCCGGAGCCGGGCAACCGGGAAAAGATGCATTGCCACAACGCCGACGAAACCTTCGTCTGCATCGAGGGCGAATGCACCATGTCCTTCCCCGATGGCGGCAAGGCGGTGCTCGCGATCGGCATGGCGGCGCTGATACCCGGCGGGCATTTCTACGAGATCGAGAATACCGGCGACGGTCCGCTGATCCTGATGGGCACCCGTTCCGGCGCCCGCGAAACGACCAAGCGGATTCTCTACGAGACGCGGGAACAACACCGCGCCAGCGTGCTCAATCCACCCACGACAACCACCTGATCCGGTGGACGAGCCGTTCCTGATGGGCTGCGGCGCCGGTTTTTCCGGCGACCGAGTCGATGCCCCGCTGGCGGTGGTCGCGGCCATCGCCGCCTCCGGCCGGCGTGGCGCCATCATGTTCGAAACCCTGGGAGAGCGGACGTTGGCGCTCGGGCATCTGGCGCGGCGCAACGATCCGAATCGCGGCTACGAACCGCTGCTCGACGAATTCCTGCCGCCCATCCTGCCAACCTGCGTGGCCGCGTCCATCCCCATCGTCAGCAATTTCGGGGCGGCCAATCCGTTGGCCGCCGCCCGCAAGATCCGCCAGTCCGCCGAGGCGCTGGGATTGCCCGGCTTGCGCATCGCAGTGGTCTCCGGCGACGACGTGCGCGACGGCCTCGACCTTGCCCGCCTGCAACGTTGGGAAGGCGACAATCCCGGCGATGTCGTCCCCGACGAGATCATCGCCGCCAACGTCTACCTCGGCGCGCAACAGAT
>CAMCUA010000149.1 GCA_945878455.1 Asaia bogorensis | reverse complement strand
CCTGAACCAGCGCGATCAGTTCTTCACGGGATGGGACATCTGGCGATTCAGCGACCATCTGATGCTTGAATCGGAAACCGGGTCCCCCGTCCAGAAAAATCCGCTAAAAATCACGGTGCGGGGAAATAACCTGGGCAGTTACGAAATTTTTATAGTCCTGACGCTCCTATCCACTCTGGATGGATGACCGTTGGATCGAGAACTCTGACGGATCGCCGCCGACGGCTGGCCCCCGACCCTCTCCGCCCTCCGGCTTTGCCGGAATTTATTCAATGGCGGCGAAGCCGCCAGGGGCAGAGAGGGAGATTTTTTCAACCCTCTCCGCCCACTTGTAGGGGGGGGGAGGGTGGGAGCGAAGCGAGCGGGTGAGGTGGGTCTCGCCGCCCATCGATGCCTGCCGGAATTCGACTATCCTCATCCGGAGGAAGCCGCTCGGCGGCTGTAGCGTCAGCCCTCACGCCCCGAACCCGCAAAGCCGCGCCGGGCCGCCTTGATCTTGGCAACGTCGATCTTCGTCATGTCCATCATCGCATCGAAGGCGCGCTTGGCCTCGGCGCCGCCGATGGCCAGCGCCTCGGTCAGCACGCGCGGCGTGATCTGCCAGGAAACGCCCCACCTGTCCTTGCACCAGCCGCAGGCGCTCTCCTGGCCGTCGTTGCCGACGATGGCGTTCCAGTAGCGGTCAGTCTCCTCCTGGTCGTCGGTGGCGATCTGGAACGAGAAGGCCTCGGTATGCTTGAACGCCGGCCCGCCGTTGACGCCGAGGCAGGGCACGCCGGCAACGGTGAATTCGACCGTCAGCACGTCACCCTGCTTGCCCGATGGGTAATCGCTGGGCGCCTTGTGGACCGCCGTCACCTTGCTGTCAGGAAAGGTCTTTGCATAGAAGCGGGCAGCCGCCTCGGCGTCTTTGTCGTACCAGATGCAGATCGTGTTTTTTGCCATGATATGTCCTTTGGATTCCAGAGACGGAATACCGCGCTCACCATCTGCGCCGCCGGCAACCATCCCTCACCCCAACCCCAACATCAACTCCATGTTTTGCACCGCCTGCCCCGCCGCGCCCTTGCCCAGGTTGTCGAGCACGGCACACAGCACCGCTTGGCCCTGCGCCGCGTTGCCGAAAACGTGCAGGGTCATACCGTCGCTACCGCTGAGCGCCTCGGCGTCGAGCTTGTCCTTGGCCTTGGCCGTCTCGGCGGGGGAGGCCACCGTCACCCGGCCGCCCTTTTCCGGATAAGCGGCGTAATGCGCGGCGAGGCAGGCGTGCAGGTCGGCCGGCTTCGGCGCGCCGGGCAGCGCCCATAGCTGCAACGGCACGGCAACGATCATGCCCTGGGCGAAGCGCCCGACCGAGGGCACGAACAGCGGCCGGTTCTTGAGCCCGCCGTGCACCCGCATCTCCTCGACGTGCTTGTGTTCCAGGCCCAGCGCATAAAGGTAGTAGTTGCTGGCCGTGGCGTTGGCCGCCTTCGGGTCCTCGAAGGCGGCGATCAGGCTCTTGCCGCCGCCGCTATAGCCGGAAACGGCGTTGACCGTCGCCGGAAAATCCGCCGGCAGCAGCCCGGCCGCCACCAGCGGATAGACCAGCGAGACGAAGCCGACGGCGTAGCAGCCGGTGTTCGAAACGCGCTTGGCTGCTTTGATGCGTGCCGCATGCGCCGCTTCGTATTCGGGAAAGCCGTAGACCCAGCCCGGCGCCGTGCGATGCGCGGTGGAGGCATCGACGATGCGCGCCCCCGGCGCTTCGACCATTGCCACCGCCTCCTTCGCCGCGTCGTCGGGCAGGCAGAGGATCGACAGGTCGGCCTCGTTCAACATGGCGGCGCGGCGCTGGGCGTCCTTGCGCTCGGCATCGCTCAGGCGCAGCAGCCGCAGGTCGTCGCGCCGGTTCAGCCGCTCCAAAATCTGCAAGCCGGTGGTGCCCGCCTCGCCATCGATAAAAACCGTCGCCGTCATGTCCGTCGTCCTTCCGTCCGAAACTCGTCGCGATTACCCCCTCCCTGTCCCTCTCCCTCAAGGGGAGAG
Organism: Asaia bogorensis; assembly: GCA_945878455.1. Taxonomy (GTDB): domain Bacteria; phylum Pseudomonadota; class Alphaproteobacteria; order Rhodospirillales; family CAMCUA01; genus CAMCUA01. Next base: position 6,530 of record CAMCUA010000149.1, on the reverse strand, counting down.
GGAACCCATCAGCACCGCCGCCACCTCAACGTCACGGAAACGGGAGGCGGCAACCGCGTCCCCTCTCCCCTTGAGGGAGAGGGACAGGGAGAGGGGGCTCCTTCGAATAAAACTCTGCCTTCTTCCGCCACCCCACCGCGCCAAAACAAAGCGGGCGCTCCCGACCGGGAACGCCCGCTGATAACCAGCAATCGTACCGGCGTTACCGCTTGGAGAATTGGAAGCTACGTCGCGCCTTCGGCTTGCCGTACTTCTTCCGTTCGACAACGCGCGAATCCCGCGTCAGGAAGCCGCCCTTCTTCAAGGCTGGGCGCAGGCCCGGCTCGAAGTAGGTCAGCGCCTTGCTAACGCCGTGACGCACCGCGCCGGCCTGGCCGGAAAGGCCGCCGCCGGTCACTGTCGCGACCACGTCGTATTGGTTCTCGCGGCCGGCCACCGTGAACGGCTGCTTGAGCAGCATGCGCAGCACGGGGCGGGCGAAATACACCGTCTGGTCGCGGCCGTTGACCGTTACCGTGCCCTTGCCCGGCTTGATCCAGACCCGGGCGATGGCGTTCTTGCGCTTGCCGGTGGCATAGGAGCGGCCCTGCGGGTCGATCTTCGGCGTCGGCAGCGCGTTCGCCTCGGCGACCATGCCGGTGGCGCTGCCCAGGGACTTCAGGTCGTCGAAGCTGTGGGATGATTCGGCCATGGGGATCAGACTCGCTTGTTCTTCGGGTTCATCGCGCCGACGTCGAGCGGCTCGGGCTGCTGGGCGCCGTGGGGGTGCTCGCCGCCGGCATAGACGTGCAGCTTCTTCATCTGCGCCCGGCCGAGCGGGCCGCGCGTGATCATGCGTTCGACCGCCTTGACGATCAGCCGTTCCGGATGCTTGCCGTCGAGGATCTGGCCCAGGGTCCGGTCCTTGATGCCGCCGGGGTAGCCGGTGTGCCAATAAAAGCGTTCGTCGCTGCGCTTGCAGCCGGTCAGCTTGACCTTCTCGCAGTTAACGATGACGATGTTATCACCGGTGTCGATGTGCGGCGTGAACATGGTCTTGTGCTTGCCGCGCAGGCGGTTGGCGACGATGCTGGCCAGACGGCCCAGCACCACGTCCTCGGCGTCGATCAGAACCCACTTGCGATCGACCTCGCTCGGCTTGGCCGAATAGGTACCCATGGCGTATGCGTCCACTTGTTATAATGTGGCGGAAGCGGCGCAGTATGCTGACGCAGGGCGGCGAGTCAACCGGAAAAGCGGTTGATTTATCATCGCTTAAGGTTGCGGTATTATGATACCGCAAAAATGCCGCCGGCAACCACCTGGAAAAAAGTATACAAAAGTAAGCATCCCCCAACCCCTTTCGAAAGCCCCCCCCCGATGAGCGACGACGACACCATCCGCCGGGTCCTGCAAAGCGCCCGTACCATCGCCGTGGTCGGCGCCAGCCAGAACCCGGAACGGGCCAGCAACTACGTCATGAAGTTCCTGCAAGATCAGGGCTATCACACCATTCCGATCAACCCCGGCCTGGCCGGCCAGACGCTGTGGGGCGAGACGGTCTACGCCAGCCTGGACGATGCCCCCGGGCCGTTCGAGATGGTTGATGTCTTCCGCCCATCGGCGGCCGCCGGCGCGGTTGTCGACGACGCCATCCGCCTGATGCGGGCCAAGGGCATTGCCTCGGTCTGGCTGCAGATCGGCGTCATCGACGCAGCCGCCGCGGCGCGCGGCCAGGCGGCCGGGCTCGACGTCGTCATGAACCGCTGCCCGAAGGTCGAATGGCCCCGCCTGATCGGGGGCCGGGTCAGTTGAAGCGGGCGGCGATGGCGCCGCGCAGGCTCCAATAGGGCAGCAGCATGAGCACGGCCAGCCCCAGCTTCACGGCATAGTCGCCCAGCCCCAAGGTCACCCAGGGCACCTCAGTTCCGGCGAAGGCCAGGGCGAAGAACATCGCCGTATCCAAGGCCGAGGCGATGACCGAGGAAATGAACGGCGCCCGCCACCAGGCGCTCTGGCGCAGGCGGTCGAAAATCAGCACGTCGAGCAGTTGCGAGACCAGGAAGGCGCTGCCCGAAGCCAAGGCGATGCGCGGCGTCGCCAAGAGCATGGACAGGGCCACAGCGGCGACAAAGCCGGCATAGACCACCAGCCGGGTCCGCCTGGCGCCGAGCGCCCGGTTGGTCACATCAGTGACCAGGAACGACACCGGATAGCTGAAGGCGCCCCAGGTCAGCCAGTCGTTGAGCGGATATTGGACCAGGACATTCGACGCCGTGACGATGCCGATCATGGCGACGATGCCGATGCCGACCCCCATGCGTTCGCGTTCGTCCATGATCCCGCTCCATTTTCCGCACCAGGCGCGGCTGTTTATCCCGGAGCCAGCCGGGAAATGCAAGGCGGACGGTTCACGGCGCGTTCACGCCAGCTTGAATGGCGCAGCTGGGATCTGCTGCCTATCTTTGGTCAATGAAACCACATTGTCATGTATGGCTCTGCCTTGCCGCCTTCCTTCTCTCCGCACGGACCGCCGTCGCGGCCGAGCCGGTGGTGGTCGAACTGTTCACCTCGCAGTCGTGCTCTTCCTGTCCGCCGGCCGAGGCGTTGCTCGGCGAACTGGCAGACCGCCCGGCGGTGATCGCGCTCGAATATCACGTCGATTACTGGAACGACCTGATCCATGGCTTGGCGGGGCGCTGGCGCGATCCATTTTCGACACGCGCCCACACCGAACGCCAACGCGACTACAACATGGCCATCCGCCATCGCCGCGATGTGTATACACCACAGGTGGTTATCGACGGCCGGACCGAAGCTGTCGGTTCGAGCCGCGCCGACATCGAGCGGCTGCTTAAATCAGCAGCCAAGGACCGCACCGGCCGAGTCACGGTCCAACTGCGTCGCGCGGCTGACGACCGGCTGATCGTCGGCATCGACGGACCCGCCGCTATGGCGGACGTCTGGCTGGTCCGCTTCGACCGACGTCACATCACCGAAGTGCCAGCCGGCGAGAACAAGGGCAAGAAGCTGATCAATCGCCATGTGGTTTCCGAAACCATGCGCCTGGGCAGTTGGGGCGGAAAGCCAGAGGAATTTGCGGCAATGATGCCGCTGGCGGACAACCAGGGTTGTGCCGTCCTCGTGCAGTCCGCCAGCCTTGGCCCGATCCTCGGCGCCGCCCTCTGCCCCATGCCGTAAGTCCCCCGCCATGGACGATCGGGCCGGTAACGATTACCCTTAACGACGATTCGCCCCTCAGGGAGTCGATCATGGCGGAAGATCAAGACGGCGGTGGTGGCGCTTCCCCGCGCCGCAAGTCCGGCATTCCGGAGAATATGCGCGCCGTCGGCGATATCCCAGTCTCGGTGCGCACCGTACTCGGCACCGCCACTATCCAAGTCAACAAGATGCTGAGTCTCAACCCTGGCACGGTGGTCGAGATCGACCGCCGCATCGGCGAGGCCATCGACGTCTACGCCAACGATCAATTGGTCGCCCGCGGCGAGCTGGTGGTCGGCGAAGACGGTCGCCTGTCGGTGACCATGACCGAAATCATGAAAAGCAAGATGAGCGAAATCTAAGTCGCGGTTGGCGCCGGCTCGTCCACGGCGTGGCGCAGGATCAACGGCACCTGCGCGGCGCTGAAGGCGATGGTCAGCGGCATGATGCCCCATAGCTTGAAGGCCACCCAGAAATCCGTCGTCTGGGTCCGCCACACCAGCTCGTTGAGCACCGCCAACACCAGAAAGAACCATGCCCAGCGCCAGGTCAGCTTGCGCCAGCCTTCGTTGTCCAATTGCACCGCCGCCTGCAGCATGATGCGCAACAGGTTGCGGCGCAGCGCCAAGCCCAAGAACAAGGCGCCAGCGAACATGCCGTTGACGATCGTCGGCTTCAGCTTAATGAAGTACTCATCCTCGAAGAACAACGTCAGGCCGCCGAACACCAGGACGAAGGCGCCGGTGATCAACGGCATCGTCGGCAGCCGGCGTTCCATGGCGTAGTTGACGGAAAGCGAGATCAGGGTCGCCACCATGAAAACGCCCGTGGCCGGCAAAATTCCCGCCTGCGCGTTGACGACGAAGAAGATGACCAGCGGCCCTGCTTCCAGTGCCAGTCTCAACCATGGATTCATGCCGCCGTCCGCCCTTCGTCCATCCTGACCGCGGCCCCTATAGCACGCCCCTCGCTCAAGGCCTGAGACAATCGTGACGCATGCTCATGTGTCCAGTCATCGCCTGGTACAGCGCGATCGACGGATCGGCCGCAGCGCGCAAGCCTTCCGATTCCGCCGTCACCGCCAGGAACGCGCGAACGTAATCGTCGAGCGGCCGGCCCAGGCAATAGGTTGCGCGGTCGTTGTAGATATGCACAGCAACACCAGCAACGAAGCCCTCGATATAGCTGCGGCAGGCCAGGTTCTGGATCTGATTGCTGCTCGTGCATTGCGCCATCAGATCGCGCACGTTCGGCGCCGCCGCCGTTGGAGTGGGCGCGGCAAATGCCGCCAACAGCAGCGATAGGACAATTACCGCAACGGAATTTCCGGCACGCATGGCTCTTCCCTCGGGCTGACGGAATCGAATCCGGCTGACGGCAAAAAGCTTATCAGTCCGCAGGCGCACCTGCATGCGGCAAGGCATAACCGCGGTAATGGGTTGCGCGCCTAAGCCACCGTGCCGTTGATCGCGTAATCGAAAATGCGATAGCTGGCGATCGTGCCCCTGGCGGCGCGAGCGGCATAGTCAGGTTTGAGCGGCCGGCTGAGGATGAACGGCACCTGTCGTTCGCTGACCGCGCCATGGGTGCGCAGGCGATGGCCGGCAAGGCCTGAAAGGTCATGGTCGGCGCGGCCGGCGCCGATCACCGTGTCCTTGTCGCCGATGACGGCGACGTCGCCTTCGCGATCGGCCGGCAGGTCGAAACGGGCAGCGGTCTCGGCCCGGGTCAAAGCGAGTTCGACGCCGCTCAAGCCAGCGGCAAAGCCGCGTACCGCTTCCGCTGTTGCGACGCCGTTGCAATAGACGCGCACGAAACCGCCGAGCGCCCCATGATGGGCGACGAAGGCGTCGGTGATCGGGCAGATGACCCGCGTCGCACCGGCACCGAAGCGGCGGTCGAGTTCGTCCTGCAGCCAGATCACGCGCGGTGTTCCGGCCGCGTCCGACTTGTCGTTCATGCCATGATCGGCGGTGAGCGCGACGAGGCAGCCAAGCGCCTCCAGACGGCCGAAGCGAGCGTCCATGTCGCGGTAGAACTTGTCGGCAACCGGCGTGCCCGGCGCGTGGGCATGCTGGATGAAGTCAGTGAGGGAGAGATACAGCAGCTCGGGCTTCGGTCCGCGCTCCAAAAGGGCGATGCCGGCATCGAGCACGAACAAAGACAGATCGTCGGAATACATGTCAGGCACGCCGCGCCCGACCAGCCCCAGGGCGTCGGCGATGCCGTTTTCGGTTGTCGTGCAGCAGTCGGCGCATTGGGCGGAAAAGCAGACACTGCCGCCGGCGAAGATCATGCCGGCGCCCAATTGCTGGCGCAGCTTGTCCTTGGCGGTAATCGCCGCCACCCGCGTCCCGGCCCGCGTGTACAGGTCGAACAGGGTGCGACAGCGCAACAGATCCGGCCCGGTCATCGGCAACGCCTCGCCGCTGTCGGTGAGAAAGAAATTGCCGGAGATGCCATGCACCGAAGGCGGCGCTCCGGTGACGATGGAAACGTTGTTGGGACAGGTGAAGCTCGGCACCACGCCTTCGGCCACGGTCGCGAAGCCATCGCGCATGAAGCGGGCAATATGGGGGACGATGCCGCGCCCGACCGCGTCGTCGAGATAGGCGGGATCGCCGCCATCGATGCAGACCACGGCCACCGGCCGTGCCGGCCAGCCGTAAGCGATGCCGTTAAGGGTGATGCTGCGCTCGGCCATGTCCACTCCGCTGCGATTCCGACGCTGCCTTATGGCAGGGGTTGGCGCCACAGGCAAATTGACCTTGGGAATATCGGCCGGTCTAATGGGCCTTAATTTCCACACCGAAGAGGAAAAAGCGTGAGCGCCTATCTGATCGTCGACATCGCCTGCCACGACCCGGAACCCTACGAGCGCTATAAGCAACTGGTGAAGCCGATGTTCGAAGCGGCGGGCGGCAAATACCACGTGCGCGGCGGGGTGCATGAAACCCTGGAAGGCGACTGGAATCCGGAACGCATCATCGTCATGGAATTCCCCAGCCGGGAGGCGATCCGCAAGCTCTTCGACAGCAAGGAATACGCGCCGCTGAAAAAGCTGCGCCAGGCAAGCGCGACGGCGCGGATCATCGTCGTCGACGGCGTATGAGGGCGGCCCGAACCAATATCCTTTAGCGCCGCGCTCGACACACTTGTCTACATTGCATACGCTATAGTTGCCGCTAAATTCTCATTCCAAGTGCAACACCGTTATGCTTCGGAGTTGCGATGGGAATTCACTATGGTCAGCTCGACCTTGATGAGCGTTACGAGCTTTATCGTCTCCGGGAGGACGGTAGAGGCGTTCGAGAGATCGGCCGCCTGAT
>CAMCUA010000148.1 GCA_945878455.1 Asaia bogorensis | reverse complement strand
GACATGTATTGGACGGTAGAACTCCAGGGAAGAAACGTCCTTAAGGGGGACACGGCATGAACGACGAACAATCGCCGGCGCAGCCCCCGTCAGGCGAGGCGGCATCGGGCGCGACGGCGTCGGGCGACGGACTGCGCATCGATCACTTTCGCCAGATCCTGCTGTGGCCGGTGCACCTAATGCCCCTGGGGGACGGGGAAGCCATCCAAGATTATGGGACGCACGTCGCCAACGGCGGTCCGGACAACCCATGGCGCGAGGTGGCGGACGAGTTCACCGGCGATCCAGCGGAATTCCAAGAGCGCCACTACAATGAATTCGTCACGTTCCTGCCCGCCGTACAACGCTTCCTCTACGGCCAGGGGTTGGGCAAGGCCGTGCGGCGCGGCTATGGCGAGAGCCCCATCCGCGTGCTGCGCCGACACGATGTCGCCCAGGTCCGGGTGACGCTGTCGGCAGGCGGGCCACCGATCCTGTTCAATATCGCCCATGTCGATCTGTATTTCTTTTTCGATATCGATGTCGCCATGTTGGCGCTGGAGATCCATGCCGACGACGTGCCGCTCGAAGTGGCCCAGGAAACGATGTTTCAGTTCGGCCGCGCCTATCCGGCTTATTGGGGGGAAGACGGCCGCGCCGGCCATTGTCGCCAGCGCGTCGAATGGCTTTCGCAACAGGGCCAGGTGCTGGCGGTTTCGGACTACGAGAACCGGCAGAAATTTTTGTCCTTCGCCTGCCAGCACCGGGCGCCCTGCGTCGCCGCGCATTGGGAATTCCTGCTGAAGCCCCTGGTTCTGCACCACACCGATCAGAAGGGCCCCGTCCGCTACCGTCAGCTGGAATACTACCGCATGCCGCTGATGGCTTATTTTGCCATGGAGCGACCAGAGCGCCTGACCCGCGCCGATAATGTGCGCCTGGCGCTGGCCAGCGGTTCCGGCGACAGCAACAAGCTGCCCTTGGGCGAAACGTATTTCGACGATTTCAAGGCGCAGCACTGTTACGACCGCTTTCAAGACAGTATCGACGGCCGCGACTGGTCGAGCACGAATTATTGGTCCTGCGGGCTTTCCTTCGTGGTGACCGGAGACGTTAAGAATCGGTTCTTCGTCGATACGGAGCGCGGGTTTCTAGCACGCTTCCGCCACCAGCATTTTCTGCTCTTCCTGATTGCCCATTTTCACCGGGCGGCATTGCAAATGTTTTCCGACCGGCTGGCCGGCGCGGTCAGCCGCCTCGACGTCAGTGACGTCGTCGCCGTTCAGGCCTTCCGCCGAGAAACCCGGCAGGAGCTCGAGGCCTTCCTGCGCTTCACGCACCGCTATTGGTTCCCCGAGATCAGCGATCAGGCGCAGACGCGCGATCTGTTTGCCCTGTGCCGGCGCCACCTGGGCCTCGACCGGCTGTACGAGGACATCCGCCAGGAGGTTCAGGACATGAGCCAATACCTGGAAAGCGAGGCGATGCGCCGGCAGAACGAGACCGTGGTACGACTCACCGTGGTGACCACCTTCGGTCTTATCGGGACGATCGTCACCGGCTTCTTGGGCATGAACCTGTTCAACTGGTCGGGACAAGAGCCGGCGATAAAATTCCTGCTGTTTCTCGCGGTCGTCGCACCGGTCCTGCTGCTCACGCTCTACACCGTCAAGAAATCGCGGCGGCTGTCGGAATTTCTCGACGCCCTGGCCGACGATTCCCTCGGCTTTAAGGGAAAGTGGCAGGCCTTTTGGAGAATTTGGCGGGTAGCGGGATGACGGGCCCTACACCATCTGGCCAGCGGGGGTGTTTCCGGTTTACGATTCGTGCGACGTGTTTTGGGGAACATGCATGCACAGTATCGTCTTGACGGTCTGCGGGGTCGTCGGGGTTCTGCTCGTCGCCCTGATCGCGCATGCGATCAATCGGCGGCGCAGCCACGGATACATCGACGGGGGCCGGCTGTTCATCTGGATCTGGCTCGTGGTCAGCGTCGCCAACTTCGCCATGCGCACGACCGAGGGGATCGCCACGCCGCTGGTCGAACTGGGCATTTTCGCCGTCGTTTTCGGCATACCGGCGGCCTTGGCGCTGGCCGTATCGCACAGTCTGCGCAAACACCGGCGACCCACCCACGTTTGATTCTATCGCTACCCGGCAAAGCCGGAGCAACCCGCTAAGTCCGTCGCAACCCCCGTGGGAGGCAGCAACCGCATGCAACGCTATTCCGCCGAACGCCTGCGCGAGATCGGCCAGGCTATTTTCATCGCCGCCGGCGCGCCAAAGGACGAAGCCGCCATCGTCATGCGCCATCTGATCGAGGCCAGCCTGGCCGGGCACGATTCCCATGGAATCCGGAGCCTGATCAGCTATGTCGAGCGCATCAAGAAGAAGCACATCGTTCCCGGCGCCAAATGGGAGGTTGTCCAGGAAACGCCGACCTCGACCGTGGTCGACGGCCATTGGGGTTTCGGCTACGTGGTCACCGAGAACGTCACCAGGATGACCATCGACAAGGCACGCAAAATTGGCGTCGCCGCCGCCACCGTGCGCCACCAAAGCCACATCGGCCGGTTGGGCGGCTATACCACCATGATGGCCGAGGCCGGCATGATCGGCCTGATCACCGCCGACAGCGGGCGCGGCCCGAAGGCGGTGGTGCCCTTCGGCGGCGCCGAACCCAGGCTCGGCACCAATCCGATTTCCATCGCCGTGCCGTCCAACCTGGAAGGGCCGTTCTTCCTCGACATGGCGACCTCAGCGGTGGCGGCGGGCAAAATCTCCGTCGCGCTGGCGCGCGGCGAATCGATCCCGGAGGGCTGGATCATCGATGCCGAGGGCAACCAGACCACCGACCCGAAGAAATTTCGCGGCAGCGGCTGGCTGTTGCCACTGGGCGGCAGCGAAGGCCACAAGGGCTACGCCCTGGCCGCCATGGTCGAGGTGCTGTGCGGACTACTCACCGGACTGGGCTTCGGCGTGTCGCCGACGGGCATTCACAACGACGGCTGTTTCCTCGCCGTCTTCAATGTCGAGGCCTTCCGGCCGCTGGCCGATTTCAAGCAGGAGGTCACGGAGTTCGCCCGCTACTTGAAGGACACCAAGCCGGCGAAGGGCAGCAAGGGCGTGTTCTATCCCGGCGAGATGGAACACCTGAGCGCCATCGAGCGGCGCCGGGACGGCATCGGCGTCGAGCCGAAGACCTGGAACGGTCTGGTCGACCTGGCCAGCGAATACGGCATCGCCGGCAAGCTCGGCATGGAAAAGACCGCCTAGGCAGCCTGCAGACGGAACAGCGCCTTGATCTGCCGCGCGAACGGATAGGCCAGCAACAAGAGGGTGAGGCCGATCAGCACGATGCAGATCGGACCGCGATAGAGAATCGACCATTCGCCGTCCGACATCAGCATGGCGACCCGCAGGTTGAATTCCGCCTTGGTGCCCAATACGACGCCGATGATCACCGGCGCGATGGGAAAATCGAGCCACATCATGGCCAGGCCGACGAAGCCGAAGAGCAGCGTGACATAAACGTTGAAGATGGAGTTTTCCGAAGCGAAGACCCCGGTAACGGCGACGATGACGATCATCGGCAGCAGCATGACCGCGGGAACCCTGAGGATCTGGGCAAATATACGGCTGGCGACAATGCCGCCGGTCGGGATCAGCAGCAAGGCGGTGATGAACATCGCCCAGGCATAGCCATAGACGATGTGCGGCGCGTCGCGAAATAATTGCGGCCCGGGCTGGAAACCATGGATCAGCAGCGCGCCCAGCATCAGGGCGGCGACATTGCTGCCGGGAATGCCCAGCGTCAGGGTCGGGATCATCGCCGCCGCGTTGTCAGCGTTGTTGACCGATTCGGCCGCCGCCAGCCCTTCGACGCTGCCATGGCCGAACTTCTCCGGCGTCCTCGAGCCGCGCTTGGCCTCGTTGTAGGCGACGAAGGCGCTGATCGCCGAGCCGGGCAGGATGCCGATGATGATGCCGATGACCGAGGACTTGAGCCACACCCACCACACCTGGCTGACCCGCCAGACGCCCTTGGTCGGCGCGATGGCCATCGGCGCGGCGATGTCGTGCTGGCGATAGAGGCGCTGCGCCAGTTCCCAGGCCGGCGGGAAACAGAACATGCCGACCATGATGGCCAGCTCCTGCAGGCCGCCGGTGAGCGCCATACTTTCGAAGGTATAGCGTTCGTGGCCGGTGACGTTGTCGATGCCGACGGTGCCGATGAGCAGGCCGAAGCAGGCGGCGATGATACCCTTGATCAGGTCGTCGCCCAATAGCGCAGCAATGGCGGCAAGGCCGAAGACGTTGACCCAGAAGATCTCGGGCGGGCCGAAAGCCAGCGCCGCGCGGGCCAGCGGCGGGGCCAGCAAAATCAAGGATACGGCGCTGAGCACACCACCAACCGATGACGAGATAGCGGACAGTTGGATGGCGGCCCCAGCGTGTCCCTGTTGGGCCAGCGGGTAGCCGTCCCAGGAGGTGCAGATCGAACCGGGCGTGCCGGGTATGCGCAGCAGGATGGCGGGAATGGCACCGCCCTGGGAGGCGCCGTTGTGGATGCCGGCGAGCAGGCCGAGCGCCGCCAGCGGCGACATGCCATAGGTGAACGGGATGGCCAGCGCGACACCAAGCGTGCCGCTGATGCCCGGTATCGCCCCGAGGATCATGCCGATGATCACGCCGACGATCATCATGATGACCGAATCCCAGGCGAGGACCGCCAGCAGACCCGTATAAACGCCATCGAACATGATCCGTTACCCTAACAGCCGCATCACCAGTTCGCCGGGGAGCGGCGCATGGAAGACGTTCTTGAAAACATATTGCAGGACGAAGACGAACAGCACCGTCACCACCCCGGTGAGCAGGAATCGCCGCATGCCCAGGGCGTAGGTCGTGACCATCAGGAAGATGATGCTCGACGTGATATAGCCGAGCGGCACGATGGCGATGACGTAAAGCAGCGTCAGGACCACGGCCACGGCCATGCGGCGCATGGCGGCGGGTTCGACGGTCATGCTGCTGGGCAGGCGAACGAACATGCCGCGGAGGAACAGCAGCGCCGCCCCGCCCATCATGATGCCGGCGACCAGCTTGGGAAACATCCCGGCCTTGGCGCCGTAACCGCCAGCCAGATAGAAGGCCACCCCCGAAAACAGGAAGATGACGACGGCCGACATCACATCGCGGACAGACAAGCTAGCCCTCCCCCCCGAGTCGCTTAGCGGCGGCATAGTAGCCATCCCCCAACTGCGATGGAAGCTGCCATCATCGCAGCTTCCCTGCGTTCCGCGGGTTGGCTACACTGTGGGCTAGAAATTGGTTTCTTACCGAACCGGGCGCATAGACCCGGGATGATGGGAGCGCTGTCCGATGAGTGGAACCGGTCAATCCGGACTGCAAACGCTGCAGGAGGCCCCGGATTTCCGGCCGGCCGATGCGGGCGGCGATTTTCAGACCCTGCACGAGCTGGTCAAGGCGGCGCATGCCAAGGTCGACCGCAACGCCTGGGACTATCTGATCGGCGGAGCCGAGACGGAAGCGACGATCATGCGCAACCGCTGGGCCATCGATTGCATCAATTTCCGCCCACGCGTGCTGCGCAACGTCAGCGCCGTCGATCTGTCGTCGAGCTTCTTCGGCGAGACGACGGCATTGCCCCTGTTCATCTGTCCGGTCGGATCGCTGGGGTCGTTCCATGCCGACGGCGGCAAGGCAGCGGCCAGCGCGGCGGGTCAGTACAACGTGCCGATCTTCGTCAGTTCGTCGGTGGAAAACTCGATGGCGACGGTGGCCGCTGCCGCACCCCGCCACAAGGTGTTTCAGCTCTACCCACGCGGCGACTGCGACTGGATCGACGATTACATCCGGCGCGCCAAGGCGGCCGGCTACCAGCAGCTGTGCATGACCGTCGATAATCCGGTGACCAGCCGGCGCGACCGCGATCTGGTGAAACGCTATCTGAAGCCGTGGCGGCGGCAAGGCAAAGCCATCGAATACAACGCGTCGTTCGACTGGGACGAATTGAAGCGCATCAAGGACGTCCATCGGATGACGACCATCGTCAAGGGCATCGCCACGGCGGAGGACGCCACCGTCGCCTGTCAGCTGGGCATCGATGCCGTTTATGTGTCCAACCACGGCGGGCGGCAGCTCGACCACGGACGCGGCACCATCGAGATCCTGCCCGAGGTAGTGTCGGCGGTGGCCGGCCGGGCCAAGGTGTTCATCGACGGCGGCTTCTCGCGCGGCAGCGACATCGTCAAGGCGATGGCGATGGGCGCCGACGCCGTCGGCATCGGACGGCTTTACGTCTACGGCCTCGCCGCGGCCGGCCAGGCCGGAGTTTTGCGCGTGCTACAGCTGCTCGAAGCAGAAATGCGCACCTGTATCGCGCTGCTGGGCATCACCCGTTTCGCCGACCTGAGGCCGTCGCATCTGCACCACCCGGTCATACCGATGCGCGCGCCGCATGTGCACAGCGCTTTCCCATTGCTGAATCTACCGGATCAAACCTACGACTGAGATCAACCCTTTATAAGGACGTGCCGTCATGAAACCGAGCGTTCTCATCACCAATCTGGTCATTCCGCCCGAGTATCTGGACATCTACGGAAAGACCTTCACGGTCCACTACACGCCGACGCCAGAAGACCGCACGAAGGCATTAAGCAGCAACTGGCTGCCGGATGTGCGCGGGGTAGTCACCAGCGGCTCCAATGGATTACAGCCGGAATTCCTCGACGCCATGCAGCAGCTCGAGATCGTCTGCGTCAAGGGCGCGGGCTACGACAAGCTCGACCTGGGCGCCATGGAGCGGCGCGGCTTGCCGGTCACCCATAGCCCCGGCGTCAACGCGCCATCGGTGGCTGAACACGCCATCGCGCTGATGCTGTCGGCGATGCGGCGCGTCCCGCAGGCCGACGCGGCGGTGCGCCGCGGCGAATGGACCACCTCGCGCACCTTGCGCCCGACGATGACCGGCAAGCGCCTGGGCATCCTCGGCCTCGGACGCATCGGCATGGAAATCGCCGAACGGGCGCACGGCGGATTCAAAATGCCGGTCGCCTATCACAGCCGCAACCCGCGCAAGGACGTGCCCTATCGTTACTGCGCGAGCCCGGCGGCGCTGGCCGCCGAATCCGATTTCTTCGTCATCGCCTGTCCCGGCGGTCCGGCGACCTATCACATCGTCGATGCCGACGTGATCGGCAAGCTGGGTCCGAAGAGCTACGTCATCAACGTGGCGCGCGGCACCGTCATCGACACCCCGCCGCTGATCGAGGCGTTGAAGGCCGGACGCATCGCCGGAGCCGGCCTGGACGTGGTCGAAGGCGAACCGATCGTGCCGGAAGCCCTGCTCACCCTGCCCAATGTGGTGATCACGCCACACTTGGGCGGACGGTCCGAGAACGCCGCGAACGACACGCTCGATCTGGTCCTGGAAAACCTGAAAGCGCATTTTTCCGGCAAGCCGGTTCTGACGCCGATCCCGGAAAGCAAAACGTGGAAACGCGCCGCCCCGGCATCCGTCGCCTGAAGCCGACCAAAGGACAACCGAGGGGAGGCCACAGATCACGTCCGTCATCGTCGGGCACGGCGACTACCGCTACGAATTTTCCAACGACTGGGCGAAAATTCCGCCCGGCCTGGAGTGGCGCGAAGTGGCGGCGGTCGCCGTCGACAGCAAGGATCAGGTCTATGCCTTCAACCGCGGCGGCCGCCATCCGGTGATGGTCTTCGACCGGGACGGCAACTACCTGAGGTCCTGGGGCGAAGGCGTGTTCAAGCGGGCACATGGCGCCTATACGGCGCCGGACGACACCCTGTGGCTGACCGACGACGGCGATTCGACGGTGCGGCGCTGCACGCTCGACGGCAAGATCTTGATGACCCTGGGCGTGCCGGGCAAACCGTCGCCCTATATGAGCCTGGAGCCGTTCAACCGCTGCACCCATACCGCCATGTCGCCGGAGGGCGACATCTATGTGTCGGACGGTTATGGCAACGCCCGCATCCACAAATACACGGCCGATGGCCGGCTACAGTTTTCCTGGGGCGAGCCAGGAACCGGGCCAGGGCAGTTCAACATTCCGCACAATGTCTGCTGCGACGCCGACGGCTGGGTTTATGTCGCCGACCGGGAAAGCCACCGCATCCAGGTGTTCAACGGCAAGGGCCAGTACGAGACCCAATGGAACAACCTGCACCGGCCGAATTCCATCTATATGCGGCCGGGCAAATGCCACATCTGCTACATCGGCGAAGGCGGACCGACGATGAGCGTCAACGCCAAATCGCCAGGCCTCGGCCCGCGCGTCAGCGTTGTCGACGCCCAGGGCAAGCTACTCGCGCGGCTTGGCGATCCGAAGGGGTTCGACCTGAATCCCGGCCAGTTCATGTCGCCGCACGGCTTGAGCGTCGATTCCCAGGGCAGCATCTACGTCAGCGAAGTCGGCGCGACACGACTGGCGAAGGACCGCCCCGACGGTTCCTTGCCGCCTGGCATGAGCACGCTGCGCAAGCTGCGCAAGTGATCGGCCCCCATTAGGTGGTCCGGGTTGAATGTTAGTGCATTGCTTCCTCCCTGGCCATTGCCGG
>CAMCUA010000147.1 GCA_945878455.1 Asaia bogorensis | reverse complement strand
GCTCGACCACGCAGCCCTCGCCCAGTTTGACGCCGGGGCCGATCACCACGTTGGTTCCGATGTGGCAATGTGCTCCAACTTCGGCCGCCCTGCCTATGACGGCCCCCGGATCAATCTGACAACCGAGGCCTAACCGGGCGGTTGGATCGACGATAGCCGTGGTGGCAATGCCTGGACACAGGCTGGCCAAGGGATGAAAAGCCTGAGCGATGCGCGCATAACCGAGATAAGGGTTCGCCGATACCAACAAAGCCATACCTACAGGCGCCCGATCGACCGCCTCGCGACGCACGATACAAGCACCAGCTCTGCTCGTTTCGAATGCCGCGCCATAACGCGGGTTATCGAGGAAACTGACGTGTTCCGCACCCGCCGCATCCAGCGGTGCAACATCGCTATAGACCTCCGCACGATTGCCTGCCGCCGTGGCAACCTCCGCTTCGGCTATCGACGCCAACGTAGCGAGATCGAAAGGCCCGGCAGCGGCAAAGAAGCGGGGATCGGCCATGACCTAACGGGCAGGTGCCGGACGAGCAGGCGCGGCGGGCGCTGTCTTGGCCGGCGCCTGAGCGGCCGGAGCCGCCGGTTTTGCGGCTGCGGGATTTTGCGCCGGAGCGGCTGCGGGTGCCGCCACCGGCGATCCCGGTACATCGACTTTTACGGTGTTCGGATTGCCGACTTTGACGGAGGTCAACCGCTTGTCCAACGCGATGATAACCTCATCCGTGGCATCCAAGGGCTGCGCTAGCGCGTAAACGGCCTGCCGGGTAAACAGCAGAGAAATGTTATTATCCTTGAGAAGCTGTTCAATAACCTGAAGCAACGCCTTTTCGACGACGGCCCGGGCATCGTTGACGACAACCTCGATCTGTCGGTCGCGCACCTGTAGTCGCCGGTCCGCTTCCTGTGCCCGCAGGTCCAATTTACGGCGCTCCTCGGCAAAAGCGTCGGCCGACAGAATGGCGCGCTGCCGGCCTACTTCATCCTGGGCTGCCCGCAATGCTTCGGTTTCCTTCAAGCGCTCAGCATTGAAGGTATTGCGCAGATCTTGGACCTGCCGCCGGATATCCTTGAACGCCGCCGCGTTCCCCTTGATGGTATCAAGATCGATCACGGCAATGCGTACCGGCATTCCATGCTGTTCCGGTGCTGCTTGCTTTAAGGCAGGAGGTGGCGCCGCCGGCTGCTGCTGGGCTCGTGCGGGTGGCGACTGCTGCGCCTGTGCCGAAGGTGGCAGCATCGCCACAGCGATGAGGGAGCCCAATAGCAGAAAGGCCTTGGGTCGGATCATCATGAGCTAGAACCTTGTGCCGAAGTTGATACGAACCAATTCCTCGCGGTCAAAATCTTCCTTGAAGACAGGGAAACCCAAATCGAGCCCAATGGCGCCGAAAGGCGACTGCCAGCTGAGACCTGCACCCACCGAGGCACGCAAACTACCGGTGTCGGCGAAAATGAATCCAGGGGCCTCCAATTGTCCCGCACTGCCGAAATCAGTGAACGCGCGCCCGGTGATGCCCAGTTCGCTAGGCAGGCCCAGGGGAAAGGACAGTTGCACGGTGCCGGTATACATCCACTCGCCACCCAAGGCATCTTCCGTCACCACGTCGCGCGGTCCAACACCAGCCGTGGCAAAGCCGCGCAAATCGTCGCCGCCGACAAAGAAGCGATCGGAAATGCGGACGGGCTTGCCCAGCTCGACGATATAACCGGCGCCTCCCGTCACTGACAGAACCCATTCGTCGGCCACTTTATAGAAAGTCCCCCCATCTACGCGGTTGCGTATGAAACGGGAATCGCCGAAACCGCCAGCCAGATCCGTCGTCAGACGAATAAAATAACCGTCCGTCGGACTAATCTTACTGTCACGCTGATCGTAGGTGATGACGTGGCTGAGTTCGCTCAATAGGCTGCTGCCCTGTTCGGCCTTGATAATCGCCGAGGCATTGGAGCGCACGTCAGTGATATCTGTCCGCCGGATCATGTACTTCCAACCCTGGCTCAAATCCTCAGTGACAGGATAGCCGGCACGTAGGGCGCCGCCGGTGACCCGCCGATCGAATGAACTGGTGTCCTGCAGATCTATCTTCGTATGGAACAGATCGACGCCAGCGGAGATTTCTCGATCCAAGAAATAGGGTTCGGTATAGCCGAGGTCGATCTGGCTTTTTTTGGCTGCCAAGGTCGTACCCAACCGCAGCCTCTGACCCGTACCAAGCAGGTTGCGCTCCTGCACGGTAAAATCGATGAGCGGGCCATTGGTAGTGGAAAAGCCGGCGCCAATCGACAGCGAACCAGTCGACTTTTCCTGAACGTCGACCTTGACCACAGCCTTGTCCGGTGTGGTACCGGGTTCCTCCTTGACCTCTACTTTTTCGAAGTAACCCAGGTCTTGAATCCGTTTCCGGGAGCGGCGCATTTTAGCGGTATTGAAGGCATCCCCTTCGACCAATCGAAACTCGCGGCGAATAACCTTGTCCAAGGTTCGGAGATTGCCCGAAATATCGATACGCTCGACAAAGACGCGCGGCCCCTCGCCAACCTCATAGATTACGTCGATCTTTTTGTTTTCACGGTCGCGATTGATACGCGGACGGACATCGATGAAGGCAAAGCCGAGCGCACCGACAGCATCTGTAATCGCTTCGATGGAATGGTCGACCAACTTGGAGCTATACCACTCGCCAGTCTCGGTGCGCAGCGCTTCACTTAGCTGCTCAGCCGTGAGGTTGCGCAAGCGGACGTCGATGGCGATCTTCCCGAACTGATAGCGCTGGCCTTCATCGACGGTGAACGTGACAAAGAAGTCCTTGCGGTCCGGCGTCAATTCAGCCACAGCCGAGGTCACGCTGAAATCGGCGTATCCCTTGTCCAGGTAAAACCGCCGCAGAAGCTCCCGGTCCAAAGTCAGCCGTTCCGGATCGTAGGTATCGTCCGAAGAAAAAAAACGGTACCAGCGGGTCTCCTTGGTGCGGATCACCCCACGCAGATCCGAATCGTCGTATTCCTTGTTGCCGACAAACCGAATGCGTTCGATTTCGGTCTCATTGCCTTCACTGACCTCGAACACCAAATCAACGCGATTTTGTTCGAGGCGGATGACTTTCGGTTCGACCGTCGCACCGAAACGACCGCGCCGCCGATACAGAGTGAGAATGCGTTCGACGTCGTTCTGTACCTTGACCCGCGTATAGATAACGCGTGGGCGCAGTGTCACTTCAGCTTCCAGCAACTGATCGTTGATGGACTTGTTGCCCTCGAAGGCGATGCGGTTGATGATCGGATTTTCGACCACGGTCACGATCAAAGCTGGACCTTGGGCGCGAATGGAGACGTCGTCGAAAAGCCCGGTTGCGAACAGGCTCTTCAAGGATCGGTCAATTCGCCCGGCATCGAACGGATCGCCTTCTTGGATCAGCAGGTAGGAACGTACGGTATCCGGTTCGATGCGCTGCACACCCTCGACCACGATTTGGCGGACGATAGGCACGGCCTGCCCCATCGCCGGCCGCATGGGCACAGCAATCTGCATCAGGCAAAGCCCGAATGCCCAGATCAGCAATAGCGGTCGCAACCGAAACACCAAGCAGTATCCTGTCAGGTCACAAGTTGTTTCAAGAACTGAAAGAACTTCAAATGCGTAAGGTCATTCCAGGTCGCGAAAACCATGAGAAGCATGACCAGCGCCAAGCCGAAGCGGAAACTGTATTCCCTCACCCGTTCACTCACCGGCCGGCCGCGCAACGCCTCGACTGCATAGAATACCAAGTGCCCGCCGTCCAGCATCGGAACAGGAAATAGGTTGATCAGCCCGAGATTGATCGAAAGTGCCGCAATAAACAGGATCAAATTGACAGCACTACCCTGGGCGATATCGCCAGACATTTGCGCGATACGCAGCGGCCCGCCCAATTGGTCGGCCGATTGGCTGCCATTGATAATCTGCCCGAGGTAGGCAAGGATCTGCCAACACAGGCCGAAGGTCCGCTCCACGCCCAACCATGCGGCGGTTAAGGCATCGCGGCGCTCGTAACCGATCTGAGCCTGATCCGGGGTCACGCCGAGCCGGCCGATGGTTTGGGGCACACCGTCAGGTCCGGCAACCTCGAAACGGTGTGGCACCGCCGAGAACAGCTGACGGCTTCCATTCCTTTCGACGTCAAGAACCAGCGTCTTTTCCGGAGACATCCGGACGATATCGCTTAATTCCTGGAACCAGACCACGGGCTGTCCGTCGATACTGTGTATACGGTCTCCGGCTTGCAGACCGGCACGGGCGGCGGCGCTATCCTCGGCAACCGATCCCACGCCAGCCAGCGGTGCCGGCGTGCCGACGGCGGCAAAAAGCGCACCCAACACCACGATGGCAAATAGGAAATTCGCCAACGGTCCCGCCGCCACGATGGCAGCACGTTGCCCGAGGCGCTTGTGATGGAACGATACCGCGCGTTCGGCATCGGTCATGGGACGTTCGTCTTCGTCCCAGCCAACGGCATCCTTTTCGCCGAACATCTTGACGCAACCGCCGAGCGGTATGGCACTAATCTTCCAACGCGTGCCGACCTTATCGGTCCAACCATACAATTCAGCGCCGAAGCCGATGGAAAAAACCTCAACCCGCACGTTGTTATAACGCGCGACCAAATAGTGACCCAGTTCGTGTACGAAGACCAAAATGGTCAACACAAACAAAAATATGAAAACGTAGTCCCAGAGAAAGTTCAGAATGGTCATGTTTCGTTGCCGGCTGTCGGAATGACTAGGAATGCATTGCGCAGAGGACGAGGCATCGGATTGCTAAAGGGTGTTTTCCCTTTCAGCAATAGATCCTGTCAGTTAGGGCGATTGCCAATACGGTTCACCTTTTCAGTGGCATAGCGGCGGGCCCAGGAATCGGCATCGGCCACGTCTGCCAATGTATTCAGCCGTGCTGGAGGTGCCCTTTCCAGGGTTTCTTCGACAATTCGGGCGATGTCGAGAAACGACACCCGACCCTGCAAGAACCCCTGCACGGCAACCTCGTTTGCGGCGTTTAACACTGTGGGTGCAGCACCGCCCATGTGCAACGCTTGCTTAGCCAACTTCAGGGCCGGAAAACGTTCCGGATCCGGTGCTTCGAATGTCAATGAACCGATTTCTTCCAAGCGAAGACGTGGCGACGGCGCCGCCATACGTGCAGGCCATCCCAAGGCAAAGGCGATGGGTGTGCGCATATCAGGCGTACCTAGCTGAGCGAGTACCGAACCGTCCACGTATTCCACCAGGCTGTGCACCACCGACTGCGGATGAACAAGGATATCGATGGATTCCTTGGCCACGGGAAACAGATGATAGGCCTCAATAGTTTCCAAACCCTTGTTCATCATCGTCGCGGAATCGACCGAAATCTTGGCGCCCATACTCCAGTTCGGATGGGCCACGGCTTGCGCCGGGGTTACGGCTGACATTTGCTGGCGCGTCAGGGACCGAAAGGGCCCCCCCGAGGCGGTCAATATGATGCGCGCCACCTTGTCCGGCTGATCGAAATCGAAGACCTGAAAAATAGCGCTATGTTCCGAATCGACAGGCAGGAGGGTCGCGCCATGGCGCCGAATCTCGTCGATCATCAATTCGCCAGCGCAGATCAGGCATTCCTTGTTGGCCAGGGCAACGACCGCCCCCCGACGGGCCGCCGCCAGCGTCGGACGCAATCCGGCAGCCCCGACAATTGCCGCCATCACCCAATCGGCCGGCCGTTCGGCCGCCTCGGCCACCGCATCTTCGCCGCCGGCCGCTTCGATTCCCGTACCGCTGAGCGCCTCTTTCAACTCGCCATATCGGCTGCTATCCGCAACCACAGCGACTCGTGCCCGCAGACGCTTTGCCTGATCGACCAGCAGGGCGACATTGCCATTGGCCGTCAGGGCCTCGACAGCGAAGGCACCGGGATTGCGTTCGATAAGATCGACCGTGTTGCAGCCTATGGAACCCGTCGAGCCGAAGATACTCAGGCGGCGCGGCGCGGCTCGCGGCAGAACGTTGGCAACCGTCACCATGCGAGGTCTCCCCCCCGAACGAGACCATAAGCGGCCAGAATAACAGCCGCAGCAAGCAGACCATCCACTCTATCGAGCAGGCCGCCATGCCCTGGAATCAGCATACCGCTGTCCTTGACATTGAAATGGCGCTTCACCGCTGACTCGAACAAGTCGCCTCCCTGGGAAAGAACGCCCAAAGCAGCAGCAGCGCCGGCAAGCGCAGTAGCCTGACCGGAATCGCCGTTCAGCAAGCCTAGCACGGCTGTGCCGGCCAAGGCCGAGCAAATGGCACCGCCGCAGAGCCCCGACCAAGTCTTCTTGGGACTGATGTTTGGGGCGAGTTTCGGTCCGCCAACAGTCTTGCCGACGACAAAAGCACCAACATCCATACCCCAGACCACGGCCAACAGCCAAAAAATGGCATCCCTTCCAGCAGCGGTATCCCCACGCAACCAGATCAGCGCCATGCATGGCAGAGTGATATAGACGATACCGCCCGCTATCCAGCGGGCGCGGCCGTGGTTGTCGTGAGCCGCCGTGGCAAACCAGACGGCGCCAGCCCCGAGGGCCACGACAACAAGCCCAGAACCGAACATACCTAGAACCGCAAGCACAACGGCGAGAATGACCGAAATTCCCAGGCCAGCCTTCGCCATCGGGACTGTATCAGCACCGCACAGTCGCGCCCATTCCAGAGTCATAATGAAAGCGACAGCCAGGACGAGCCCGGAAAATAGCGGTGGTCCGGCATAAACAAGTAACAGCACCAAGGGAGCCAGGATCAGCGCGGAGCCGATTCGCTTCGGCAAATCGCCGCTGGCGAAATCAGCCAATGGCTGCGCCATAACGCCGATCTCGGCCATGATACTGCTTGATGGCGTCGAGGAAGTCCTCGCGGGAGAAATCAGGCCAAAGAGTGTCGACAAATAGGAACTCGGTATAGGCCATCTGCCATAACAGAAAATTGCTGATGCGTTGTTCGCCGCTGGTACGGATAAGCAGATCCGGATCCGGTATACCGGCGGTCAGTAGATGGGATGCTACGGTCGCCTCATCGATCTCGGAAACGGATAGACGCCCATCACGCACCTCTTCGGCCAAGGAGCGCGCGGCTAGGACAATTTCATCACGCCCGCCATAGCTGAGGGCAATAATCAACGTCAGACGTTCGTTATCACGACTTCGCTCTTCGGCCTCGTCAATCAAGCGCACAATGTCGGGCGCCAAACGGGTCCGGTCACCGATAACCCGTAAGCGTATACGGTTCTCGATCATCGAAGCCAACTCGCCGCGCAGGTAGATCCGGAGTAACCCCATGAGATCATTGATCTCGGTACTGGGACGCTTCCAGTTTTCCGAGGAAAAGCCAAACAGCGTGAGATAGGAAACGCCGGTTTCGACAGCAGCCTTGACCGCCGTCTTAACCGCTTCGGCTCCGCGCCTGTGACCGGCCGTGCGAGGCAAGCCGCGCCGATGCGCCCAGCGACCGTTGCCATCCATTATGATAGCCACGTGTATCGGTGGAGATGGCGTCTCTTCAACAAGCGGCGTGACCATCGTCATCAACCGTCACACCTGCAAAATGTCGTGTTCTTTGTTGGCCAATGCTTCGTCGATGGCCTTAATGCTGGCGTCGGTCATCTCCTGGATATCGTGCGCGTGCTTATGATGTTCATCCTGCGAGATAGCGCCGTCTTTTTCTACTTTCTTCACTTCGTCCATGCCGTTCCGACGAACATTGCGAACGGCAATGCGAGCTTCTTCGGCATACTTGCCGGCCACACGGCTGAGTTCCAGCCGGCGCTCTTCATTGAGCGCAGGAATGGGTACGCGCACCATTTGGCCTTCCGTGGCGGGATTGAGGCCCAAGCCGGCATCGCGGATGGCCTTATCAACGGCCTTGACCAAGCCACGGTCCCATACCTGGACAGTCAGCATGCGCGGATCGGGTACGCTGATAGTACCCACTTGGTTCAAAGGCATCTTCGAACCATAGGCATCCACGGTTACGGGTTCGAGCAGGCTGGATGACGCACGGCCCGTGCGCAGACCTGAAAGTTCTTTGTGCAACACGTCAACCGCACTCTCCATGCGGCGGCGAAGGTCCTTCTTCAGTACGGCGATATCAACTTGAGCCACGTTCACCCCCGTCCGAAATGATCGTGTACCGCCCTGCGCCGGTTACTACCTGTGCAAACGCACCAGGATTGTGAAGCGAAAAAACCAGAATGGGAACCTTGTTTTCGCGCGCCAAGGCAATAGCGGACGTGTCCATAACACGCAAATCTCGGCTTAGAACCTCTTGATATGTCAAGGATTCATACCGTTCAGCGGAAGGGTCCTTTTTCGGGTCGGCCGAATAAACACCGTCTACCTGGGTAGCTTTTAAGATGGCATCGCAACCCATCTCGGAAGCGCGCAACGCTGCTGCCGTATCCGTCGTAAAAAAGGGATTACCGGTGCCCGCCGCAAAAATGACGATACGCCCCTTTTCCATGTGGCGGATGGCCCGCCGCCGAATATAGGGCTCGCACACCGTCGCCATGGGTATAGCCGATAGGACTCGAGTCTGGACACCAAGG
>CAMCUA010000146.1 GCA_945878455.1 Asaia bogorensis | reverse complement strand
GTCGATGATGATGGCGGTTTTGCCGGTCTGGCGGTCGCCGATGATCAATTCGCGCTGGCCGCGGCCGACCGGGATCAGGCAGTCGATGGCCTTGAGGCCGGTCTGCATCGGCTCATTCACCGACTGGCGCGGGATGATGCCCGGCGCCTTGACCTCGACGCGCTTGCGCTCGGTGCTTTGGATCGGACCCTTGCCATCGATC
Organism: Asaia bogorensis; assembly: GCA_945878455.1. GTDB lineage: Bacteria > Pseudomonadota > Alphaproteobacteria > Rhodospirillales > CAMCUA01 > CAMCUA01. The sequence continues at coordinate 8,425 of CAMCUA010000146.1, read as the reverse complement.
GGATTGCCGAGACCGTCGACAACGCGGCCCAAGAGGCCACGGCCAACCGGCACGTCGACGATGGTGCGCGTCCGCTTGACGGTGTCGCCTTCCTTGATGTCGCGGTCGTCGCCGAAAATCACGACGCCGACGTTGTCGGATTCCAGGTTCAGCGCCATGCCGCGGACGCCGCCGGGGAATTCGACCATCTCGCCAGCCTGGACATTGTCGAGGCCGTAAACCCGCGCGATGCCGTCGCCGACGCTCAGCACCTGCCCGACCTCGGCGACTTCCGCCTCGGTGCCGAAGTTGGCGATCTGTTCCTTGAGGATCGCGGAAATTTCCGCAGCCCGAATCTCCATCACCCGATCCCTTTCATAGCGAGGCGCAATTGTTGCAGCTTGGTGCGCAGGGAGCTGTCGACCATGCGCGAACCGACCTTGACGACGAGTCCGCCGAGCAGGCCGGGATCGACCCGCGCCTCGATGGAAACAGCCGTGCCGACCGCGCGGCGCAGCGAGTCGGACAGCGCCTGCTTTTGTTGTTCACTCAGTTCCTTGGCGGATACCACCTCGGCCGTCGCCTCGCCACGGCGCGAGGCCAATTCGGCCAAGAAAGCCTCAATAATGGCCGGCAGCACGAACAGCCGGCGGTTGGCGGCGACGACGCCGGCAAAGCGGCGGGTCAGTTCACCAGCGCCAGCCCTTTCGAGCACGACCGCCAATGCCTTGCCCTGCTCGCCGCGGGTCAGCACCGGCGAACGGACCAACCGGGTTAGATCGGCGCTGCCGCCAATCATACGGGCCAAATTGCGTAGGTCGTCCGCCACGGCATCCAACTGCTTGGCTTCGTCCGCGAGCGCAAAAAGCGCCGTGGCGTAGCGGCCTGCCAGACCCGTGGCCCCTGATGTTGCTGATGGCACCTTGAGAGGACTTTCGTCTAATTCTTGAAACGACGAAGGAGCACCAAGGCTCCTTTCGCAAAACACCGCCGTTGCGCCAGAGGCCGTTCCTGGCGCGAAAGCGCCCGTTGTCTACCATACTCATTCCAGCCATGCAAGCCGACCGGGGCGTTCCTGCGTGAGCTGAAAAATCCCGTTTTTTCAATATATTAGAAATCGCACGGCGTGTGCACCCGATCTTGCTTTCCGAGCCTAGAGCACGGCGTGTGCACCCGATCTTGCTTTCCGAGCCTAGAGAAAGCTGTAGGGATCAACATCGACATGGACATGGACATTGCCGCCTATGCCCGCTGCTTCCAGCCACTGGCGCACCAGAGGCTGCACCGGAATGTCGCGCGGCGCCTTCAACAACAGCCGTCGGCGATGCCGGCCGCGCAACAGGGCGAGCGGTGCCGGGGCCGGACCCAATACGGTAAGGCCGAGGGCATGTGGCGCGACACGCGCCAACCGGCGGGCGGCATCATCCGCCGCCCGTTCGCCGGTGGCGGAAACGACTATGGCCACCAACCGGCCGAACGGCGGCATGCCGTCGACCTGACGGGCCTTCGTCTCGGCGGCGACGAAGCGGTCGCGGTCGCCCGAGGCCAAGGCTGCCATCACGGGATGTTCCGGCATGTAGGTCTGCATCATCACCCGTCCCGGCCGTTCCGCCCGCCCGGCCCGGCCGGCGACCTGATACAGCAGTTGGTAAGTGCGTTCGGCGGCGCGCAGATCGCCGCCGGACAGGCCAAGATCGGCATCGACCACGCCGACCAGGGTCAGGCGGGGGAAATGATGGCCCTTGGCCAGCACCTGGGTGCCGATCACCAGGTCGAGTTCGTGTTGTTCCATTCGCCGGATCAGATCGGCGGCGGCGGCCGGTCCGCGCAGGGTGTCGCTGGCCGCGACGGCGAATCGGATGCCGGGATGCAAGACGGCGATTTCCTCGGCCAGGCGCTCGATCCCCGGTCCGCAAGCAACCAGGCTATTTTCCGCCGCGCAGGACGGACAAGCCGGTGGCGGCGGCGATGCGTGGCCGCAGTGGTGGCATTGCAAGCGGCCTTGCAACCGGTGTTCGACCAGCCAGGCCGTGCAACGGGAACATTGCAGGCGATGGCCGCAGGCCCGACACAGGGTCAAAGGCGCATAGCCGCGCCTGTTGAGGAACAACAGCACCTGTTCGTCGGCGGCCAGGGTCGCCGCCACCGCCTGGCGCAGCGGCGGCGACAGCCAGGCGCCGCGTTCGGCGGGATGCAGGCGCATATCGACCAGTTCGATGGTCGGCAGAATTGCCGAGCCGTGGCGGTCGGGCAGGTGCAGGCAGCGATAGCGTCCAGCGGCGACGTTGGCCGTCGTTTCCAACGATGGCGTTGCCGAACAGAGCACCGCCGGAATGTTGCCCAGCCGGGCGCGCACCACCGTCATATCGCGGCCGTTGTAGACGACGCCATCTTCCTGTTTGAAGGCGGCATCGTGTTCTTCGTCGACGACGATCAGGCCGAGGTCGGGAAACGGTAGAAACAGCGCCGAACGGGCCCCAACCACAACAGGCGCACGGCCCTCGGATATGGCCCGCCAGGCGGCGCGGCGGCGCGCGCCGGTCAGATCGGAGTGCCATTCCACGGGCGGTGCGCCGAAGCGCTCGCGAAAGCGGCTCAGCCATTGGGCCGACAAGGCAATTTCCGGCAACATCACCAAGACCTGGCGGCCCTGGCGCAGGGTTTCCGCCACCGCCTCGAAATAAACTTCGGTCTTGCCCGAACCGGGAACCCCGTCGAGCAAGGTCACGGCGAAGCCCCTGCCGACGCCGCCCACCAGTTCCGCCGCCGCCGCCGCCTGATCGACCGAAAGGACGGGACCGGGCAAGGACCAATCGGGCAGTTCCGGCGCCGCCTGGCGCGGGATGGTACGTGGGATCAGCATGCCCGCCGCAAGCAATCCGGAGACGACCCCGGAACTGACCCCGGCTTCGCGCGCCAGGTCGGCGGCGGTGCGCGGCGGACCATGGGCCAATACCGCCAGCACCCGTGCCCGCGCCGCCGTCGGACGCAGGTCGGGCAAGGGAGCAGCCAAGGCCAATACGGTTTCGGGGCGCGGCGCCGATAGCGCCTCGGGGACGCTCATCGCCATGCGCAACACGGCACCGGCCGGATAGATATTGTAGGCTGCCACCCAATTGATGAAGCGGCGCATGACCGCCGTCATCGGCGCCACCGGAAGGCAGGCCGCCACATCGCGCAGCCGCGCTTCGGCGACGTCGCCCGCCGCCGGTCCCCAGACCACGCCTGTCGCCTGCCGCCGGCCGAGCGGTACGCTGACGAAGGCGCCCTCTGCTAAATCCATGCCTGCGGCAACACGGTAGTCATAAGCGCCGCTTAGCGGCAGGGGTAGCAGGACACCAACCCGCTCCCCAGCCTGGAAGCGATGAGCCGTGGCGGTGGGCGAATCGTTCGCCGCTGAACGAGCCTGACCTGAACTAGTATGGGGAGTCTCCATCGGCTACACTTTAGTCTACCAAGAGGTGGGCCGGCGAGCCGCCCGGTATTGAATCCAAAGGACAAGGATAATCAACGGGATGGAACAGGATAGCCAAGCCGAATCGCTGCTGCCGGCAACGGCCGAATCGGCGCCGCGCGCGGTCGATGACGAGACAGTCGCCGCTTATCTGCGCGATCACCGCGATTTCCTGCTGCGCCATCCCGAGGTGCTTGACACCCTTGCCCCGCCGTCCCGGCGGGCCGCCGAGGACGCGGACGGCCGCGTCGTCGACATGCAGCACTTCATGTTGGAACGGCTGCGCGGGGAGATCGACAACCTGCGGGCCTCGGCGCTCGACCTGATCGATACAAGCCGGCGAAACCTGTCGATCCAGAATCGTACCCATGCGGCGGCACTGGCGCTGATGGGCGCCCAGGATTTCGCCCATATGGTACGCATCGTCGGCGACGACCTGCCCTTGCTGCTCGACGTCGATACCGTGGTCCTCGGGTTCGAGCCGCCGGCATCGCCGCTGTCCGACCTGGTCTTGCCCGACTTGCGCCAATTGGCGGCCGGCACCGTCGATCTGGTGCTCGGCACCACGGACGTCAAGCTGCTGCGCGACACCAGCGATGACGGTACCATATTCGGTTCTGGCGCGGGCTTGGTACGGTCGGCGGCGCTGGCCCGCCTGATGCCGTCGCAAACCCTGCCGGGTGGCCTGCTGGCCTTGGGCTCGCGTGGCCGCGGCGCCTTCCATGCCGGCCAGGGCACGGACCTGATCGGCTTCCTGGCCCGTGTCGCCGAGCGTTGCGCGCGACGCTGGCTGGAGGACGCCAACTGACGCCGGACGATGAGCGTCGCCCACCGCAGCTGGCACCGTTGCCGGCCGAGCCGGCGCTGCGGGCAGCGATCGACGAATGGCTGGACTGGCTGACCCACGAACGGCGCTATTCGCTCCATACCCTGGACGCCTACCGGCGCGATATCGTCGCCTTCCTAGGTTTCCTGACGGACTACAACGGCTATCCCCCGGGTCTCGCCGAACTGGCGGGGCTCAAGCTCATGGACCTGCGAGCTTGGTTGGCTCGCCGACAGGCCGACGGTCTGTCACGGGCATCGACGGCACGCGCCTTGGCAGCATTGCGCGGCCTGTTCCGCCGGCTCGACCGGCAGGGCACGGTCCACAACGCCGCCATCGGCATCTTGCGCACGCCGCGCTTGCCGCAGAGCATCCCCAAGGCCCTGGCCGAGGACGAGGCGCGCGATGTCGTCGCGGCCGTTGGCGAGGCCGACACAGCGCCTTGGGTCGCCAAACGCGACATCGCGATGTTCACCCTGCTCTACGGTTGCGGCCTGCGCATCGGCGAAGCCCTGGCGTTGGATCGCTATCAGGCGCCGCGCGGCGATGCCATGGTCGTTACCGGTAAAGGCAACAAACAGCGCCTGGTGCCGGTGTTGCCGGCCGTCGCCACCGCCATTGCCGATTATCTGGCCGCCTGCCCGCACCCGCTGATAGCCGATGACCCATTATTCATCGGCGTGCGCGGCGGACGCTTGCAGGCCGGCATCGTGCAGCGCCGCATGCGCCAACTTCGCGCCGAGTTGGGTTTAGCGGACTCGGCCACACCGCACGCCCTGCGCCACAGTTTCGCCACCCATCTGCTGGCCAGCGGCGGCGATCTGCGCACCATTCAGGAATTGCTCGGGCATGCCTCGCTGTCGACGACGCAGCGCTATACCGCCGTCGACAGCGGCCGGCTGGCCGCCGTTTACCGCGACGCCCATCCGCGCGCCCGTCTGCGCGAGGACTAGAGTCCGGCGGTCTTCAACGCCGCCTCAGCGCGGCCGTTCGCCCTTGATGAGCACGCGATAGAGCAGGCGGTGTTGGGTCGTGTCGGTGGGATCGAAATCGTAATTTGCCTTGTGCAGGGCGGAGCGGTTGTCCCACAGGAACATGTCGCCCAAGCGATGCTGGTGGCTGTAGACGAATTCCGGCCGGATCGCCCGTTCCAGCAGGTCATCGAGCAAGGCCTGGGATTCCTCCGGCCCCATGCCGACGATGTTTTCTGTCTTGTTCGGGTGGAAATAGAGCGCCTTGGTGCCGTTATCGGCATTGGTGCGCACCAGCGGCTGTAGGATCGGTGGCGGATTTTCGACCTTTTGGCGCATCATGCTGTCGGTGTTTTCGAACTTATCAACGGCGCTGCCGACCATGACGTTGACGGTCTGCAGGTTGGCTACGCGTTGCTTCATGTCGTCGGGCAGTGCGTCGTAGCAGGCGCGCATGTTGACGACGCTGGTGCCGCCGCCGGCGCGCGGCAGGCTAACGGCATGCAGGATGGTGTATTTCGGCGGGAATTCCTGGTTGGTGTGGTCGGTGTGCCACTTCGGGCCGGTCTTCTTCACCGAGCCGTCCTTGCTGCGATGCAGGCTGGACACTTCATGCACGAAGGGCACGCCGGGTACGCCGTAATCGGTGAAGTAGCGCTCCATCGGCTCGCCGAACAGCATGGCGGCGTCGAGGAACTGCCGGTGGGTGAATTTTTGATCGCGGATGACCAGGGCGATATGTTCGACCGCCGCTTCGTTGAGGCGCCGGCGGGTATCGGCATCGACCGGCTTGGTCAGATCGATGCCGGTGACTTCGGCCCCTATGTGTTTGGACATTTTGGTGATTTTCATCGTCTGGGCTTTGGCGAGGACGTTCATGGCTTCCCTGCTCCCGTCTTGGGACGATTACCGTTAGAAAGTGATTATAGGGGAAACGAGCAGCCGGCGCTTTAGAACATCGTATCAGACGTGGATGGCGCGCCCATCGACGGCGAGCGCCGCTTCCTTGACCGCTTCGGCCATGCCAGGGTGGCTGTGGCAGGTGCGCGCGATATCCTCGGCCGAACCGCCGAAGGCCATGACGTTGCAGACTTCCTGGATCAGCTCACCGGCCAGCGGGCCGACGATGTGGCAGCCGAGCACGGCATCGCTCCCGGCATCGGCCAGGATTTTCACGAAGCCGTCGGTCTCGCCCGTGGTCCGCGCCCGCGAGTTGGCCGAGAAGGGAAACTTGCCGACCCGGTAGGCGACGCCGGCCTCCTTGAGCTGTTCTTCCGTGCGCCCGACCCCGGCGATCTCGGGCCAAGTATAAACCACGCCCGGCACCAGGTGGTAATCGACATGGCCGGGTTTTCCGGCGATCAGTTCGGCGACCGCGACGCCATCCTCTTCGGCCTTATGGGCCAGCATCGGGCCATGGATGACATCGCCAATGGCGAAGATGCCGGCGACGTTGGTTTGGAATTCGTGATCGACGCGGATGCGCCCGCGTTCGGTGACGACGCCGAGTTTCTCGAGGCCGAGGCCGTCGGTATAAGGCCGCCGGCCGATGGCGACGAGCACGACGTCGGCCTGCAGTTCTTCGGCGGCGCCACCCTTCACCGGTTCGGCCGTCAGCGTCACGCCCTTCGCCGTCGCCTTGGCGCCGGTGACTTTGGTCGACAGGCGGAAGTTCAGGCCCTGGCGGGTGAGCAGGCGTTGCGCCATCTTCGCCAACTCGCCGTCCATGCCGGGCAGGATACGGTCGAGGAATTCGACCACGGTCACTTCGGCGCCCAAACGTCGCCAGACGGAACCAAGTTCGAGGCCGATGACCCCGGCGCCGATGACCACCAGGCTTTTTGGCACCTGGCCCAGCGTCAGCGCGCCGGTCGAGCTGACGATGCGCTTTTCGTCGACGGCGACACCCGGCAGCGGCGTTGATTCCGAACCGGTGGCGATGACGATGGCATCGGTCTTCAGGGTCAGCTTCTTGGCGCCCTTGCCCGTATCGACGGCGACGGTGCGGGCATCGACGATGCTGCCGCGTCCGATGACGTAATCGACCTTGTTCTTCTTGAACAGGAATTCGATGCCCTTGGTGAGATCGGTAACGACCGCGTCCTTGCGCGCCAGCATCGTCTGCAGATCGAGTTCGACCTTGCCCTTGATGCCGTGGGCAGCGAAGGAGTGGTTGGCCTCGTCGAACAGATGGGAGGAATGCAGCAGCGCCTTCGACGGGATGCAGCCGACGTTCAGGCAGGTGCCGCCCAGGCTGCCGCGCATTTCGACGCAGGCCACCTTGAGGCCGAGTTGCGCGGCGCGGATGGCGCCGACATAGCCGCCCGGCCCGCCGCCGATGACGACAACGTCGTAGGTCTGTTCGGCCATGCTCCGCTCACGCACCCAGCATGATGCGATCCGGGTTTTCGACGCATTCCTTGACCCGGACCAGGAAGGTTACCGCCTCGCGCCCGTCGACGATGCGATGATCGTAACTGAGCGCCAAATACATCATCGGGCGGGCGGCCACGGAGCCGTCGGCCAGCACCATCGGGCGCTGTTGAATCTTGTGCATGCCAAGAATGCCCGATTGCGGTGGGTTGAGGATCGGCGTCGACATCAACGAACCGAAGATGCCGCCGTTGGTAACGGTGAAGGTGCCACCCTGCAATTCATCCATCGACAACTTGCCGTCGCGGGCGCGGCGGCCGAAATCGGCGATGCCCTTTTCGATACCGGCGAAGGTCAAGGCATCGGCATCGCGCAGCACCGGCACCACCAGGCCATGCTCGCTGCCGACGGCGACGCCGATGTCGTAATGATTCTTATAGACGATCTCGTCGCCGTCGATTTCGGCGTTGAGCGCCGGCAGTTCGCCCAGCGCCACGATGCAGGCCTTGATGAAGATCGACATGAAGCCCAGACGCACGCCATGCTTCTTTTCAAAACTGTCGCGATAACGGGTGCGCATGGCCATCACCTCGGTCATGTCGACCTCGTTGAAGGTGGTCAGCATGGCGGCGGTGTTTTGTGCTTCCTTCAGCCGGCTGGCGACCATGCGGCGTAGGCGCGACATGCGCACCCGCTCCTCGCGCGGGCCGAAGGGTCGCGGCGGATAATGACCGGCATTGCCGGATATGGCGGCAGGTGCCTGTTTCGCGCCGGCGGCCGGTGCCGCGACCCGCGCGGCAACCGGGGCGGCAGCCGGGGCGG
>CAMCUA010000145.1 GCA_945878455.1 Asaia bogorensis | reverse complement strand
CTGGCTGATTTTCGCCTGTAAGCACGATTCTTTTTTACATCGCGACCTAGCCGTCGCCAACCTCGTACGTCAGCAGCCCTTGCGATTTTTCTTTGCACTGTATAGCGCAGTAATAGTATTGTCTGGTCTTAGCGCCCTACACTGCGATTCGTCGGCGATCATACCAAAGGGATGTCATGGCGATCAGACTCTATAGTGCGAATGCCTCAGGCAATTCCTACAAGGTGCGGCTGATGCTGGCCCTGCTCGGCAAGTCATACGAATTGGTCGACATGAATTTAGGTGCCGGAGCCCAAAAAGAGAAAACATTCCTGGCGATCAATCCACGCGGTCAAGTGCCGGCACTGCAGGATGGCAAGGTGACACTGTGGGATTCGACGGCCCTGCTGGTCTACCTGGCACGCAAGTACGGCGACAAGAGTTGGCTGCCGAGCGACCCCGCTGGCGAGGCCCGCGTTATGCAGTGGCTGGCCGTGGCGCAGAACGAATGCTTTTACGGACTGGCGCGGGCACGTGCCGTCGTCGTCATGAAGCGGCCCTGGAACAAGGACGAGGTTCAAACCCACGGGCGCGCCGGACTGGCCGTGCTCGACGCCCACTTGCAGAAGAACAAGTGGCTGGCGGGCAAAGGGCCCACCATCGCCGATATCGCCTGCTTCCCCTATGTGGCGCTGGCGCCCATGGGTGAGATCGCCTTGGATCCTTATCCCCACGTTCTAACCTGGATTGCGCGCATCAAGGCGCTGCCAGGTTTCGTCGGCATGCCGGGCATCGAAGCGCCTGAAAATGCCAAATCGCTTGCCAAGCCACGGGGCAAAACAGCCGCGGCACGCAAGTCTTCCACCCGAAAAGTACCCACGAGAAAGGCAAAGTCATGATGCTCAGATCTGCCGCCGCCATGGCCAGCAAGTCGGCCGCCAAGAAAGCCCCTGCGAAGAAATCCGCTGCCAAGAAGAAGGTAGCAAAGAAGAAAGCCGCACCGAAAAAGACCGTCGCCAAGAAGACCGTAGCGAAGAAGACCGTAGCGAAGAAGACAACGGCGAAAAAGACGGTAGCGAAGAAGAAAGTGGCGAAGAAGAAAGTAGCGAAGAAAAAGGCCCGCGCCGCCATGGCCGCCCGTCCGGCCGCGAAGAAGGCGCCAGCCAAGAAAAAGGCCGCACCGAAAAAGACTGCCAAGAAGACCGTAGCGAAGAAGAAGGCCGCGCCGAATAAGGCCGCGCCGAATAAGGCTGCACCGAAAAAGGCCGCACCGAAAAAGGCCGCGAAGAAAACGGTCGCCAAGAAGAAGACGGCCGCCAAGAAGAAGTAACCAGCGGCCTTGTCCGTTGGCCAAGAGCCCGTCCCCTTCGTGAGGCGGTTGGCCATTCTCTGCTGCGCGGCGCTGGTTTCAACCGGCGTCGCGCGAGCCGAGACACCCTTACTTCCCCCGTTTCCGCTGGCGGACCGCCAGCGCGCACCTACCACGGTTACCATCTTCAAGGGCTGCACGGCAGCGCCGGCGCCGGTCGTCGACCTGTTGTTCGACGGCTTCTATGCACCAGGTACGGCCTCGACCGTGGTCGACTCGGCTGCCATGGAGCGCTATCGCGCCGCCACCCAAGCCATCAATCGTTTCGAACGCGGACTGGCCGACTTGGGCGATGCCCATCAGGCCGATGCCAGCCGCAAGGTCGGTGCCGGCAACCCGGCCATCGCCGCCTGCGCGCTCGACTGGCTGGCCGGTTGGGCCGCCGGCCAGGCCATGCTGGGCAAGGTCAGCCAGCAAGGCGGCTATGTGCGCAAATGGTCCTTGGGCACCGTCGCCACCGCCTATCTGCGCATTCGCGACGCTGCCGGGCTAAGCCCCGAGAAGAAGCACGCCGTCGAGAACTGGATCGGCGTCTGGGCGCGAACGGTGCATGCCGACTATACGACCGGCACCGGGCGCGACAGCCGCAACAACAACCATGCCTATTGGGCGGCCTTGTCGGTCGGCCTGGCCGCCGTGGTCGGCAACAACCAGACCCTGTTCGCCTGGGCGATGGACGGCTATCGCAAGGCCGCCGGGAAGATCGGCGCCGACGGCATCCTGCCGCTGGAACTGGCGCGCGGGCCGAAGGCGCTGCACTACCATTTGTTTTCGCTGCAAGCGCTGGTGCCACTCGCCGAATTGGGCATGCGCAACGGCCAGGATCTTTACGCCGAGGGCGACCGGGCGCTCGACCGGCTGATCGGCGTCGCGCTGGCCGGCCTCGCCGAGCCGACGCTCTTCGAGCAGCGCACGGGCAAGAAGCAGGATTCGGTCGGCGACATCGGCGGCAACGATCTGGCCTGGATGGAGCCCTACTACACGCGCTTCGGCCTGGCGCAGGGCAAAGCCGGCGCCGCGCTGCTGCCGTGGATCGAACGCTACCGGCCGATGCGCAACACACGGCTCGGCGGCAACCAGACGCTGATGTACGGGGTTGAGCGGCTGCGGCCTTAAGGCGTGCCGGCTAGGGCCGCCAGAACGGCTTGGCGGTTTCGCGGCGGACATCCTCGACCGTGAGCCCGATATCGCGCAACCGCTCCACGTCGAGCCCGACAAGCGCAATGCGGCTACGGTAACGCTGCTGCCAGAGGGCAAGCCGTGCCGCGATACGGCGGAAAAGTGACCCCTCCGGCCGGGCGGCCGGACGCCGGAAAAGCGCCGCGTTGCCGACACCGGCCTGGACGATCACGTCGCTAAAATTTCGCAACATAATTCATGCTCCTGTTGGTAAGCCGAAGGCATTTCCTTGCCTAGAGGCTGATCCATAGTGGATTTTTGGGCTTTCTCGCAAAGCATCGTTTCTCTATCCTGACTGAGAATTTTTCATGAACTTAGCGAGCGATGGCGATGCCGCGCCGACTTCCCGCCCTCAACGCCCTGAAAGCTTTCGAGGCCGCCGCGCGGCATGAAAGTTTCACCAAGGCCGCCCTTGAGCTGTGCGTGACCCAGGGCGCCGTCAGCCATCAGGTGAAGGCGCTGGAGCGCGAGCTGGGGGTGGTGCTGTTCCACCGCGAGCGCCAGCGGCTGGCCATCAGCGAGGCGGGGCGATCCTATCTGGAAGTGGTGCGTGATGCCTTCGACCGGCTGGCGGCGGGGACAGAGCGATTGCAGCTGCGCCAGCGCGCCGGTGTGCTGACGGTCACCACCTCGCCCAACTTCGCCAGCAAGTGGCTGGTGCATCGCCTGGGCGGATTCGCCGCCGCGCACCCCGACATCGATCTGCGCGTCAGCGCCTCGCTGCACCACGTCGACTTCGCCAACGAGGACATCGACGTGGCGGTTCGCCACGGCAATGGGCAGTGGCCCGGGATGCAGGTGACGCGGCTTTGCGCCGAAGAGCTGTTCGCGGTGTGCAGCCCCAAGCTGATGCAGGGACGGCAGGCCATGCGTGCCCCCAGCGACGTGCGGCATCACACCTTGCTGCATCTCGACGACCGCAATGGCTGGGCGCAGTGGCTCGCAGCTGCGGGCGTCGACGCAGCCGACATCCGCCATGGTCCGATCTTCAATCAGGCGAGCATGGCCATCGATGCCGCCATCGACGGCCAAGGCATCGCCCTGTCGCGCAGCGCGCTCGCCGCCTGGGACCTGATCGCCGGACGGCTGGTCCGGCCCTTCGCCCTCGGCCTGCCGGCGCCCTATGCCTATTGGATCGTCTGTCCGAAGGCGAACGCCGGGCTGCCGAAGATCGTGCGATTCCGCGATTGGCTGCTGGCCGAGGCAGCGGCGGATGCGCGTCGGCTTGACTGACAACATGCGCATGGTCGGCGCGTTGCGGCCCGATGCAACTCTTGAATATTGGCCGAGGTGACGACCGGGCCGCGCACCGCAAACCGTCCCGCAATCCATCGATCTCGCTGAGACGGTCGCGTATAGCAAGCGAACGATTGACGACGACATCCGCAAATCCTCGCTTTCCGACACGACGACACGCCATCGCTCAACCTCCCTGCATGTCAGGGAACATGAATTGCAACGCTGTCAGCCGTGCAAAGGTCTCTAGAATGCGGCCATTCAGGTCTCGATGGCCCAAAGCGGTCGCCCGCCGTCAGCGTGACGAACGGCGCGACCGCTGGCTGTCCAGATGCGAGGTCTCGCGATCCTGCCTCTACGCCGCGCGTTGACCGGCGGAAAGCTGGGCGGCACGGCGCGAGAGGCGCCCCGCCCATGGGCTTGTCGGCTTATGCTGGGTGCGCTCGAACGCCAACGCTTGCGCGGCTTCGACTATGCCTCCTCCGATCGCCGCGTGCAGCGCCGTGAGCGAAATGATGTCGCGCTGCGCGTGGCTGCCGCCGAAGCGCTGGGCAATGCCACGCGTCGAGGCGATCTTTTCGACGCATTCGCCGTAGCGGCCGGCGTCGAACGCCGCGAACGCCTCCGCCAGCGGCAGACCGACCGTCCGCGTCATGACCGCATTGTCGCTGCCATCTGCCGCTACCGGGCGCATGGCTTTGAGCGTGCGCTCCACATCGCCGGTGCGGCCCGCGCCCAGGAAGGCCATCACCGCGTGCACATCGTTGAATGCGTAGAACGCGTCTTCGGCGGCACGCTCCCAGCAGGCCGCGAGCTTTGCGAAACGCTCGTTCGTGTCGACGCCTTCCAGCTTCAAGCGCCACAGCAACGCCGAGGCGTCGATCCATTCGAGAACGACTTGCGCATCCGGGTTGGGCCTGATCTTTTGGTCAAAGAGTCTCAGCACCTGGGCGATGTCGCCGCGGTCGAGATACAGAAGCGCCAAGTGCCACCAATTGTGGTAGGCGAAGCCTGAATCCGGCGCCCAATGCGCCGCGCTGTCGGCGAGCCACGGAATGCCGCGATCGAGATCGCCGCGCATTTCGTTAACGTGCGCCACGGCGTGCACGGCCCAGCCATCGCGCGGATCGATCGCCACCGCCTCGCGCCCCAAAGCTTCAGCGCGTGCATAGTCGCCGCACTCCTCAAAGCCGAATGCGGCCATGCCGAGCAACGGGCCGTAGCCATCCTCGCCGCGCTTGAACGCACGCATGGCTTGCAGCGGCCCGTCGCGCAATTCTTGCTGCAGGCCGAGGAAGAAGCAGCCCACATGCGCATATTGCAGCGCCAAAAGGTCGCGGGGATTCTCCCGAGAAATGCGTGCCAGCAGCGCCGTCCCCTGGCGATAGCGGCCCTCGGTCCAATCCCGCACCGCCCGCAAATGCATGCGATCGCGATCATTCAGGCGAGCGGCGGCGCCCGCGCGGAGACTTCGGAGTGTCTCTTCCACGTAGGCTTTATCGGTTTGTTGCACGAGCAACCCGGCGCGCGCAGCCCAGGCGCCGCCGAAATCGGGGTCTTCGGCCAGGGCGGAATCAAGCGCTGCGACCGGGTCGCCGCGATAGAGCCGGATGAGGTCGAGCGCCTCGTTGTACTTCGCTATCGCCGCTGGCGAAGCAGTGGAGGCAGGATTTCCGTAGCGATCGTTCAGCATGAGATTTTTCCTGAAAGGTGGGTAAGGTCACATGCGGATCGAACCGCGCCTGAGCAGGGTCAGTCCCGCATTCAGGCACACTGTCCGTGCGATCAAGAAGGCCAATCGGCGCGACATGGGTTCATTCACTTGGACCTGCCCGGACACCGTGTCCAAGCGTGATCCAAAGCTATCCAAGAACGCCTCGCAGACCTAGACAACTCGTGGTACGGTGCCCGCACACTGACGATTTCTGCCGTGAGATCAGACTGTTACGAACGTCATGCCGGTTTTTTCGGTGCCACGGCGCATCCTGTCCGCGCCCGAAAAAGCACCGCGAGTGCAGTACTTGTGGTATGGTTTTCGACATGAGCGTCAAAGTTCTCAGCAAGGGTGGACAGACCCGCGAGCGCCTGCTCGACATCGCCCAGGACGGGGTCCTCAACAAGGGCTTTGCGGCGACGTCGATCGACGAGATCATCGCCGAAGCGGGGCTCACAAAATCCGGATTCTTCTATCACTTCAAGGATAAGAACGACCTCGCCAAGGCGTTGCTGCAGCGTTATCTGGACCGCGAATGGGAGGTGTTCGAGCGGCTCTTTAACCAAGCGGACGAACTCAGCGAAGACCCGTTGCACGGCTTTCTCCTTTTCCTCAAGCTGTTGGCCGACACGATGAGCGATCTACCGAACGGACACCCCGGCTGTCTGGTCGCGTCTTACATCTACCAGGATCATCTGTTCAGCCGCGACGTGCGCAGCATGACCACGGAAGGGCACCTGATCTGGCGCAAGCGCTTTGGCGAGCGGCTCTCCCGCATCGCAGAGCGCTATCCCCCCAAGATCGAGGTCAATCTCGATGACATGGCCGATATGCTGTCGACGGTCGCCGACGGCGGCATCATCCTGTCCAAATCTCTAAAGGATCCCGGCGTGCTGCCGCGCCAGATTTTGCACTATCGCTGCTTCGTCCGTGCGGTGTTCTTGGGGACCTGAAGCCTCCACATTCGCGCTGACGCCGGTACTGATCGCAGCAGGCTCCATGGGCAGGATCTGCGTGACGCGCGACCCTTTTTTCGCGGCGCTCTCGAAGGTCACTTCGCTGCCCCTGCTTGTTTCAGGGTGGCGGCTGGCCTGACGGCGGGCGTCGGGGCAGCGCGTCAAAGCGTCACGGCGGGCGCCCAACCTTCGAGACGCCCCTGCGGGGCTCCTCAGGATGAGGTTGTACCTTGGTACCTCACCCTGAGACGCCGGCGCCGTTCAGTGGCTCTGGCGCTTGCCGCCGAGGTAGGCCTCGGTCCACTTGTCGTAGTCGGCGGCGCGGGTAGCTCTGTCCATCAATTCTTTCGTGGCCAGCATGTCCTTGAGCTGCTTGGGTGGGGTGCCGCCGCGCAGCGCCTTCAGCGTATCGTGGGCGGCCTTGACGGCGGCCTGAATCGGCAGGTGTCC
Organism: Asaia bogorensis; assembly: GCA_945878455.1. GTDB lineage: Bacteria > Pseudomonadota > Alphaproteobacteria > Rhodospirillales > CAMCUA01 > CAMCUA01. The sequence goes on along the minus strand of CAMCUA010000145.1, from coordinate 1,760 downwards.
CTGCAGGGCAATGCGTACGCCGATCTTGCCCAAGTGCTTGAGATCGTAGAGGTCGCCGTTGGAATCGACGCCGCTGGTGAAGACCGGCACTTTGAGCGCCGAGCAGACGGCCTCGAGATCAGCCAAGGTCTTTTTTCCGGCCAGGAAGATGGCATCGACGCCGGCCTTCTCGTAGGCCTTGCAGCGGGCGATGGCGTCCTTGAGGCCGTTGACGGCGAGCGCCCGGGTGCGCCCGGCGATGAGCATCGTCTTGTCCTGCCGCGCATCGAGCGAGGCCTTCATCTTGCCGACGCTTTCCTCGAGGGAAAGGAAGGTCAGCTTGTTGGACGGGCCGTAGGGACGGGGCACCACCGTGTCTTCGACGCAGATGGCGACGACGCCCGCGTTCTCCATCTCCTCGACCGTGCGCCGAGCGTTCAGCGCATTGCCGTAGGCGTTATCAACCTCGCAGACGAGCGGCAGGTTGGCAGCGCGATTCATGCGATAGGCCTGTTCGGCGAATTCGGTCAGCGTCAGGACCATCGTGTCGGGGGCGGCCAACACCGCCTCGGACGCGATGGAGCCCGCATACATGCCGCATTCGAAGCCCAAGCCTTCGGCGATGCGCGCCGTCAGCGGATCGTGCACAGAAGCGGGATGCACGCATTTCTTGCCGGCGACGAGGGCACGGAACTTCTTGCGACGCTTGCTCCAATCCATGATGTCTCTCCCTGTTGGTTCGTTCGTTTGGTTGAAATCGTTGTGAATTAGACGCCGCCGAGGAAATCCTTGACCCAGCGGTCGTAGTCCTTGGCGCGGGTAGCCTTGGCCATCAAATCGGCCGAGGCAATGCCCTTGAGATCCTTCGGGTTGACGCCGTCGCGCAAGGCCTTGAGCGTGTTGTAGACGCCCTGCACGGCGCCGCGGATCGACTGATGGCCCTGCAACGAGATGCGCACGCCCATCTTGGCGAGATAGGCCTTGTCGTAGAGCTCGCCGACCGGATCGATGCTGCCGAGCAGGATCGGAATCTTGACCGCGTCGCGGATCGCTTCGAGCTGCTTGCGGGTTTTCATCGAGGTCAGGAAGACCGAATCGACGCCGGTCTTTTCATAGGCTTTGCAGCGCGCCACCGCATCCTTGATGTTGGTGGCGGAAGCCGAGAAGGCACGGGTGCGCCCGGAGATGACCAGTGATTTGTCCTGGCGGGCATCGAGCGCCGCCTTGAGCTTGCCGACCGCCTCGTCGATAGAAATGAGCTGCACTTTGTCGGAGACGCCGTAGGGGCGGGGCACGACGCTGTCTTCGATATTGATGGCGGCGATGCCGGCGGTCTCCATCTCCTCGACCGTGCGCCGCACGTTAAGCGCGTTGCCATAGCCGGTATCGGCCTCGCACATCACCGGCATCTTGGTGGCGCGGTTGATGCGCAGCGCCTGCTGGGCGAATTCGGTCAGCGTCATGACCATGATGTCGGGGGCGCCCAAGATGGCGAGCGTGCTGTTCGAACCGGCATACATGCCGCATTCGAAACCCAGGTCCTCGGCGATGCGCCCCGACAGGGCATCGAAGACGGATGCCGGGTGATAGCACTTCTTGCTTTCCAGCAGGGCGCGGAATTTCTTGCGGCGATTGCCCCAGTGCATGATCTCTCTCCCCATGTCCCAGATTGTGGCGTTCGTTGGCGGCGCGCTGAGGGCGCACTGCTGCTCCCGCCAACACGCTAATCGCGGTTGCGAAGATTGGGAAGGGGAAGGTGGCGCAAGGTCGGTACTATCTTC
>CAMCUA010000144.1 GCA_945878455.1 Asaia bogorensis | reverse complement strand
TAAAGAGGCGCCCCCACGCCATGTCCTTTGCCGGCTTTGCCCAGATTCTCGGCGCTTTGCAGCAGCGCAACTTTCGAATTTTCATGAGCGGTCACCTGCTCAGCCAGATCGCCATGTGGATGACGCGCATCGTTGCTGGTTGGCAGACCTGGGAGTTGACCGAGTCGGCTACCTGGCTGGGCCTGATGGGCATGGCCGATTTGGCGCCGACGCTGTTCATGGGACCGCTGACCGGTGCACTAGCTGACCGCTTCGACCGGCTGACCATCGTCCGCCTGTCGCAGGTCGGCACCACTCTGTTCACCGTGGCACTTGCCTTCCTTTACTATCAGGGCTCGCTGACCATCGAACTGCTGTTCCTGTTCATGCTGATCCAGGGCGCGTTCATGGCCATCAACTTGCCGGCCCGGCTGGCCATGATCCCCAATCTGATCGGACGCGAGAATCTGCAGCCCGCCATCGCCATCAATGCCTTGGTATCCAACGGCGGCCGCTTCCTCGGGCCGGCCTGCGGCGGTTTCGCCATTGTCCAGTGGGGCATAGGACCGGCCTGGGCCATCTGCGCGGTGTGCTATGGCCTGCCCGCCTTTACCTTGCTGATGGTGCAGACTTCCAAGGAGGAGATCAGTCGGTCCGGTAAGAAGCTGATGGGCGATGCGATCGAGGGGATAACCTACACCGTGCGCCATCCCGGCATCGGACCGCTAATGGCAGCGTTGATCGTCACCTCGGTTTTCGGCAAGACCTTCGGATCGCTGTTTCCGGGCTTTGCCGACCATATCTTTAACCGTGGCGCCGACGGCCTAGCCTGGTTGACTGGCGCCGTCGGGATGGGAGCCGTCTTGGGCGGCATCTTCATGGCCCAACGGGCTACCGGCGTTGCCGGCTTGACCCGGATCAGCATCATGCAGATCGGCGTCATCGGAACCGGGCTGTTCCTGTTCACCTCCAACGACATATTTTGGTTGGCCATTCCGATATGCACCGCCGTCGGCGCCTCCAGCATCATCAACGGCGTTTCGGCCCAGACCTTGTTGCAACATGCGGGCGACAGGCACATGCGCGGCCGGCTGGCCAGCCTGTTCGGTATGGTCATGCGCGGTGGACAGGCCTTGGGCTCCGCCATCCTGGGCGTGACGGCCGACCTGATCGGACTCCGCTGGACCATCGCCGCGGCCGGTTTGATCTGCGTAGGCTTTTGGTTGTGGTCGTTTCGCCGCGCGAAAACCATGGCCAAAGTACTGGAAGTCTGACCCGCGCCGGGCGCAGCGTTCAAAGCTTCTCTTTGGGCGTTACGCGGGCCGCAGGATTGCCATATGATGGCGCCAGTCCTGTTCCCGTGGCCGAGTCGGCCGCCCGATCAACACATCGCCGTTTTCCGGTCCAAATGGGTTTTGAACGTCCTCGCCGCGTTCAATGACCGCGTTACGACCATCGACCGGCCACCCTTTGGGAAAGCGTTCTTATCCGATGTCCGAAGCTGGCTTTTCCCATATCGTTCGCGCGCTTAAGCACCGGGATTTCCGTATTTTCATGACCGGGCAGACGCTGAGCCAGATCGGCGTCTGGATGCAGCGCGTCGTTGTCGGTTGGTACACCTGGGAACTGACCCAGTCGGCGACATGGCTGGGCGTGATGAGCCTGGCAGATCTGTTTCCCACCGTGTTCATCGGGTCCCTATCCGGGGCCTTGGCCGACCGCGTCAATCGCTTGACCATCATCCACTTTACCCAGCTCGGCTCCGCCCTGTCGGTCGCTGCCCTCTGTTTCATGGTCTATGCCAATTGGTCGAGCGTCGAACTTCTGTTCGTTCTGGTCTTCATCGCCGGCAGTTGCATTGCCATCAACCTGCCGGCACGTCTGGCCATCGTCCCCAGCATGGTCGGCAAGGAAAACATGCATTCGGCAGTGGCGATCAATTCGTTGGTTGCCAATGCTGGCCGATTTATCGGGCCCGCGATTGCCGGTCTGGTCATTGTGCAATGGGGGGTCTGGCCAGCCTTTGCCTTATGCGCCGCCTTCTTTGGCATCCCGGCGGTGACCTTGTTTCTGGTCAAGGCGCCCGATGAAAAGATCAAGCCGACCGGCAAGCGCCTGCTTGCCGACATCGCCGACGGCATCACCTATACCTTCCGCCATCCGGGCATTGGCCCCCTCATGACCTCGATGATCGTCACCTCGACACTCGGCAAGGCCATCATCGCGATGTTTCCCGCCTTCTCGGCCTTGATTTTTAGCCGTGGCGCCGATGGCGTGGCCTGGTTGACCGGCATCCTTGGCGGTGGTGCAGTGCTTGGCGGCATCTACATGGCCAGGCGGGCTGGCGTTAATGGCCTGACCTGGATTTTCATCCTCAGCGTCGGCGTGATTGGCGGTTGCATGGCCGTCTTCGCAGCCACCGATATCTTCTGGCTGGCCATCGCCATCACGGCAATCCTGGGCGCCGCCCTGATCATCAATGGCATTTCGGCCCAGACCCTGATTCAAAATACCGTTGAAGTACAGATGCGCGGCCGGGTGGCCAGCCTTTATGTCATGGTGCAGCGCGGTGGCCAATCGGCAGGCGGCCTCATCCTCGGCATTGGCGCTGACTTGATCGGACTACGCTGGTCAGCGATCGGGGCCAGCGTGATTTGCCTCGGATTCTGGGTCTGGTCGATGAATCGTTCGAAGGTCATGGCTTCGACGATGGAAAGCTGACCCTCGCATTAGGCATTACCTGGTTACTGGCTTTGCCATATGATGCGCACTCAAGTTTCCACGGTCGGCTCGGCCGCCCGTCAGCACAAAGTATTTTTACTCGGTTGGACAAGGGCCATACGCCCTCGTGAGGTCCGGCTCTCGGGCTTCGACCGGCCACACCTTCAGCATCCCGAGGGAAGCGTTCCCATTCCATGTCCGAAGCTGGCTTTTCGCATATCTTTCAAACGCTGAAGCATCGCGATTTTCGCATTTTCATTACCGGGCAGACGCTGAGCCAGACCGGTGTCTGGATGCAGCGCGTTATCGTCGGCTGGTACACCTGGGAATTGACCCATTCAGCCACCTGGTTGGGTCTGATCAGCCTGGTCGACCTATTCCCGGCCCTGTTCGTCGGTTCGCTGTTCGGCGCGGTGGCCGATCGTGTTGATCGCCTAAACATCATCCGATTGACCCAGATCGGCTGCGCCGCCACGGCCATCGCCCTTTTTCTCATGGTGGTCTACGAATGGAGCAGCATCGAATTGCTGTTCTTTCTGGCGGTCGTGTTTAGCACCTGTGTCTCGATGAATCTGCCAGCGCGCTTGGCTATCGTGCCGAATTTGGTCCCCAAGAGCCAATTGCACTCGGCCGTCGCGATCAACTCCGTGGTATCCAACGCCGGCCGCTTTCTGGGCCCCGCTGTCGCCGGCTTCGCCATCGTGCAATGGGGTGTCGGCCCGGCCTTCGCGATTTGTGCCGCCTGCTTCGGCGTTCCAGCCTGCACATTACTGTTGATCGCGACCCCTGCCGACGAATCCAAGCCGACCGGAAAGCGCATCCTGACCGACGTCGCCGACGGTCTGATCTATACCTTCCGCCACCCTGGCATCGGCCCCCTGATGGCCTCGCTGATCGTCACCTCCATCCTTGGCAAGGCCATCATCGTTATGTTTCCAGCCTTTTCCTCGTTGATTTTCGAACGCGGCGCCGACGGAGTCGCCTGGCTGACCGGTATCACCGGCGCCGGCGCCATCCTGGGCGGCCTTTTCATCGCGCGGCGCGGCGGCGTCAAAGGCCTGACCCACATCTTCATTCTGAACATCGCACTTATTGGCGCCAGTCTCGCGGCCTTTGCCGCGACCGGCAATTTTTGGCTGGCCATTGCCATCGCAACGGTCCTGGGCGCGTCCCAGATGATCAACGGCGTTTCCGCCCAGACCCTGATTCAAAACACCGTAGAAGGCCAAATGCGCGGCCGGGTGGCCAGCCTTTACGTCATCATCCAACGGGGTGGACAATCGCTGGGCGGCTTCATCCTCGGTGTCGCGGCCGATTTGGTTGGATTGCGCATATCAGTAATCGCTGCTGGCACCGTCTGCCTCGGATTCTGGCTGTGGTCGCTGCGCCGTAGAAAGGCAATGGCCAGTTTGCTGGAAAACTAAGGGCCAGCGCTGTACGGCTGCGCTCCTGGTGCTTTAAACATTATCGCAATAGCCGGATTGCCATATGATACGACGATTCCGTTCAAACGACCGAGTCGGCAGGCGGTTCGGCACCGTGTCTCCGTCTACCTAAAGGTCGGTCGGCAATCCACCTCCGAGCCCGTCCATCGGGCGCTTTTCGGCCAAATCATCGCCAAGAGAAGTGACCTTCGCAGCCCATGTCCACCGCCGGCTTCACCCACATCATTCATGCCCTAAAGCATCGCAATTTCCGCATTTTCATGACGGGACATTTGCTTGGCCAGACCGGCATGTGGATGTTCCGCATTGCTACCGGCTGGGTGACCTGGGAAATGACCCATTCGGAGACTTGGCTTGGGCTGATGGGAGCAGCCGACCTTTCGTCGTCGTTGCTGATCGGACCCATCACCGGGGCCTTGGCCGACCGCGTCAACCGCTTGGCCATCATCCGTCTCACGCAGGCCGGCACGGCGTTTTTTGCCTTCCTGACGTTCTTAACGATTTACAACGGCTGGGCCACACCGGAGCTGCTGTTCGTCCTGGTGATGCTGTTCGGTATCTGCATCTCGACCAACCTGCCGGCCCGCATGGCCATCGTGCCCAATCTCATCGGGCCCGAGAACCTGCACGCGGGTGTAGCCATCAATTCCCTGGTATCGAACGCAGGCCGCTTCATGGGCCCGGCAATCGGCGGCTTTCTTATTTATCAATGGGGCGTTAGCGCCGCATTTGGCTGTTGCGCCGTGTTTTTCGGTGTACCGGCCGTTACCCTGTGGTTGATACGGGCACCCCGAGACGAAATCATTAAATCCGGCAAAAAGCTGATGGGCGATGCCGCCGACGGCATTTCCTATGCGGCCCGCCATGTTGGCATCGGCCCGGTGATGCTGTCCTTGATCGTCACAGCCGTGTTTGGCAAGACCATCGTCTATCTGTTCCCCGCCTTTGCCTCCGAGGTCTTTTTTCGCGGTGCCGATGCCCTGGCCTGGTTAACCGGAACCGTCGGGGCCGGCGCTGTCCTGGGTGGCATCTTCATGGCTCGGCGCCCGGGCATCCAAGGACTGACCCGCATTTTCATCATCAGCATGGCCATGGTCGGTGTGGGCATGGGGGCCTTTGCCATCAATACCGATTTTCTAATCGCGATTCCGATCGCCGCCCTTATTGGCGGCAGCCTGCTGATCAACGGCGTATCGGCCCAAACGCTGATTCAGCGTGCCGTCGAAGGCGCCATGCGCGGCCGGGTCAACAGCCTCTATGTCATGATCCAGCGCGGCGGCCAATCGCTGGGGTCGCTGATTCTGGGCATTTCGGCCGATCATTTTGGACTGCGCTGGTCAGTGGCCGGTGGCAGCGTTCTCTGCTTGGCATTCTGGCTGTGGTCGCTCCGGCGGTCGAAGTCGATGACCAGAACGCTGGAAAGTTGATCGGCACCGTCCGACGGTCAGCCCAAGGCAAATTGCATACCCCCCGATAGGCAAACACCATGGCGTCCGCCGGCTTTTCCCACATTCTGCGCGCCATGCGACACCGAAATTTCGCCATCTATGCCTGGGGCAATCTGCTTAATCACCTGGGCACCTGGATGCTGCGGGTCACCGCCGGCTGGCTGACCTGGGAGATGACCCATTCAGCAACCTGGTTGGGCCTGATCGGGCTTGCCGAATTGGTGCCGATCATCCTCATCGGTCCCCTGGCCGGCGCCTGGGCCGACCGTTGGGACCGCATGCGTACCGTCCGCCTTTCCAATGTACTTATCGTCGTTTCCGCCCTGGCCATATATGGGCTGATGCATATCGATCAATTAACCGTCGAGCGTCTGTTCCTCTTGCTGTTATTCCAGGGCGTCTGCCTGTCCATCGACCAGCCGTCCCGGTTATCGACGCTGCCCAGCCTGATCGGCGGACCGCAAGATCTACCAGCCGCACTAGCCATCAATGCCATGTGTTTCAACGGCGCCCGTTTCATCGGTCCCTCAATCGCCGGGATCATCATCGTGCAATGGGGCGTGGCTGCATCCTTTGCCTGGACGACCGTCTTCTTCGGTGTTTTCGCAGTAGCGCTTTTCTTCATCCGGGTTCCCGAACAGGAGCGCAAGCAAAGTGGCAAGCGCATATGGACGGAAGTCTTGGAAGGCATGAGCTATACGATCAAGCATCCCGGCATCGGACCGATCATGCTGACTCTGATGATCACCTCGACCCTCGGACGCCCGATCGTCAGCTTCTTTCCAGGTTTCGCCTCCGACGTCTTCAACCGGGGTGCCGACGGTCTGGCCTGGCTGACCGCGATGACCGGCGCCGGTGCCTTGCTGGCCGGACTTTATCTGGCCCAACGCCCTAAAATCGAGGGTTTGACACGGGTTTTCATCATTAATATCGGCGTGATCGGCTTGGGACTGGCGGCATTCTGCGCTTACGACAATTTCTGGCTGGCGCTGCCTATCGCGGCCGTCCTCGGCGGCAGCCTGATGATCAATGGCATCTCATCACAAACTGTCATCCAGAATGCCGTGGAAAGCAGCGTGCGAGGACGTGTCGTCAGCCTCTATGGCACTGTCCAGCGCGGTGGGCAGGCCCTCGGCTCGCTGATTCTGGGCATCGTTGCCGACATCTTCGGATTCCGCTGGACCATAGCTGCAGCAGGCGGCATCTGCTTAGGATTCTGGTGGTGGTCGCGCCGCCGAGCCAGGACCATAGAGGCTTCCCTGGAAGGCTAAGGCATGCCGCCGTACATCGATAGGCGTCAGGACCGTCGGCGGCCGTTCGCCGGCGCGGCCGGCTGCTCCGGGTTACGTATCGCGGACACTTGCTGCGATAACTCGGCAACGGCTTGCACCGCCAGATGCGACTCATTGCGCATCGCCAACAACGACTTTTGGAGTTGCGCGATCTGGGCGTTCGATGCCTGGTTCATTTCGACTGCGGCCGCGATCTCCTTTTTGAGCCCGAGCACGCGACTATCCAGCAGGGCGCGGAACTGGTGTTCGCTTCGCCCCTGGGAATCCGCAGCCATCCAAAGGGCGATGAAGGCAATAATAACGGCCAAGACGCTCGCTAGGATTTCCATGACACGCCAACGATAAGAGTGAACGGACTCTCGCGCTCCCGCTATAGGTTGCGCGGTCGACCGGCAGCAAAACCATGATCGCCGATCGACCTCCATTTTGGGCAAGGGGTGGATCGAAAACGAGTTAGTAGTTCTACGCAGACCATGGAAGGGTGACCATGACCGATCTGGAATGTTTCGAGGTTTTCGCCATTCGTTACGGGCATATGGCAGAACGTACTGCCCGCGACAATTTCATTGGTGGCGATTCCCATGAGGGTCCCTGCCCCATCGACTATTTCCTATGGGTATTGCGCGGACCGCGCACGGCCTGGGTGGTGGATACCGGCTATGCCCCGGATGTCGCGGCGCGTCGCGGCCGTACCCTGCTGTTAGACCCAGCCGCCGGACTCTCCGCCCTCGGCATTGATGCAGAGACGGTTACAAATGTCATCGTTACGCACCTGCATTACGATCATGTGGGAAATTTTTCCTTATTTCCCTCCGCCACGTTTCATCTCCAGGATTTGGAGATGAGCTACGCCACCGGACGACATATGTGCCACGAACTCTTCAATGGCGCCTATGAGGTCGAAGAAGTGATCGGCATGGTTCGCCAAGTTTACGCTGGACGCGTCGCCTTTCACGACGGCGATGCCGAATTGGTTCCCGGCCTTTCGCTGCATCGCATCGGTGGCCATACCATGGGGTTGCAGGTCGTGCGGGCCTGGACGCGGCGGGGATGGGTCGTGCTCGCTTCCGATGCCGCGCATTTTTACGCCAACATGGAAGAAACCCGCCCGTTTCCGATCGTCTACAATCTGGGCGATATGGTGCAGGGATACCGACGGCTACGCGAGTTGGCAGACAGCCCTCAGCATATCGTACCCGGCCACGATCCGCTGGTGATGGTCCGCTATCCGGCAGCCGGACCCGAGTTGGACGGTATTGCTGTGCGCCTAGACTTTGCACCCTCGACCTGAGTCGTAGCGGATGGCAAACTTGGATCGATGGTCCCGATTATCCCGGCACGCAGGAACTTGACGCACTGTTCTGCGCTCATCGGCTTGCTGAAATGGTAGCCTTGGACCAGATCGCACCCCTCGGCCATTAGAAAATCGAGTTGGTCGGCTTTCTCAACACCTTCGCCGATGACATTCAGGCCTAGGCTGTGCGCCATATTGATAATGGCCTTGGCGAGCGCGGCATCATCAGGATTATCCGTGACGTCGTTGACAAAGGAGCGGTCAATTTTCAACGACGTGAAGGGGAAGCGCTTGAGATAACTTAGCGACGAATAGCCCGTACCGAAATCATCGATCGACAAACCGATGCCCATGTCGGTGATGGCTCTGAGCGTAGCGGTGATTTCCGGCAGATCCTGCATCAGCACACCTTCGGTAATCGCTGGATTCTCACGTCAAGTGCAACACCTGATGTTTTCAAGGAATGC
>CAMCUA010000143.1 GCA_945878455.1 Asaia bogorensis | reverse complement strand
TCGATGCGCTGACGGGCGACGGTCTTCCCGCCGCCGCGCGGCTGGCAATCGTCGAAGGCGCGGCGCAGCCGGCGCCCGGGAATGCCCAATGGTTGCTGCGCGGTGTGACCAGCAACACGCGCTACACCCACCGCTCCGAAGTCGATGCCCTGGCCGCCCGCCAGCCGGCGCTCAAGCGTCCGCAGGCAACGCGGGCCGCCCTGATCCCGATCCGCAAGAGCGAAGCCTGGTGGGCCCTGGCGCAGGACGAACGCCGAGCCATCCTGGAGGAACGCTCGCATCATATCGACATCGGCCTGGCTTATCTGCCGGCCGTCGCCCGGCGCCTGCACCACAGCCGCGAACTAGGCGAGCCCTTCGACTTCCTGACCTGGTTCGAATACGCGCCGGAGCATGGCGACGCCTTCGACGAATTGGTCCGCCGCCTGCGCGAAACCGAGGAATGGCGCTATGTGGACCGCGAGGTCGACATCCGCCTGAGCCTAGTATAGAGGCATCGCCTGGCCTATTCCGGCGCAGTTTTGTGCAGCGCACAATAATGCACCAGCATGCCTGTATTACAGGCACCATCGACAGCCTGCGATCCCCCGGCCCTTGAATCGCGGCTTGAAAATCAAGCTATTGCTTCGTTGTCGGCCTTGGCACGGTTCTTGATAGTCATGTGTCCATAGCGTGCTGTTGCACGGCCTTCGGATCGATAGGCATCCGATCGACGTCGTATATACCGCACCGCAACATAAACGCGACAAGCGTCGCCGGGACCGGACACAAGAGGATCGACATGGCCGATACGGACACCACCAAGAACAAGGCGCTGGCAAAGAACAAGGCGCTGGGCACCATGACGCGGCGCACGCTGTTGACCGGCACTTCGGCGGCCTTGGGTGCAGCGGCGCTGATGAGCGCCGTGCAGGCCGCCTTCCCCAACGGCGCATTCGCCCAGGGCGCGGGTCCTGAGGTCAAGGGCACCAAACTCGGCTATATTGCGCTGACCGATGCCTCGCCACTGGTCATCGCCGTGGAAAAAGGCTTCTTCGCCAAGCACGGCCTGCCCGATATGGAAGTCCTGAAACAGGCTTCCTGGGGTGCCACGCGCGACAACATGGCGCTCGGCGCCAAAGCCAACGGCATCGACGGCGGTCATATCCTGCGGCCGAAGACGCACCTCTACGCGACCGGCAAGGTGATGCAGAACAGCCAGCCGCTGCCGATGTACACCCTGCTCAACCTCAACGAAGACTGCCAGGCGATCTCGGTCTCCAACGAGTTCAAGGACCTCAAGGTCGGCATGGATGCGTCGCCGTTGAAAGCGGCCTTCGCCAAGAAGATCGCCGCCGGCAAAGAGGTGAAGGTGGCGATGACCTTCTCCGGCGGCACCCACGATCTGTGGGTCCGCTATTGGTTGGCCGCCGGCGGCATCGATCCCGACAAGGATATTGCGACCATCGTCGTGCCGCCGCCGCAGATGGTGGCCAACATGAAGGTCGGCAATATGGACGCTTTCTGTGTCGGCGAACCCTGGAACGAGCAGTTGGTCAACCAGGACATTGGCTATACGGCGCTGACCACCGGCGAACTCTGGTTCAAGCACCCGGAAAAGGTGCTCGGCATGCGCGCCGACTGGGTCGATGCCAACCCGCGCGCGACACAGGCCATGCTGATGGCGGTGATGGAAGCCCAGCAATGGTGCGAGAAGATGGAGAACAAGCAGGAGATGGCCGAGATTGTCGGCCGGCGTCAGTGGTTCAACGTGCCGGTCGCCGACATCATCGGACGCATCAAGGGCGACATCGACTACGGCCTCGGGCGCACCGCCAAGGGCACCAACCTGCTGATGAAGTTCTGGGGCGAGAAGGGCGAGGTTTCCTATCCCTGGAAAAGCCTCGATACCTGGTTCATCGCCGAGAACATCCGCTGGGGCAAGTTCGAACCGTCGATCGACATCAAGGCGCTGGTCGACAAAACCAACCGCTCGGACCTGTGGATAGAAGCGGCGAAGAAGCTCGGCGTCGCCGGCCATCCGACCGGCGACAGCCGTGGGCTGGAGAAGTTCTTCGACGGCAAGGTGTTCGATCCGGCCGACCCGATGGCTTACCTGAAGTCGCTGTCGATCAAGCGGGCAAGCGTTTAAGCCAGCGGCGGCAAACAGTGCCTGCCCAGGGACAGATGACATGAGCGTCGTACGTTTGAAAGCCGAAGCAGGAAGCCCGATGAACGACCCGGCTAGCCGAACCGCCGCTGTGGAACCGGCCGTCGTCGTCGCCATGGCGGTGCCGCCGGCACCCCGCCTGCCGCGCCTGACCAAGCGGCTCGGCCAGGCGGTGGCGACCGTCCTGCCGCTCTTGATCATGCTGGCGCTGATCCTGCTGGTCTGGGTAGTGGCCTGCGCCGGGCCGAAGTCGAGCCTGCCCGCGCCGTCGCGCATCTGGGCGGAGGCCCAGGACCTGATCCTCTCGCCGTTCTTCGTCTTCGGGCCGCAGGACATCGGCCTCGGCTGGCGGGTGCTGACCAGCCTGCAACGCGTCGCCATGGGCTTCGCCCTGGCCGCCGTGGTCGGCACGGTTCTGGGCGCCATCGTCGGCCAAAGCGTGTGGGCGACGCGTGGACTCGATCCGATCTTCCAGGTGCTGCGCACGGTGCCGCCGCTTGCCTGGCTGCCGTTGGCGCTGGCGGCCTTCCGCGATAGCGCGCCTTCGGCCGTCTTCGTCATCTTCATCACGGCTGTCTGGCCGATCATCATCAACACGGCGGTCGGCGTGCGCAATATCCCCCAGGACTACCGCAACGTAGCAGCAGTGCTGCGCCTAAATCACGTCGAGTTCCTCTGGCGCATCATGATCCCTTCGGCGGCGCCCTATATCTTCACCGGCCTTAGGATCGGCATCGGCCTGGCCTGGTTGGCCATTGTCGCTGCCGAAATGCTGACCGGCGGCGTCGGTATCGGCTTTTTCATCTGGGATGCCTGGAACTCATCGCGCCTGCCCGACATCATCGTTGCCCTCGTCTACATCGGCATCGTTGGCTTCATGCTCGACCGGCTGGTCGCCGGACTGGGCCTGCTCGCCACCCGCGGCACCGTTTCAACCTGAAGGATTCGCGCCATGATCGCGCCGATTGACCCCAAGCCCCATTCCAAATCGGCGGTCCTGCGCCCCGGGAAAGCCTTCCTCAAGGTCGACCGGGTCGACAAGAGCTTCAAGCGCGGCGCCGTCACCACCCATGTCCTCAAGGAGATCGACCTCAGCATCGCCAGCGGCGAATACGTATCGATCATCGGCCACTCGGGCTGCGGCAAATCGACCCTACTCAACCTGATCGCCGGCCTGACGCCGGTGACCAGCGGCGCGGTCCTGCTTGAAGACAGGGAAGTGAACGCACCAGGCCCGGAACGCGCCGTGGTGTTTCAAAATCACTCCCTGCTGCCGTGGCTGACCGTTTACGACAACGTCAAGATGGCGGTCGACAAGGTGTTCAGCGCCCTGAAATCGCGCCAAGAGCGGCACGAATGGACACTGGCCATGCTCGACTTGGTGCAGATGGCCCATGCCCGCGACAAGCGACCCTCGGAGATTTCAGGTGGCATGAAGCAGCGCGTCGGCCTGGCCCGCGCCTTGGCCATGGAACCGAAAGTGCTGCTGCTCGACGAACCCTTCGGCGCGCTGGATGCGCTGACGCGGGCGCATCTGCAGGATCAGGTGATGCAAATCCATGCCCGCCTGGGCAATACCGTCATCATGATCACCCACGATGTCGATGAAGCCGTGCTGCTGTCGGACCGCATCGTCATGATGACGAACGGCCCCGCCGCCCGCATCGGCGACGAGATCAGCGTCAATCTACCGCGCCCGCGCCACCGGCTCGATTGCGTCAAGGACGCGGAATACCTGCGCTGCCGCGAAGGCGTGCTGCGCTTTCTGTACGAACGCCACCGCTTCGTCGAAACGGCCGCCTAAAGCACTTATCGAATTCAGGGCAGGTCGCGACAATGCGATGCAGCTTTGCGGCCCGTTCCCGCCCTCACGCCGCCGGCTTGGCGAAATGGGTGGGCAGGTCGAGACCGACGCCAGTCAGGTGGCCGAAGGTGTCGGCCAGGTGGCGGCGGTCGGCTTCGGGCAAGGGCGGGCGCAGGATCGAGGCGATGTTGCTCGCCACATGATCGATGTTGCCGGTGCCGAACAGGGTGACATGACAGCCGGGTTCGTGGCGCACGAATCGATAGGCGGCATCGACCAGGCTAGCCGCCCCGCCCTGGTGAAGCAGAAAGGCCAGCGGCTCGGGATCGGCAGCCAGGGCCGCGGGCAGGCTGCCGGCATCCACCGCTTCGCGGATGGCGCGGCGCAGCCGTTCGGGGTTGCTGAAGATTTCGCGCACCACATACATCACCTGTATGCCGACGCCGTTGCGCATGGCGATGGGCAGGACCTGGTGACGCGGCCGCTGGTTGAGCATATGAAAGGCGATCATCAGCACATCCCAATAGGGATCGGCAGCGGCGCGCGGCGCCATCTCGGTCAGAAAATCGCTCGACGAGCTTTCCGAAGCACCGAGGAATCGGAACTTGCCCTTGTCGCGTTCGCGCAGCAGCGCCGGCACCAGTTCGGCGACCACCCGGTCGTAGAGCCCCGGCGGCAGGCCATGCAGATGGAAGACGTCGACATGGTCGAGTTGCAGGGCGCGTAGCGACGCGTCCAGTTGCTCGATCGCCGCGGCCACGGGCAACAGTTCGCCACCCTTGCGGAATTGCGCCTTGGTCGAGATCACCAGGCCAGCGCGGTCGCGGCCCTTGATGGCCTTGCCAACGATGGTCTCGGTGCCATAGGCACTGGCCGTGTCGAACATGTTGACGCCAAGCTCCATGGCGCGCTGCACGACGGCCACGGATTGGGCTTCGCTCTTGCCGGTCTTCATGCCCAGCCGGCTGGAGCCGCCGCAACCGAGGCCGGCGACGCTGACCCGCAGCCCCGTCCGCCCCAAGGTGGTGTAGTCCATGTCCGTCGCCCCCCGCCCTCGTGCCCGGCGATCAGCCGCCGAGCGCCCGCGTCGTATCGTCGAACAGCTCGTCGGCAGTGAAGCGGCGGGGAATGATCTTTTGTTCGAAGGCGCAGTCGATGGCACATTGAAGGTGCGGGCGCGTGTTGGCCACGCCGAAGGGTAGTACGTCGAGGCCGAGTTCGGTCTTCGGCGCCGCCTGTTTGGCGCGATGCAGCATGTCGTAGATGGCGCGCACGGCGTCGGGGCGCTGCTGCGATAGCTCCGTGTTGACCACGAACAGGTGATTGAGCTGGAGCGTGCCGAAGCGCCGGTACCAATCCCGCGCCGCCTGCTCGGCATCGGGGAACAGGGTGCACAGGCGCGGGTCGTTGGCTTCGCGGCCGAGCACGGCGGCGTCGATGTCGCCGTCGATCAGCATCTGTTCGAGCGTGCGCCCGGCCATGTCGATGCGCTCGACATTGGCCGGATCGCGAAATTCCGCCAGATGGGAATCCTCATAGGCGACCCACGTGATCTTATCGACGTCGACGCCGTATTGCCGGGTGAGGATGGCGCGCGCCCAGGTCACCGTGGTCACCGTGTAGGAGCGGATGCCGACGCGCCGGCCCTCCAGGGCACGCGGCCCGGCGTCGCCGAAATCCGTCCGGCAGGCGATGAACACGTGCTGGAAGCGGCCGAGCACCACCGCCGGCACCAGCACCAGCGGCTTGCCGTAAGCCTTGGCCTGCAGATAGGTCATGATCGACAATTCGCTGACCTCGAAGGCAGCCTCGCGCACCAACGGCTTGAAACCCTGCGCCACACCTTTCGGCCCGCAAATGTTCAATTCGACCAGGGGCGAGCGGATCGCACCGCTGAGAATGCCATGGGTGTTGGTGCGGTCGCCCAGGTGGGCGCTGAGCCGCAACGGGCCGGTCTTCGGATAGCGTTGCGGCGGCATGCGACCTATCCTTCGCGCCTTGTGTTTGCGCGGCCGGCGCGTCGGCGACGCGGAGGTGCGCGGCACGCGCGGTTGGTTCAAGTCGTAGGGGTAGGCCCGATACGACCTACAGCTTTTGACCCATATCATTACTTCGCCCGGCATCCAATAGTGCTTGTCGGTCCGCGGCGGCCGGCAGGCCTTGGCCGGGCGACGCGTCCTCTCGCTCAGGTTCCGCCGCTCGCGATGGAAGGCGCCTGAGGCCTTCGAATCGGTATAGGATGGCGCGAACGACAGGGCATTTGGATTCGTCGCCTCATGAACGATCGCGCCATCGGCAGCACAAATAGCCATCGGTCGTTGACCCTGCTCGTCTGCGGCATCCTGGGCGTTTCCTGCGCGCTGATTGCCCTGCTTTGGTATTCGGTCGAGACGCTGATCGCCCGGGCAACCACCGACAGAATCGCCGCCGCGACGCGGGAAAACACCAATCTTGCCCGCGTCTTCGAGGAGCATACGGCCAGGACTCTGACGGATGTCGACGGCCTTATCCTGACCATCAAGGACCGTTTCGAGGCGACAGCGAAGCCCTTGGATCTACCCGGTCTTTGGACCGAACTGCGGCCCGATCCGGCCATCGTGACCGCTGCGATCGTCACGGATGAAGCCGGCATGGTCATTTTAGCGTCGGGTTCTTTTCAATCGATTTCCCTAGCCGACCGCGAACACATCAACATTCACTTCAAGGAAGACAGCGGTCGGGCGTTCATCGGCCAGCCGGTCGAAGCCCGGATCATCAAGCAATGGTCGATCCCAATGACCCGCCGCGCCAATAATCCCGACGGCTCGCTCAAGGGTGTCGTCGCCCTGATCGTAAACCCCTACTATTTTTCCGATTTCTACAAGGAGATCGATCTCGGCCGGGATGGTTTCGTTTCCCTGAACGGCTTGGATGGGATCGTGCGATCGCGACTTGCGCCAGGTCCCGTTCAGCTCGGGTTGGATGTCTCGGCCGGCGACGTGTTTAGACAAGTCGCCACAAGACCAAATGGTGTGATCGTTGCACCCTCGGTGCCCGATGGCATTGACCGTATCGTGGCATTCCGAACGGTGCGGGGCTATCCGTTGTTCGTCACGGTAGGCACGTCGTCGGACGAAGAACTCGCCGACGTTCGGCAACGGGGCGTCCACGACCGAACCCTTGCGGCGATGGCGACGGCGATCATTCTGCTGGTCGCCGCGGGGCTGCTGAATGCCGCGCGGCGCCTGCGAAAATCTCGCCTAGAGCTGTCTGCCGCCAAGGACGTGGCGGAATCGGCCAGCACGTTCCTGCGCAGCCTTGCCGATAGTCTTCCGGTTTCCATCGCCTATGTCGATAAAGAGCGACGGATCCGGTTCGTCAATCGCACCACGGAGATCTAGCACGCAAAGCCGCGGACCCAATTGCTGGGTAGGACCTCTGATGAGACCGGGTGGCGATACCCGGACGTGGCTTCCAAGGGAATGGCACGGCAGGGCCATCTGGTCCGCGAGGAATATCCGGTCCTTTATCCCGATGGCGTCACGCGCTGGGTCGATGTCATTCGCAGCCCGCATTTCGACGAGCATGGCGTGGTGCTCGGCCATTTCCGGCTGGTGGTCGATATCTCCGAGCGCAAGCGGATGGACGAAAAGCTGCACGAAAATCGGGATCTTCTGGATGCCATCATCGACAGTATCCCTTCGAGCGTCTTCGCCTTCGATCCGCAGCACCGCCTCATCCTGGTGAATAGGGAAATGGCCCGGCTCTATGGGAAATCCAAAGCAGAGCTATTGGAAAAAGCGCTGCACGAAATTTTTCCACCGGCGGTCGCGGATAGGTTTCGCGCGGCGAATGAACGGATCATCGCGACGGGCAAGGCCTTTTTCGTCGAAGACGTCATCGAGCAAGGAGGCGTGCCGCGCACCTTCGAAACCGCGAAGTTCGCACTGCGCGACGCGCAGGGAAACATTACCGGTATCGCTGGCGTCGCCACCGACATTACCGAGCGCAAACAGGCCGAGGAAAAGCGGCGCCAAGCGCATCGGATGGAGGCCATCGGCAACATGACCGGCGGCGTCGCCCACGACTTCAACAACCTGCTCGCGGTCATACTGGGTAATCTCGAACTGCTGGAAAGGGCCGGATTGAACGAAAAGAACCAGCAGGTAATTCAGTACGCGATACACGCGGTCGGTCGTGGTGCTGAATTGGTGCGCCAATTTCTGGCCTTCGGCCGGCGTCAAACCCTGCGTCCCGTTCCAACCCGTCTGGCCGATCTATTCCCCGGCCTGCGCGACATGATGACCCGTACCTTGGGCGAGGCGATCGTCTGGGAATGGGACGTCGCGCCGGATGTGGCCGCCTGTCTGATCGATCCCATGCAATTGGAATCGGCCATCCTCAACCTGTCGATCAATGCCCGCGACGCCATGCCGAACGGCGGCAAGATCGCGATCCGCAGCTACAACGTGACCGTCGATGCGGCCTTCGCGACACGCCATCCCGACGTTCCGGTGGGCCGCTACGTCGCGGTGGCGGTGACGGACAGCGGCACCGGCATGACACCGGAGGTTCAGGCCCAGGCTTTCGAGCCTTACTTCACCACCAAGGACATGGACCACGGTAGCGGTCTCGGATTGAGCATGGTGCACGGCTTCGTCCGGCAGTCGGGTGGCGGCGTGACGATCGACAGCGCCCCGGGGCGGGGCACGACGGTCACGCTCTACCTGCCGCAGACGGAAATGACCCAGCCGATCAGCGAAGGCCGGGACCGGAAGCCGGAGAAAGTTTCGTTTTCCGGCACCGTGTTGATCGTCGAGGATCAGGCC
>CAMCUA010000142.1 GCA_945878455.1 Asaia bogorensis | reverse complement strand
GACATTGCCGGCACTAGACCCCCCTCATCCCGACCTTCTCCCCACCAGGGGAGAAGGAGGGAGGCGGCGATGCGTTCCCTCCCAATTGAAGTAAGGGGTTCCCGCTCCTAGAGCAATCCGCGTGCTGTCAGGCTGCGCATCAGGTCGGCGATGCCGAAATTCCAGGGCGGCAGATCGTGGGTATGGCGCACGGTGTTGCGCAGCGTACCGAGCTTGGGTGATGCGATCTCGACCACGTCGCCCACCGCATGGGTGAAGCCGAGCCCCGCAGCGCCCCGGTCCTTGGTCGGTGCGAACATGGTGCCGGTGTAGAGCACGAAACCGTCCGGATACTGGTGATCGGCATTTAGGGTTTGCGCCGCCAGATCGGCCAGATCGCGGCCGATCTTCGAGAGAGAACTGACGTCGTCCAATATGAATCCGTCCGGTCCTTCGACATGCAGGGCGATGTCGCAGCAGCGCACATCGTCGAGGCGGAAGGTCTCGTCGAACAGGCGGATGAACGGGCCGATGGCGCCCGATGCGTTATTGTCCTTGGCCTTGCCGAGCAGCAGCGCGCTGCGCCCTTCCATGTCGCGCAGGTTGACGTCGTTGCCGAGCGTTGCCCCGACGATGACGCCCCGCCGATTGACCACCAAGACGGCTTCCGGTTCGGGATTGTTCCAGGTCGACTGGGGCAGGATGCCGATGCCCTGGCCATAGCCGACGGTCGCCATGACCGGGCATTTGGTGAAGATCTCGGCATCGGGACCGATGCCGACTTCGAGATATTGCGACCACCAGCCGGCCTCGATCAGCGCCTGCTTCAAATCAGCGGCTTGTTGCGAGCCGGGCTTCAGGGCGGCCAGATCGCCGCCGATCTTTGCCTGGATTTCGCCGCGGATGGCTTCGGCGCGCCGGGGATCGCCCTTGGCCCGTTCCTCGATCACCCGTTCCAGGAGGCTGCGCACGAAGGTAACGCCAGCTGCCTTCACCACTTGCAGGTCGACCGGCGACAGCAGGCGCGGCCGCGTTGGATGGGGATCGTCAGGCAGCGAAGCGGCGAGAAGCTCTTCGAGGCTGGCAATGCGCGCGGTCCCCACCGTAGTCCGTGCCAATGCCACGGGATCGTCCGCATTGCAGAGATGTGCCGAGGTTGGCGCCACCCGGCTGATATCGAAAACGCCTTCCGGACGAATGGCGACCAGGGCTGGACCCTCGGGCAGACGAACGCGGCCGATCAACGTGCCGGCATAGCCGTCTTCAGGCAGGAATGTGGCGACGTCGGGCACCGGCCTGCTCACATCACGGCGCCGATTTGCCAGGGAATGAATTCGTTACCGCCCATGCCAAGCTCCTCCGACTTGGACGGCTTGCCGCTAGCGACCTCGAGCACCAGGCGGAAGATTTCCTCGCCGACCTCGGCCACCGTGCGCTCGCCATCGACGATGGTGCCGGCGTTGACGTCCATGTCTTCGGACATATGGGCATACATGCGGCTGTTGGTGGCGACCTTGATGGAGGGCGACGGCTTGAAGCCGAATACTGAGCCCCGCCCGGTGGTGAAACAGACCATGGTGGCGCCGGAGGCGACCTGTCCGGTGGCCGAACAGGGATCGAAGCCGGGGCTGTCCATGAAGCAGAAGCCTTTGGCATCGATGGGTTCGGCATACTTATAGACGCCGGCCAGGTTGGTGGTGCCGCCCTTGGCTGCCGCGCCCAGGGATTTTTCCAAGATGGTGGTCAGGCCGCCATCCTTGTTGCCCGGGGTCGGGTTGTTATTCATCTCGCCGCCATTGCTCGTCGCGTAGTGCTCCCACCACTTGATGCGCTCGACCAGCTTTTCGCCGACTCCCCGGTTGACGGCGCGCATGGTCAAAAGATGCTCGGCACCGTAGATCTCCGGCGTCTCGCTGAGGATTGCGGTGCCAGCGTTGCGCACCAGCAGATCGACCGCGGCACCCAGGGCAGGATTGGCGGTGATACCGGAATATCCATCCGACCCGCCACACTGCAAGGCCAGGATCAGTTCGCTGGCCGGCACGGTTTCGCGCTTCGCGGCATTGGCCAGGGGCAGCATTGCCGCGATCCTATCGACGCCGGCCTGCACGGCCTTGCGGGTGCCACCAGCCTGCTGGATGGTCAGGTTCTGGAAGCCGGCGTTATCCGCCATGCCGTACTTTTTCATCATGGTCGGGATCTGATTGACCTCGCAGCCGAGGCCGACCAGCAGCACGCCGGCGAAATTGGGGTTGTTGGCATAACCCCACAGGGTGCGCGTCAGCACCTCGTAACCCTCGCCCTTGCTGTTCATGCCACAACCCGTGGCATGGACGAAGGGCACGACGCCATCGACGTTGGGATAGTTCTTGAGAATGCCCGAGGCATTGACCGCATCAGCGATGAAATGGGCGACCGAGGCGGAGCAATTCACTGAGGTCAGGATGCCGATGTAATTTCGCGTACCGACCTTGCCGTTGGCTCGGCGAAAGCCTTGAAAGGTGGCCCGCTGGCCTTCCGGCACATAGTCGATGGGCTTCACACGGCTGCAAAAGGCGTAGTCCCGCGCGAAGTCTCGCATCTCGCAATTATGGACGTGGACATGAGCGCCGGGCCGGATGTCGTGGCTGGCGAAACCGATGATCTGACTGTACTTGACGATGGGTTGATCCTTGGCGATGGCGGCGGTCGCCACTTTGTGGCCGGCTGGCACGTGATCGCAAAGGACGATGCCCAGGCCTTCGAGTTCGATGCCGCGCAGCAGGTCGAGGCGGGCGACGGCCACATTGTCGTCCGGGCTGAGCCGGATTGTCAGGTCGCGGGACGCGCTCATCGCACTCTCCTTGCAGTCCATGCATCGTTCGTTGTGGGAAAATCCGCCGATTGCGGGCATCCGTCAATCGGCGCCGTACAGTCATCCGGCGCGATACGGGCTCCATCCGGCGAAACGGGCGGAGGAACCCAAGGATTCCTCGACGCGCAAGGCCTCGTTCCATTTTGCCATGCGCTCGGAGCGGGCGAAGGAGCCGACCTTGAGTTGAGCCACGCCCCAACCGACGGCAAGATGGACGATGGTGACATCCTCGGTCTCGCCGGAACGGGCGGAAACGATGCTGCCCCAGCCGGCGGCACGGGCGGCGGCCACGGCCGCCTTCGCTTCGGAAACGGTGCCCGCCTGATTGGGTTTGATCAGGGCGCAGTTGCAGGCGCCCTTGCCGGCGGCAGCCTTGATCCGTGCCGCATTGGTCACGACGAAATCGTCGCCGACGATCTGCACGCGATGGCCGACCGCCTTGGTGAAGCGGATCAGTCCCATCTTGTCGTCCTCGGACAGGGGATCTTCGATGGAGACGATCGGGAAGCGATCGAGCCAGCCGATGAGCATGTCGATCATGCCGTCGGAATCCAATTCGCGGTCATCGAGGGCAAGACGGTAGCGGCCCTTGGCACCGAATTCGGAGGCTGCGATGTCGAGGGCGATAGCCACATGCTCGCCCGGCACGAACCCGGCGCGTTCGATGGCGCGCACCAGGGTTTCCAGGGCCTCTTCGTTGGAAGCGAAGGCAGGCCAGTAACCACCTTCGTCGGCAACTCCCTGCAGGCGACCGCTGTCGGCCATCAGTTTGCCGGCGACGCGATAGATCTCGGCCGTCCATTCCAGGGCCTGATCAAAACTGGCGGCACCGGGCGCCACCACCATGAAGTCCTGAATATCGACACGGGCGCCGGCATGGGCGCCGCCGCCGAAAATCTGGATCTCGGGCAATGGCAGGGTTGTCGCGTCCAGCCCGCTCCCCCTCAGGTAGCGCCAAAGCGGCTGCCCGGCGGCTTGCGCCGCGGCATGCAGCGTCGCCATGGAGGTGGCGACCAGGGCATTGCCGCCCAGGCTGCTGCGGTTTGGCGAACCATCCAGATCGATAAGGGTACGGTCGATATTGTCCTGATCGGCGGCATCGAGGCCGGCCAGGGCCTTGGCGATGGGCCCGTTGACATGACCGACGGCGGTGGCGACCCCATAACCGCCGAAGGCCGAACCGCCGTCCCGCAGGTCAACCGCTTCGGCCGAACCCTTCGAGGCACCGGCAGGTGCGATGGCGCGACCCATGGCACCGCCGGCCAGATGCACCTCGGCTTCGACCGTCGGTCTGCCCCGGGAATCCCAAACCCGGCGGCCGACGACATTGGCGATGGCACTCGCGCTCATGATGCAATGGCTTCCTTCCAGCAGTCGCGCACCTGGGCAAGGCGGGCAACGGGCCTTGCCAGCAAGGCACGGCCGACGCGGCGTACGACAGTCTTATCGCTTTCCGTCTCGATGTACTCGACGGGCGATTTGCCGTCCACCCGAGCCAGCAACAAGCCGGGTAGCAGACGGGCGATGCGTTCTTCCAGCGCGACGGGGGATTCCCAGCGAACTTCCGCCAAGTAGGCCATGGCGAGGGCATCGAAGCTACTGAGGAAGCCGTCGCGCGCCGTCGGGGTCCACAAGCATTTCAGCAACAGGTGATTGAGGCAGAAGGCGACATCGAAGGCCGGATCGCCGTACCAGGCGCATTCGGCATCGAGAAATACCGGCCCGCGCGGGCCGACCAGAATGTTCTTCGGACTGACGTCGCCATGGACGAGCACCCGTTTGGTGCGAGCCGTCACGTCGACGAGGTCCCTGAGGGCACCGGCCCGGTCCGGATGGCGTGCGGCTGTCGCCAGTAGATAGGGATCCAGCCGGATCGAATGAAAAATAGCATCGGTGGGAAAGCGCGCGGCTATTTCGGCCTTGTCGGCCGTGGCGGCATGGATGCGGCCCAACCGCTCGCCGACGGCGGCTGCGGTCCTTGGATCGGCTTGGCGGTCGCGCAGCAGGGCCTTCCACGGCGGGTAGGTGGCGGGCGGCAGGTAGTCCATGAGGAAAAGGCCAAGTTCGGCGCTGGCAGCGCGCACCGTTGGCACGGCCCCGGGCACGATGGTGGCCGCCGTCCGCAGCCAGGCCACTTCATAGGCGTTGCGTTCGACCGGTGCATGCCAGACCGCCGCGACGCGCAAGCGTGCCAACGCCCGCTTGACGCAGACCGGCCCCGACGGCAGGTCGACTTTCCAGATATCCGACGAAACGCCACCGGTAAGCCGCGCCATGGCGAGCGGCCGGCCGGCTGGGGCCAGGCCCCAGACGACCAAGGCGCGCTCGATATTCGCCTTGTCGCTGTCGGGAGCCTCGTGTTCGGCCATTGTCTATCGGGTATGGGGGTTGTTATTGGTGGACCGGTATTAAAGGGGATTTTCCACCATGGTGAAAGCCGTCCTCCATTTCCGCGCCAGCGCCGGCTTCCGCGCTCGACTTGCCGAGCAGGAAACTGATTGGCTGAGCATCGCCGTCGTCGACGAAAGCGACGATGCGGGATTGGCGCGCGAAATGCAGGATGCCGATGTGCTGTTGCACGTGCTCAAGCGGGTAACGGCCGGGATGATAGCCGCCGCGCCTCGGCTGCGCTTGATCCAGAAGATCGGTGTCGGGGTCAATACCATCGATCTGGAGACAGCCAAGGCGCGCGGCATCGCCGTGGCCAACATGCCCGGTACCAACAGCCGGGCAGTAGCCGAATTGACCCTGTTGCTGATGATGGCATCGCTCCGGCGCCTAACCGAGTTGCACGCGGCGACGCAGGCCGGACAGGGTTGGGTGCTCGACCCCGATCTGTACGACCGGGTCGGCGAGGTGGCGGGGCGCACCATCGGTCTGGTCGGCTTCGGTGCGATCCCACGGCTGTTGACCCCGGTGTTGTTGGCCCTGGGCGCGCGGGTGATCTACACGGCACGCCAGCCCAAGGCCGATGCCGGCATCGCATGGCGTCCCCTGCCCGACTTGCTGGCGGAAGCGCAGGTGGTTTCCCTGCACATTCCGCAGACGCTGGAGACGGAACGGCTGATCGACGCCGCTGCCATCGCCCGCATGCAACCGGGCGCGGTGCTGATCAATACCGCCCGCGGCGGGTTGGTCGATGAACCAGCGCTCATCGAAGCCTTGCAGTGCGGCCGCTTGGGCGCCGCCGGCCTCGATGTCTTCGCCGAGGAACCGACGGCAACCGGTAATCCCTTGCTGAAACTGCCCAACGTGGTGGTCAGCCCACATACGGCCTGGCTGACACCCGAGACGTTAAACCGCAGCTTGGGCATCGCGGTGGAAAACTGCCGCCGACTACGCGATGGGGAAAATCTGCTCCATCGTGTTCAATAGCTGGCTTTTCCGCTATCACTCGCCTGGTGAAACCCTCGACCGACCGAACTTCCCTGGATGGCGCCGCCGACGCGACAGTCAGCGCCCTGTTCCTGCTCCGCCAAAAGGACATCCGTGCCCTGTGGCTGGTTGGCGCCGTCAGCGCCAATTCGCGTTGGATGGAATCCCTGGCCGTCGGCATTTGGACCTTCGAGGTGACGGGCTCACCGCTCATCGTGTCGATGATTCTATTCTGTCGCCAGTTGCCGCTCATTCTGTTCAGCGCGACCGTGGGGGCCTTCGCCGAACGCTTCGACCCGCGACGGATCATGATTGTCGGCTTGATGTTGACGGCGCTGCTCGGAGTGGTGCTGGCCTTTCTTGCCTGGAGCGGCTCCTTGACCGTCTGGCAGGCGTTGCTCGGCACCTTTCTGCAAGGCGTCTACAACACTACTGATTTTCCCATCCGGCGGAACCTGATGGGGACCACGGCTGGGCCGCAAGGAGTCGGTGCGGCCATGGCGCTTGAGGCCCTGACCATCAACATCTCTCGGCTGGCAGGACCCGCCATCGGCGGTCTGTTCATGGAAATCAGCGGTCTGCATGGGGCCTATCTGACCACGGCGGGCTTTTCCATACTCGGAGCCTTTCTGGTCTGGCGCATGCACCAGCGTCATCGGGCCGATGATCGGGCACGGGCATTGGCCACAGCGACGGTCAACGCGGCACAGGGGCAGAGCATCGGACAAAGCCTGAGCGAGGGCATGGCTTATGCCAGGGCCCGTCCTGCCATCCTCGGCATGCTGGCGGTGACGGTGCTGGCCAACATGTTTGCCTTCCCCTTCTCCGCCATGGTGCCGGTGATCGGCAAGGAAAACCTCGGGCTTGGGCCCTTCTTGGTCGGTGTGTTGGCCGCGTCCTATGGTGTCGGCGCCTTCATCACATCGGTTTGGTATACGGTGCGACCGCCCCGGCGGATCGGCCATACTTACTTTTACGGTGCCCTGGCGACGATGCTGCCGTTGATCGCCTTTCCGTTTTCGCCCTGGTTTTCCCTGGCTGCGGCACTGTTGATGTTGTCGGGTATCGGCCAGGCATCCTTTTCAACAACCCAGGGTGCCGCCGTCTTTGCCTTGTCGGATGCGGCCATGCGCGGCCGGGTGATGGGCATTCTGGCGACCTGCATCGGCACCAGTCCGGTGGGAGTTTTGTTTATGGGCGCTGTAGCCATGGGGCTGGGAGCGGTATGGGCGGTGAGCATTAGCGCCATGGTCGGTGTCGCCGGTATGATCGCCGTGCATCTATTGTGGCCGGAAGTGAAACGCGCCCGATAACCAGGAACGGCGCAAGATTTCCGTTGGCCCAAACCGTCGTAACCGCGATGATGGGGCCAAGAGCCAACCGATATCGGGGAGAACGTTTCGTGAGTGAACTCGGCAAGAAATCGCACATCGTTTTCGTGGGAGCGGGCGCCGTTGGTGGCTATGTTTCAGGCCATCTGGCCCATGCGGGATACGACATCACGGTTGTCGATCCCTGGCCGGAAAACGTAGAGGCGATCCGCAAGGACGGTCTGCGTCTGACCGGTACCACGCCGGCGGAGACCCTGACGGGCAAGCCCCGCGCCTTGCACCTTTGCGACGTGCCGCAATTGGCACACGAAAAGCCGTTTGACGTCGCCTTTGTCTGCATGAAGTCCTATGACACTTCGTGGGCGGCGACGCTGATTAAACCCTATCTCGCTGAGAACGGTTTCATCGTCAGCTTGCAAAATGGCATCAACGAGGAGCGCATCGCCAGCGTTATCGGTTGGGGCAAGACCGTTGGCTGCATCGCCAGTTCCATCGCCGTGGAATTGTTCGCGCCGGCTCAAATCCACCGCGGCGTGCCGAAAGGCGGCGAGAAGCATACGGTTTTCCGCGTCGGCGAGCCGCATGGCCGGCTGACCCCCCGGGTGACGGCTCTGGCCGAGATGCTGAAGCTGACCGACAGCTCGAAGACCACGACCAATTTATGGGGCGAGCGTTGGTCTAAGCTGGTACTCAATTCCATGCAGAATGGCATGTCGGCGGCAACCGGACTGTCGGGCAATGAGATGGCTGCCCGCCAGGATATCCGCCGGGGCGTCGTGCGCATCGGTGGCGAGGCGGTCAACGTCGGCATGGCGTTGGGCTATCCGCTCGAAGAAATATTCCATTGTGCGCCCGAGCATTTCCTGGGGGCTTACAAGGGCGATGGTGCCGCCCGCGACAAAGCCGAGGCCGCTATTCAAAAACAGGCCATCGGCCGCAGCGACAAGCAGCGTCCGTCCATGGGCCAGGACATGGCCAAGGGCCGGCGCACGGAGATCGAATTCCTCAACGGTCTGGTCGTGGCGCGCGGCGCCGAACTCGGTATCGATTGTCCGGTCAGCGCCGCCATGGTGCGTTGCGTGCAGCGTGTCGAGCGCGGCGAAGTGAAACAGGGTCCGAATGCCGTTTCCGAAGTCTTGAACGCCTGATATCCCAATTGGCCGCCGCGCCTTCTTGCGTGGCGGCCGGATGCGGGTTTAGCCATAAACCAGCAGCACGAGGATGCCGCCGACCACCATGGTCATGCCGGCGAGTTCGAGTTT
>CAMCUA010000141.1 GCA_945878455.1 Asaia bogorensis | reverse complement strand
TGACATCACAAACTACACGGCCCGCGATATCGACGAGATCACATGGGCCGTCAACTCAACGCCCAGAAAATGCCTCGGATACAAAACTCCCGCCGAGGCATTCCTTGAAAACATCAGGTGTTGCACTTGACGTGAGAATCCAGCCCCTGGTCAGCGGTACTTATTTTGCCGTAGCGAAACGCTATGGAATGGCGGTCAAATAGCCGCCCACGTGCCATCGGTCATCGACGAAGGGTTCTCTCCATGAAGGAATATGCCTGCGAGGCGGAACTGGTCTGGGACGTACGCTGCGAGCTGGGCGAAAGCCCGGTCATCGACGCCCGCACGGATCGGCTCTATTTCATCGACATCTATGGGCGCAAGGTGCTGGCCTATGGCACCAAGGACGGTTCGCAGAAAACCTGGCCGATGCCGGCGCCAGTCGCCAGCATGGGCTTGTGCCAATCCGGCCGGCTGCTGGTGGCCCTCGACAAATACGCCGTCTTCCTCGACCCCGAGACGGGGAGCATCGAGCCGTTCAGCGAGACGCTCAACGAGCCGGACCTGAACAAGCTCAACGACGGGAAGGTCGGCCCCGACGGCTGCTTCTGGGTTGGCAGCCGCAACGGTACCAACCCGCGCCAGCATACCGGCACTTTGTACCGGCTGACGCCGGATGGGCGCTTCACGGTCAAGGCCGAAGGCTATTTGACCTGCAACGGCCTCGCCTGGTCGCCGGACGGGCGGACGATGTTCCATTCCGACAGCAGCCAGCGCATCGTCGACGCTTGGGATTTCGATGCCAAAAACGGAACCATCGCCAATCGGCGGCGCATCGTTGAGCAGACCGAGGCCGAGGGCCATCCCGACGGTGCCGCCTGCGACGCCGACGGCAACTATTGGTCGGCCTGTCCGCGTACCGGATGCCTCAAGCAATTTTCGCCCCAGGGCGAATTTCTGACGCGGATCGTGCTGCCGGCGATACCGTTCCCCACCATGCCATGCTTCGCCGGTAAACACGTCTACATCACCACCCTGCGGCGTGGCCGTAGCGACGACATCGTGCGCAAGTTTCCGACCCTGGGCAGCCTGTTTCGCATTCCCGCCCCGGCCAAGGGCGCCGAGGTCAGCCGTTTCGCCGACCGCTGAGGCTGTCCTGCCATAGCATGAGGTCATGCTGGTGATGACATCTTTGCGGTTTTTTGCCCGTGCGGAAGGTGCCAGACTAGAACAGGCGAACACGCGCGAGGGCCTGGCAGCCGTGCCGGCGCTGCTGTGTTCCCCCGTCGAGACAGGGAGAGACGAGCATGCAGATCAAATGCCACCGCGAAGACATCGTCCCCTATCACCAGCAGGTCGGCGATGTCCGTTCCGGCAAGCGCAACACCAAGCCGTTGCTCTACGGTCGTGAAGGCCGGCCGGACAACTATAAGTTCGGCTTCGGCGGCGCCGGCAGCGGCGAGGATTGGACGACGCCGCGCCACCGCCATACCTTCGAACAGATCCGCTATGTGGCTTCCGGCGAATATGTCATCCGCAAGGACGAAGTGATGCCGACCGGCTGGGTCGCCTATTTCCCCGAGTCCTGTTACTACGGCCCGCAGGTCAAGCGCGCCGATTGCGACATGCTAACCCTGCAGTTCGGCGGCCCCAGCGGCCTCGGCTATTGGAGCACGGCGCAGCGCAAGAAGGCGCTTGAATCGCTGTTGGCCAAGGGCGGCAAGTTCGAGAACGGCGTCTATACCTGGGTCGATGCCCAGGGCAAACGCCACAATCAGGACGCCGCCGAGGCGGTCGAACAGGAAGCTCGCGGCCATGCGGTCGAATACCCCGAGCCGCGTTACAAGGATATCGTGCTGATGAACCCGGCGGCCTATGCCTGGGTCAAGGACAAGAATCATCCGGGTGTCGCGCGCAAACTTCTGGGGTCGTTCTCCGAACGCGACATCCGCGTCGCCTTCATCCAAATGGAGAAGGGGGCGAGCATGGATTTCGGCGTCGAGCCCTCGAATGAGGTCATCTTCCTCAAGGAAGGCGCCCTGACCCACGACAACACGCGCTATGGCAATTTGACGGCCTTTGGCACCGAGCCGGATGAAAAGCCGGTGTCGCTCCATGCCGTCGAACCCTGCGAGCTCGTCTACATCAAGATGCCGACGTTCTGACGGCCCAATCCGTGATCGGATGCTGACAAACCGTCGCAAGTCACCTAGCCGGCGTGCGGCGCTGGCTGGGCTGGCTGTCGGCGTTCTAGTCGCGCCGTTCGGGTTCGGTCGCCGGGCCTTTGCGCAGGCTGACGCCGCGCCTGCCTTTGCCGTCGATCCGTTCCGCCTCGGCGTCGCCTCGGGCGATCCCGACGCCACCTCCGTGGTGTTGTGGACCCGGCTGGCGCCGGAACCTTTGGCGGTCGATGGCGGCATGCCCGATGCGACCGTCCTGGTGGCATGGGAGATCGCCAACGACGCGGCGATGGCGGACATCGTCGGTGGCGGCACGACGGTCGCACAGCCGGCGTCGGCTCATAGCGTCCATGTGCTGGCGACGGGGCTGAGCCCGGGGCGGACCTATTGGTACCGTTTCCAGGCCGGTGGAGCGGCAAGCCGGATCGGGCGGACCCGCACCCTGCCGGCGCCGGGCGCCGATACCCGGCGGTTCCGTATCGCCGTCGCCGGCTGCCAGCGTATCGAGCAGGGTCACTTCACGGCGTGGCGCGAGATCGCCGACAGCGATCTCGACCTGGTGCTGCATACCGGCGATTACATATACGAATATGCGTTGCCGTCGGGCGACATCGACCGGCGCATGGGCTTCGCCGTGCCCGACGCGGCGTTGCGGAAACTCGCCGCCCTTGGCGACTATCGCCTGCGTTACGCGCTTTACCGGCTCGATCCCCATCTGGCCGCCGCCCACGCCGCGCATCCCTTCGTGATGTCCTTCGACGATCACGAGGTGGCCAACGACTGGGCGGGCGATAACGCTCCCAAGATGTCGCGGGATGCTTTCCTGATGCTGCGCCGGGCCGCCTTCCAGGCCTATTACGAAAACATGCCGGTCCGCGAGGCCATGCGGCCGCGACAATCCGCCATGCAGGCCTATCGCG
Organism: Asaia bogorensis; assembly: GCA_945878455.1. GTDB lineage: Bacteria > Pseudomonadota > Alphaproteobacteria > Rhodospirillales > CAMCUA01 > CAMCUA01. Next base: position 5,816 of record CAMCUA010000141.1, on the reverse strand, counting down.
CCATCGCGGTGGGCAACCTATTGCAACTCGCCGTGCTCGACACCCGCCAATACCGTTCGCCCCATGCCTGCGATCTCGACGGCAAGGTGCGCTGCGCCGCGCGGAGCGACCCGGGGCGCACCATGCTCGGCGCCGATCAGGAAGCCTGGCTGCTCGATCGGTTGGGTCGCGGCGAGACGCGCTGGAACGTGCTTGGCAATCAGGTAATGATGATGCAATGCCGCTATTCCGACACGGCTGGTGATATCGTCGATATCGATAAATGGGACGGCTACGCGGCCGCGCGCCAGCGCCTGCTCGGCGGCGCGGCGGCGCGGCGGAACGCCGGACGCGCGGCCTGGTGGTTCTTACCGGCGATATCCACCACGGGCTGGCCGGCGACCTCAAGGTGGATTTCGATGCCGCGAGGTCAGCCGCGATCGGCGCCGAACTGATCGGCACCTCGATCTCGTCGGGCGGCGACGGCTCCCCTGGAAAAGGCACGGAGCAGAAGCTGCGCATCGACAATCCGCATATCCGTTTCTACGACAACCGGCGCGGCTACCTGCTCTGCGATTTCGACCGCCAGCGCTGCCTGGCGACCTTCCGCGCCGTCGACAAGGTAACGACGCCGGATGGCAAGCTGGCGACCGCCGCCAGTTTTTCCATCGATGCCGACAAGCCGGGTTTGGCGTAAGGCGAACGGCCGTCGATCCGGCTGGCGCGAACCCTGTTCCCAATGGCGCAGCGTGTTGACGCTGAAACCGAAGCGGCCGGCGAACTCTTCTTGCGTCATGTCCAGGCCGGTCCGGATCGCCTTCACATCGATAGTCGCGGGCACATGAACGCGATAGGCGCTCTCGTTCGCCTTGCCCTCGGCATAATCTACCGCTTGCCGAAGGCTGCGGCGGATACTGTCGGCAACCTTGCTCAGGGCTTTCTCCTTTTACAATGCTCAACCAGCAGTGCCGTCAGCTGCTGGAAGTCATTGCGATCCTGCGGGCTCAAACCGGCCCGCTCGTTCTTGGCATAGGCAGTGACCGCGAAAAGCGGCATGCCGGCGTCATGATGGAAGTAGACCACCCGCGTACCGCCGCGCTTGCCGCGGCCCGGCAAACCCCACCGCAGCTTCCGCACGTCGCCTGTTCCGGGAATCAGATCGCCGGACATCGGGTTTTTGGTGAGGTAATCCACCAGCTGCATCCGCGCTTTGTCGGACATGAGTTTGCGCGTTGCGGACAAGAACTCCGTCGTCTCGACGACGCTGACCGGAACCACTCAAACCATGGAAGATACTACGCCAATAGATCATAATGTCAGACCGCCGTGCCGCTGCGATTGGAGCTTTCGTGCCGCCAATCGGCTGGATGGCCAAGCGAAGGCGCGGCGCCGACGTATCCGTCTCGTGGCAGGGCAACCGCCCGGTCCGCAGCCCTGGCGGCGAGCCTTCCACCCCGATCAACGGATAGAACGTCTTTCTATTCTTGTCATTCTTCGTCTTCCGGGGGAAATTTCGACTTCCGGTGGGCGGGGCCGCCCTTGCCGGAACCTCGCCGCCTGACGGTCCGGAGATAACGGACCCAGGCTCATCGCAACAGGGAACGACGTCTCAAGAGGAACGCATGCCGCCATCAGAGAAGCCGACTGACGCCACGGGAATCTGGACCACCGACCAAATGGCATCGATCCACAAGATGCTCAACCCGCGTTCCCTTTGCGTGGTCGGCGCGACGCCGCGCATGAACTATGGCGGGCGTTTCCTGACCCGCGTGCTCAAGGCCCAGGACCGCATCCGGATCTATCCGGTCAATCCCAAGTATGAAGAGATCATGGGGGTGCGCGCCTACCATAGCATCGCCGAATTGCCCGAGGCGCCGGACCTTGCCGCCGTGGTTGTGCCTTGGCATCAGGTGCTTCCGACCCTGCAGGAATGCGAGAAGAAGGGTATCGGCTCGGCTATCGTCATCTCAGCCGGTTTCGCCGAACGCGACAGTGACGACCGGCGCGACCTGCAGGGTGAGCTCGGCGCCTTCGCGCGGCAATCGGGCGTGCGTATCAGCGGGCCCAACTGCCTCGGCCTCACCAACATCAAGGACGACCTGTGGCTGACCGCCACCATGCGCCAGATGAAGACCATGAAGGGCTCGATCGGCCTGATCTGCCAGAGCGGTGCCACGCTTTATGGACCGTTACTGTGCCGTGCCGAAGACAGCGGTATCGGCTTTAGCTATGTGATCTCGACCGGCAACGAAGCCGATCTCGATTTCGCCGATTTCGCCCGCTACCTGATCGACGATCCCGATACCAAGGTCATCGCCGGCTTCATCGAAGGCTTCAAGGACGCCAACAAGGTTCTGGAAGTGGCCAAGCTGGCGGCGGCCAAGGGCAAGCCCATCGTGCTGATCAAGATTGGCCGCTCCGAGCTCGGTGCGCGGGCGGCACGGTCGCACACGGCGTCGCTGACCGGTTCGGACGCGCTCTACGATGCCATCTTCAAGCAGTACGGCGTCATCCGGGTGGCCAATTACGACGAATTGCTCGAAGTCTCGCACCTGTTGGCCAATACGCCGCCGCTGGAGACCCGCTCCATTGCCGTCGTGTCGCATTCGGGCGGCATCAGTTCGTTGACCGCCGACATGTGCGGCAACGCCGGGCTCGACCTGCCGCCGCTCGGCCAGAAGGCCAACGATGCCATCAACGGCGTGCTCAAGGGCTTCGGCTGGGCGGCCAATCCGGCCGACGTCACCGGCCATGCCAACAGCGAAAACTTTCCGCTGATCATGGACAGCATGATCGAGGAGCCGGCTGTCGGCGCCCTGGTCGTCGCCAGTGCCGGCGGCGAGAAACAGGCCGATCAGGTCATCGCGCTGCGCGACCGCAGCAAGAAGGGCGTTGTTTTCCTGTGGACCGGCGGGCGCGGCGAGAACAACCCCGGTCTGACCCGGCTGAAGAACGCGAATGTCTCGCGCTTTTACGATTCCGACGCCATGGGGCGCGCACTGCGCGAACTGCACGACTACCATGCCTGGCGCAAGCGCCGGCTGTCCGACGGCTTCGCCGCGGCCCCGGCCATTTCGGCACAACAGGAAAAAGTCGTGGCGGGCCTGCGCGGCCTCGGCCGCGACACCCTGAGCGAGTCGGAAAGCAAGCAACTGATCGCCGCCTGGGGCGTGCCCGGCAGCCAGGAGGTGCGGGTCAATTCCGCCGATAAGGCGGTCGAGGCCGCGGCTCGCATGGGCTATCCCGTCGTGCTCAAGGTCGATTCGCCTGACATCCTGCACAAGACCGAAGCCGGCATCGTCCGCCTGGCCTTGCGCGATGGCGATCAGGTGCGCGCCGCCTATGGCGAGATCATGGCGGCGGCCGCTACCTACGACCCGAAGGCCAAGATTTCCGGTGTTCTGGTTCAAGAGATGGTGCAAGGCGGCGTCGAGGTCATCGTCGGCGTCTCCTACGATCCGCAGCTTGGCCCAACGCTTCTGTTCGGCACCGGCGGCGTCATGGTCGAAGTCTATGGCGACGTGGCGCTGCGCCGCTGCCCGATCGACGCGGGCGAGGCCCGCGACATGCTGGCCGAGGTCAAGGGCACGCGCCTGCTGCAAGGCTTCCGCGGCAAGCCGAAGGCCGATATCGAGGCCTTGGTGAAGGTGCTGGTGAACGTTTCACAGATGGCGGCGCAACTCGACGGCCGGCTGGCGGAACTCGACATCAATCCGTTGATGGTGCTGCCCGAAGGGCAGGGCGTGAAGGCGGTCGACGGCTTGGTGGTGTTTAAGACCTAAGCCTGGCCTGCTTGCGGTGGGGATCGGCCGGCGTTCAACCCGTGGACGAACAAGGCGACCCCTGCCGCCAGCGCCGGACCGGCGATGATGGAAAAGCCGAGATTGTAGCCGCCGGTCATCTGTAGAATGGCGCTGAAGGTCAGCGGCAGGATGACCTGTCCGACCGAACTGAAGGCGAGCACGCCGCCAGTGGCCGGGCCGACCATGCCGGGCGGCGATAAGCGGGCGATTTCCGACAGCAGCACGCCTTGCCAACCGAGCGCCGTCGAGGTCATCAACGCTGCCACGGCGAACAGCTGCCAATAGGTCCACCCCGGGGCATAAAGGCTGGTCAGTAGCGCCGCCACCGCCATGCCGAAACCGATCCCGGCCAGCACGTTGAACGAGCCGACCCGCGTGCCGGCGACAATGCCCCACAGGATGCGGGTGGGGATCGAGGCCGCCATCGCCGCGCCGAACAGGCCGCCGGCCTCGGTCAGGGTGAAGCCCAGACTCTCGGTGAGGAACAGCACCAAATAGGTCATGTAGGTGACCTGCAGGCCGACGAAGGCAAACATGGTGAAGCCCAGCAAGCGCAGGCCCTTGTTGCGCCAAACCAGGATCAGGCTCTTGCCGAGATCGCTCAGGCCTAGGGACTGATCGGGCACCCGGTCGGCATCGAAGGCGTTGCGCAAGGGTTGCAAGACGAAGGCGAACAGGGCGCACAGAATGGCGAAGATCAGCAGCGCACCCTGCCATCCGACCCAGCCGACCAGAAAGGGCACCAACACGCCGCCGCACGCCAGGCCAATAGGCACGGCGGTCTGCTTGACCGAAAAGATCAGCGGTGCCAGCTTGGGCGGCGCATAGGCGGCCAGGATATGGGAACTGGCCGGGGTGCCAGCGCCAGTACCGAGCGCCAGCAGGATGGCGGTCGCGGCGAAGGGCCAGACCTGGCCGCTGGCCGCCGCCGCCAGCCCGGCGAAGGTCAGCAGCTGCCCGGCCTGGCTGACACGGATGCCGCCATAACGCCGGATGACGTTGCCGCAACCCACCGAAACAAAGATCTTGGCCACTGAATAGATGCCGACGAAGACGCCGACATAGGACGGCGGCACGCCCAGGTCCGGCAAGGCCGCCGGTGCGACCAGGGGGATCACTCCTTGCGCCAGGATGCTGAACGATTGCTGGAGAAACATCGCGACCAGCGCGAGCATGAGCGGGCTGAGCATCGTCATGATGGGCTTGTCGCGGCTGTGGCGCCGCTCTACATGCGGGAAGGGGCGGGCGGGGCGGAAGGTCGATTCCCCACCACCATCCATACTCAGCCCCAGGCAAGGCGATTGCAATGTCTGTTACGCCGACACGGAGCAGGATGAAGGCCATGAAAACAAACCCCGCTATCACGCCCGGCAGTGCCCGCGATATTGTCGGGCTGATCGTCCTGATTGCCGTCTGCCTGGGCGTCTCGGCGGCGGGTGGGGCGGTGACGGCGAACAGCGTCGGCACCTGGTATCAGACGTTGCAGAAGCCGCCGTTCAATCCGCCGGACTGGGTGTTCGCGCCGGTTTGGACGACGCTCTATGTCCTGATGGCCATCGCCGCCTGGCGTGTGTGGCGCCTGCACGGGTTGACCGCGGCCCGCCAAGCCCTGCTGCTGTTTGCCGTGCAACTGGCCCTGAATTTTTCCTGGTCGGTCCTGTTCTTCGGGCTGCGCCTGATCGGTCCGGCGTTGGTGGAGATCGGACTACTCTTGATCGCCATCGTGGCGACCGCCATAGCCTTCTGGCGCCTCGACCGTCTGGCCGGATGGTTGCTGGCGCCCTACGCCGCCTGGGTGGCCTTCGCCACCTTGTTGAACGCCGCGCTGTGGCGGCTGAATCCGGCGGGGTGACGTTTTCGGTGCGGAGAGATTCGCCGCAATCGTCCAACAATAGAATAGGTCTCAGAGTCTGTCCGAAAACATCAGGCTGGATTGCATAGTTTTCGGAGCATGAGGCGGATTGAGGCGAGGCGCAAGAATGCGAGCCCCTTGCGATTGAGGTTTTCCCAATCCTTGGCAAGCCTTCGACAACG
>CAMCUA010000140.1 GCA_945878455.1 Asaia bogorensis | reverse complement strand
CCAGGAGCATCGGATCGAGCCCGCCCAGCCGACGTCCCAACGGGAAGAAGTGGACGAAGATAGAGACCCCGATGAGGGCGAGCAGCAGGAACAGAAAAAAGCGAAAGCGGCGCATGATGGCGGACGGTAATATCTTTTTGCCGTTGTGAAAATGCGTTTTTTTTCAACGCCTAATCGGCTGTCGCCACCCGCGCCCACGGCGACATGACGTAGGCCGCCCCGGTTCTGTGGCCGAGCGCATCGACGGCGACGGCGTTGGGACAGGCGTAGTGGATGGGGAAGACCGCTTGCACCGCCGGCTGCACCGGATGGCGGGCGGCCAGCGCGGCGACGGTGGCGGTGGGCAGGCGCGGATCGGCCAGCACCGTATCGCCGCCGCTGACATCAATGCGCGGTTGGTGGAAGGCGCCTTCCAGGTCCATGCCGTAGTCGGAGACGAAGGACAGCAACTGGAAGACCGCCGGCATGATGCGCCGGCCGCCGGAAGCGCCGAGCGCCAGGCGGCTGCCATCGTCGTGAACCCAGAGGGTCGGACACATGTTGGTCAGCGGCCGGGTGGCCGGCGCCAGCGCGTTGGGCCGCCCCGGCCGCGGATCGAACCACATGACGCCGTTGTTCATGAGAATGCCGGTCTTTGGCAGCATCATCTTGCTGCCGAAGACCGACAGCAGGGTCTGGGTCAGGGCGACCATGTTGCCGTGGCGGTCGATGACCGTGAGGTGGGTGGTGCTGCCCGGCGCCTTGGCGGCTTCGCCTTCGCCCATGCCCTCGAGGCGCCGGCGGTAGACATCGAACAGGATGTCGGCATAGGCGAGATAGGCCTCGGTGCTCGGCGTGCCGCCGCGCGATACCGGAATGCGCCGGGCCAGTGCGGCCAGGGCTTCGAGCAGGGACGGACCGCCGGTCAGCTCGGGGGCGGCGTAGACGGTGGCGTCGCGGTAGCGCCCGACAAGCGGCTCGGCCAGGCGGGCGCGATAGGCCGCCAGATCGTCGGCGCGCAAGGAACCGCCGCCGGCTTCGATATCGCTGGCGATATCGCGGGCGATGCCGCCTTCGTAAAAGTCGCGCGGCCCGTGTTCGGCCAAGCGAGCGAAGGTTTCGGCCAGACGGCCGAGGCGCAGGCGGGGCAGGGGACCGACCGCCTCGCTGCCGGGTGGCAGGCCGCCGGGCAGGAAGGTCGCGGCGCTGGCCGGATAGCGGCTGAGCTCGCGGGCATTGGCGGCGATGCGCAGGCTGGCGTACCAGTCGACGGGCATGCCGGCTGAGGCCAGCGCGAGGGCCGGGGCCAGGGTATCGCGCCAATTGCGCGTGCCGAAGCTTTCCAAGGCCAGCGCCATGCCGGCGACATAGCCAGGCACCAGCATGGCGGTGGCGCCGAAGACGTTGCGGTCGTCTTCGACCTCGGGCCAGACGAACAGCTCGGTGCGGGTGCGCCCGGTGAGCGGATAGGCGGTGGGATCGAGACGGCGTGGCGAGATCATGCCGAAATCGACGGTGCGCACCCGCTTTTCGGCGGCGATATAGACCTGCATGTAGCCGCCACCGCCGAGGCCGCTCATCCACGGCTCCAGCGTGCCGATGGCCATGCCGGCGGCGACGGCGGCGTCGATGGCGTTGCCGCCGTCGCGCAGCACCTGGGCGCCGATCTCGGAGGCGAGGTAATGCTGGCTGGCGACCAACCCGCCGTCGCCCCGGACCATCGGCTTGCGCACCTGCCAGTGTTCGTCGACCCAGAGGTCGGCTTGTGCTTGTGTCATGTTCTGTCCTTCACGGGTCGTTGCGCCGGCCGCCCGGCGGCCCGCCACTTTACCCTAGCGTTTTCGCGTTCGGGGAATGCGCGAATGTCTCTTTTTATTCCAAGATATCGAAAATTAGACCACAACAGTCTTGATTAACCCGCCATACCCGACTAAATACGTCTTGATTATCCCTGACAAGGCCGGAAGCATGATCCGACTCAGCCGTTTGGCCGATTATTCCGTGGCCCTGATGACCCATATGGCCGACCAGCCCGACCGCATGCTCAACGGCACGGATCTGGCAGCAGCCCTGCATCTGCCGCCGCCGACGGTGAGCAAGCTGTTGGGCAAGCTGGCGCGGGCCGGCCTGTTGACCTCCTATCGTGGCGTCGAAGGCGGCTACACCCTGGCCCGCCGACCCGATAGCATCACCATGGCCGACATCATCAGCGCCGTCGACGGCCCGATCGCCATGACGGAATGCATCGAAACGTCCGTGTCCGGCGGCTGCACCATCGAGGCGGTCTGCCCGGCGCGGGCGAGCTGGCAGAAGATCAACGATGCCGTGCGCAACGCCCTGGCCGGGGTGACGCTGGCCGATGTAATCCCGCCGCCATCGCCGTGGATCGCGGCGCGTCGCGACAGCGAACTAGCCGACCTACCGGAGCCAAGGGCATGACCAGCAGCACGCAAACCGCCGAGACCGTGCGCGGCCTGGGCGGCGACTACCGCTACGGCTTCGTCACCGACATCGAGGCGGAAACCGCGCCGAAGGGACTGTCGGAAGACACCATCCGTTTCATCTCGGCCAAGAAGAACGAGCCGGACTGGCTGCTGGCCTGGCGGCTGAAGGCCTATCGCTATTGGCTGGAGATGCCGGAGCCGGAGTGGGCGCGGGTCGATTTTCCCAAGATCGACTATCAGGACGCCTATTACTATTCGGCGCCGAAGTCGGCCGGCAGCGGGCCGAAAAGCCTGGACGAGATCGACCCGGAACTGTTGCGCACTTACGAGAAACTCGGCATTCCACTGAAGGAACAAGAGATGCTGGCCGGCATCGCGGTCGACGCCGTGTTCGACAGCGTGTCGGTGGCCACCACCTTCCGCAAGAAGCTGGAAGAAGTCGGCGTCATCTTTTGCCCGATCTCGGAGGCGCTGGTCAGCCATCCCGAACTGGTGCGCCAGTACCTGGGCAGCGTCGTGCCTTATACGGACAACAAGCATGCGACGCTCAATTCGGCGGTCTTCACCGACGGCTCGTTCGTCTATATCCCCAAGGGCGTGCGTTGCCCGATGGAGCTGTCCACCTATTTCCGCATCAATGCGCGCAACACCGGCCAGTTCGAGCGCACGTTGATCATCGCCGAGGCGGGTTCCTACGTCAGCTATCTGGAAGGCTGCACGGCGCCGCAGCGCGACGAAAACCAGTTGCATGCCGCTGTTGTCGAACTGATCGCCATGGACGATGCCGAGATCAAGTATTCGACGGTGCAGAACTGGTATCCGGGCGACGCTGACGGTAAGGGCGGCATCTACAATTTCGTCACCAAGCGCGGTGCCTGCCGGGGGCGGAACTCGAAGATCTCCTGGACCCAGGTGGAGACTGGCTCGGCCATCACCTGGAAGTATCCGAGCTGCATCCTGCAAGGCGACAATTCGGTGGGCGAATTCTATTCCATCGCCATCACCAACAACCGTCAGCAGGCCGACACCGGCACCAAGATGATCCATCTTGGCCGCAACACCCGTTCGCGCATCGTTTCCAAGGGTATTTCGGCCGGGCACAGCAACCAGACCTATCGCGGCCTGGTGCGCATGGGTCCGAAGGCCGAAGGCGCGCGCAACCACACCCAATGCGACAGCCTGCTGATCGGCAAGCACTGCGGCGCCCATACGGTGCCCTATATCGAAAGCCGCAACGGCAGCGCCATCGTCGAGCACGAAGCGACGACGTCGAAGATCAGCGAGGACCAGCTGTTCTATTGCCGCCAACGCGGCATTTCGGCCGAGGATGCCGTCGCCCTGGTGGTCAACGGCTTCTGCCGCGAGGTCTTGCAGCAGCTTCCCATGGAGTTCGCCGTCGAGGCGCAGAATCTGGTCAGCATCAGTCTCGAAGGCAGCGTCGGTTGATGCGCAAGCACGGACAGGAACGAATTCGATGACATCGCTATTGGACATCCGCAGCTTAAGGGTTGCCGTCGACGGCAAGGAAATCCTGGCCGGTATCGACCTCAGGGTCGAGGCGGGCGAAGTGCATGCCATCATGGGTCCGAACGGTTCGGGCAAGAGTACGCTCGCCCATGTGCTGGCCGGGCGCGACGGCTATGAGCCGACCGCCGGCGAGGTTTTGTATCGCGGCAAGGACCTGCTCGCGATGCGGCCTGAGGAGCGCGCCGCCGAGGGCGTCTTCCTCGCCTTCCAGTATCCGGTCGAAATTCCCGGCGTGCCGAACAACACGTTCCTCAAGGAATCCGTCAACGCCATCCGCCGGCATCGTGGCGAGGATGAATTGGACGCCATGCAGTTCATCAAGTTGATGCGCATCAAGATCAAAGAACTGGGCATCAAGGACGACATGCTGAAGCGGCCGGTCAACGTCGGCTTTTCCGGCGGCGAGAAGAAGCGCAACGAGGTGCTGCAGATGGCGGTACTGGAACCGCGCTTGGCCATCCTCGACGAGACGGACAGCGGCTTGGACATCGATGCGTTGAAGGCGGTGGCCGACGGCGTCAACGCCCTGCGCTCGGCCGAACGCGGCATGCTGATGATCACCCATTATCAGCGGCTGCTCGACTACATCGTACCGGATTTTGTGCATGTGCTGGCTGGCGGGCGCATCGTGCGCAGCGGCGACAAGGAACTGGCCCGCGAGTTGGAAAAGACCGGCTACGCCGAATTCACGGGAGCCGCCGCTTGAGCGCCACGCCGACCATCGTCCCGGCCGACCGTTTCCTCGGCGCGCCGCTGGTCGCCGCCGGCGGCCCCGACTGGCTTCGTGACCTGCGCAACCAGGCTGCGCACCGTTTTGCCGCGACCGGCTTGCCGACCCAGCGACTGGAAGCCTGGAAGTACACCGACCTGCGCGGTCTGGGCAAGCTGACCTTCGCCCATGCCGATGGCATCGTCGATACGCGGGCGGCCAAGAGTTTGTTGCTGGATATCGATGGCCCGCGCCTGGTGTTCGTCGACGGCCGATTCTCCGCGGAGCTGTCGCGTCTCGACACGCTGCCGGCGGGCGTCGAATTGGCGCCGCTGAGCGCGGTGGTCAGCGCCGATCCGGCGCGCGCGCGAAGCCTGTTCGCGCAAGCGCTGCCAGGCGATGAATTGCCGATGATTGCGCTGAACGCCGCCGGATTGGAGGAGGGCGCCGTCATCCGCGTGCGGCGCGGCATCCGCGTCGCGGCACCGCTGGTCGTGGTTTTCGTCGGCGGCACGACGCCGACGCCGACCGCTAGCCGGCCGCGCAATCGAATCGAGATCGAGGACGGCGCCGAGATAACGATCCTCGAGCACCACGTCGGGCCGGCGTCGGCGTCGGCGTTCATGAATATGGTTACCGATATCGCCCTCGGTGCCGGTGCGACGCTGCGTCATGGCGTGCTGCAGGACGCCGCCGGGGGAGCCTATGACCTGATGACGTTGCGCGCCCGCGTGGCCCGCGATGCCACCTATGAGTCCTTTACCTTCGCCGTCGGGGCGCGGCTGTTCCGCAACGACGCCAGTATCCGGCTGCAAGGGCCGGGCGCCGCTTGCCGGGTGTCGGGCGCTTATCTTCTGCGCGGCGAGCAGCATTGCGATAACACCACGGTCATCGAGCACGAACAGCCGCACACCACCAGCCGCGAGGTCTTCAAGGGTGTCGTCGACGGCCGGGCGCGCGGCGTCTTCCAGGGCCGCATCGTCGTGCATCCCGGCGCCGACAAGTCCGACGGCCATCAGTTGAGCAAGGCGATCCTGCTGTCCGACACGGCGACGGTGAATGCCAAGCCGGAGCTGGAGATTTTCGCCGATGATGTGAAGTGCAGCCATGGCGCCACCGCCGGGGAACTGGACCGTCAGGCGATGTTCTATTTGCGCTCCCGAGGCATCCGCGAGGCCCGCGCCCGTAGCCTGCTGGTGGAAGCCTTTATCGCCGAGGCACTGGAAGAGGTTTCCGACGCGAGCCTGCGTGCCATCTTCGCAGCGCGGGCGGCTCGCTGGTACGAGGGCGTGCCGTCATGAGCGGCGTCGCTTCCCTGTCGCGCAATGTCGGCGGCAACGTTGCCTATGACGTCGAGAAGGTACGCGCCGATTTTCCGATCCTGGCGGAGAAAATCTATGGCAAGCCGCTGGTCTTCCTCGACAGTGCCGCTTCCGCGCAGAAGCCCCGCGTCGTCATCGAGGCGATGAAGAGCCTTTACGAACACGAATACGCCAACGTGCATCGCGGGCTGTATTGGCTGAGCGAACGGGCCACCGACCGATTCGAGCAGGCACGCCGCACGCTGGCCGCCCACCTGAATGCCGCCCACGACCACGAAATCATCTTCACCCGCAACGGCACCGAGGCGATCAATCTGGTCGCTGCATCTTGGGGCCGCGCGTTCCTCAAGGCGGGCGACGAGATTGTTATCTCCGAGCTGGAGCATCACGCCAATATCGTGCCATGGCAGCTACTGCGCGCCGAGAAGGGCATCGTCATCAAGGTGGCGCCGATCACCGACGAAGGTGCGTTGCGCATGGATGCCTTCGCGGCGCTGCTCGGGCCGCGCACCAAGCTTGTCGCCATGGCCCATATGTCGAACGTGCTGGGCACCGTACTGCCGGTGAAGGAGATCGTCGCGCGGGCGCATGCGGTCGGTGCCAAGGTTCTGCTCGACGGCTGCCAGGCGGCGACCCATCAGCGCATCGACGTGCGCGATATCGGCTGCGATTTCTATGTCATCACCGGGCATAAGCTGTACGGGCCGTCGGGCATCGGCGCTCTTTGGGGCCGCGAGGAGCTGCTCGACGCCATGCCGCCCTATATGGGCGGCGGCGAGATGATCGACACGGTCAGCTTCGAGAAGACCACCTGGGCGCCGCTGCCGCACAAGTTCGAGGCCGGCACGCCGGCCATTGTCCAGGCCCACGGCCTGGCGGTGGCGCTCGACTATATGAACGGACTAGGCCTGGAAAACATTGCCCGGCACGAAAACGACGTGCTTGCCTATGCTCACCAGCGCCTGGGCGCCATTCCCGGTCTGCGCATCGTCGGTACGGCGCCGGGCAAGGCCAGCGTGGTTTCGCTGCTGGCCGACTTTGCCCATGCCCACGATATCGCCACCGTGATCGACCGCGAGGGCGTGGCGGTGCGCACCGGCAACCACTGCGCCCAGCCGCTGATGGCGCGCCTGGGCGTCGAGGCCACGGTGCGCGCGTCGATCGGGCTGTATAACCGGCTTGCCGATATTGACGTACTGGCCGAAGCGCTGGAAAAGGTGCGGCGCGTTCTCGGTTGAGCGCGAACATGAGGATCGACAAAGAGCGTCCGATGAGCAATTTGGAAAAATTCGAAGAATTCGTCGACAACCTGTCGCAGCTCGATGACGAGACGCGCTTCGAGTACATCCTCGACCTGGCCCGCAAGCACCGCCATGACCCGTTCCCGCCATCCGACATGATCGAGGCCAATCTGATGCATGGCTGCATGTCGAAAGTCTGGATCGTTCACGAGCGCAGGGCCGACCGCCATTATTTTCGCGGCCACAGCGACGCGGCCATCGTCAACGGCCTGGTCACCATGATGACCGATTCGTTCAGCGGACTGACCGGCCGCGAGATCACCGAACTCAGCATCGATCATGTGCGCCAGCTCAACCTGGGATCGCTGACCATGCAGCGTCAGGTCGGCATGATGGCGATGCTCAAGCACATCAAGAAGCTGAGCCTGGCTCAGGCCGCCTGAGGGAAGGGACGAGAACCGTGTACGGCATGGCGCATCACGTAGACCCGGGTAATCAGTCGGAATTCCGCGCGACGTCCGGCAAACCCTTGGCCGAGGGCGAGGCGGTGGCGACGCCGGATGCGGTCGTGGCCGCGCTTTGCACCGTCTACGATCCTGAGATACCGGTGAATATCTATGAACTCGGCCTGATCTACGAGAAGGATATCGGCAGCGACGGCAGCGTGAAGATCAAGATGTCGCTGACCGCGCCGGGCTGTCCGGTGGCCGGCGAGATGCCGGGCATGGTCGCCGATGCGGTGGCTGCCATCGACGGCGTCGGCGAGGTCGAGGTCCTGCTGGTCTGGGACCCGCCCTGGGACAAGAGCATGATGTCGGACGACGCCCGTCTGGCATTGAACATCGACTGACCATCAATTTCACAATTCGACGTGCTTTTCCGCAGAGGAGACTTTCATGAGCGACAATCCTGTTTTCACCCGCATCCAGAACGAAATCGACGAGAATGACGTCGTCTTGTTCATGAAGGGCACGCCGATCATGCCCCAATGCGGCTTTTCCGCCCGCGTCGTCGCCGGGCTCAGCCACCTGGGCGTCAAGTTCAAGGGCGTCAACGTGCTGGCCGACAACGATATCCGCGAGGGCGTGAAGCAGTTCAGCAACTGGCCAACCGTGCCCCAGCTTTACGTGAAGGGCGAGTTCGTCGGCGGCTGCGACATCTTTGTCGAGATGTTCCAGTCCGGTGAGTTGGCCAGCCTGCTCAAGGAAAAGGGCATCGCCACGGCTTGAGAGCGGGGCGATAGATATTCGACAGGTGGCGGCGCTGGCGCGTAGCCAGCGTCGCAGCCGATCCATTCCGCTGGCTCGCTGCCGCGATGGAATTTCATTGTGAGATTTCCTATGGCTACGGACAGTGCTTGCGTGCTGTGTCCCATGCTATTTCGGATGTCGGAAAAGTTTACAATCCTAAACGAGAGCCAGGCCGCATAGAATATTGTTAAGTCATTGTTTTTATTTGATCTATTGAAGTGGCTAGCCATTTTTCAGGAGAAGTCCTGTCGGATCATCTTACACTTTCGATCATTGAGTGCTTTTCGACTCCTATTTAATCCATTGTTTTTTCGTAACTGCCCAGGTTTCCTTGTAATTTCAAGCCGCGCGTAGCGCCTTTTCGAGGTCGCCTGGGTCTTGGCGCAGGGCTTTGATGATGTTCCAGCCCTGCTTTCTGGCGGTTGAGAGGAAGCCGCGGATGGTGGCGAAGTCGGCGG
>CAMCUA010000139.1 GCA_945878455.1 Asaia bogorensis | reverse complement strand
CGTCCACATCGGTGCCCCTCCTCGAATCAGGCCACCTCTCTTGAATCACAAACGATTCCCACGAATCAACATGTTTTCGGACAGACACTAATAAATAGGTAACACATCCCCTTTGAGAAATTTTTGATATAGGTGAAATGACGATCCATGCTGAATTGTGGCCCGTTACGGAATGATGAGAGGCCGGAAAACGTACCATTCAGGTATCTACACCTGTAATCGCTTTCGCGGGCAACCAAAATTGCTCGCATCAGATCGGCTGGCCCCCACTCACTCCCTTCACACTTCTGTCTTCCCCCTATGGTGTTCCTCGGGATGAGGAAATTCATAAGACCACCCTCATCCTTGGAACGCGATCTTGTGCATTGAGGGGCAAGAACGGTGGAGCGGCGGGTGAGTCCATTCATGACATTCTCCCAGCGATCCGCTGGTTTGCCGGGTCCGTCCCGTCGCCAGGACAATCTTGACAGCGCCGCCGGCGTGCGCCACCTGTCGACGGGGGGAAACTGGATGCGGATGATATGAACGTGACACAGCTTGGAGGCTATCCGACGATGCGGCGGCTGGCGTTGTTGGCCATCGGCCTGTTCCTGGCCAGCGGCGCGGCGGCGATGGGCCCCGCGGCGGCGGCCGATGTTGCTATGGCGGATGTCTCCAACGCGGCCGACGTTTTCGTGCTGGCGGCGAACGATCCAAAAAAGCCCGCCGGCAAGGCCAAGGATGCTAAGGGCAAGCCCGCCACGGCCAAGCCGGCGCCGGCCCCGGCCCGGGCGGCCCCGCCGCCGGCCCCGACGCAGCAGCAACTGGCGATGGACACGTCGGCGCCGCCGATGCTGCGGGCCCAGGCGATGCTGGCCAAGATGGGCTATTTCACCGGCAAGCTCGATGGCGAAGCCGGCGCCGATATGGCGCGTGCCGTGTTCGCCTATCAGGCGGCACAAGGCCTGCCGCAGACCGCGCGCCTCGACGCGGCGACGATGGGACGGCTGGGACTGTACAAGCAGTAGAACCGAGCGGCGCATTCGTTGCCGCCCGTCGAGACGCTCCTACAGGGCCCCTCAGGACGCGGTTATTTTTTTATGTCCTCATCCTGAGGAAGCCGCGCAGCGGCTGTCTCGCGGGATGGGCGAACGGTACAGCATCAACCTTCATGCTTAAAAAAAGCGGCCGGGAGTTGCCTAGCCTTCGCCGTTGCGTTAAAAGAAATATATTAAATACCACATATAGCTACACGGACTCGATCCCATGCGCTTGACACTGCATACCGACTACGCCTTGCGCCTTTTGATGCTGCTGGCGCTGGAGCCCGAAGGCATGCACACCACCGAAGAAGTGGCGCGGCGCTTCACCATTTCGCACAACCACCTGACCAAGGTGGCGCAGACGCTGGTGCAGGCCGGCTTCATCGACAGCCAGCGCGGCCGGGGCGGCGGGCTGCGCCTGGCACACGCCGCCGAGGCGATCAACCTGGGCCAAGTGGTGCGCGCCACCGAGGACGGCTTCACGCTCGTCGAATGCTTCGCACCGGCCAGCAGTACCTGCGTGCTGGTGCCGGCCTGCGGGCTGGCCGGACCCTTGGCCGAGGCGCTGGCGGCCTTCATGGCGGTGCTCGACGGCTATGTCCTGGCCGACATGATCGCCGGCCGGGGACGGGCGGGCAAGCTGCGCCGGCTGCTGGCCGACGACGTCGAGAAGGCATCGCCATGAGCGTCGAGGCGTCCGTTATCGCGGCGCGCCGGGCGGCAATGACCGAGGCGATCCAGACTGAAACCGGCATCGACGAAGCGATGATCGAACGGCTGGTGCACGCCTTCTACGAGCGGGTGCGCGCCGACGAGCTGATTGGCCCGATCTTCGCCGCGCGCATTGCCGATTGGCGGCCGCATCTGAAGCAGATGTGCGCCTTCTGGTCGTCGGTGGCGCTGGCCACGGGGCGCTATACCGGCCAGCCGATGCCCAAGCATATCCCCTTGCCGATCGACGCCCGGCACTTCGACCGCTGGCTCGAGTTGTTCGAAGCCATGGCGCGCGAATTGTGCCCGCCGAAGGCGGCGGACCATGTCATCGAACGCGCCCGGCGGATCGGCGAAAGCCTGGAGATGGGCATCGCCTGTTCGCACGGGGTGATGCTCGGCAAGGGCGAGCGCTATCGGATGGCTGACTGAGGTCGCGGCGCCGGCCCATCCTTCGAGACGGCGCGTTGCGCCTCCTCAGGATGAGGCTGGTAAGAAAAGACTCCTCATCCTGAGGAGCCCCGCAGGGGCGTCTCGAAGGATGGGAAAACGGTACAGCGCTGGCCTTTATTCCAAAAAAAAGCGGCCGGGGGGTGCCCGGCCGCTGGTGTTGCCGCGAAGGGATCGCCGGTTACTTCTTCAGCTTCATGTGCGCGATCTGGATTTCCGCGTTGGTGGCGACCGAGGGTTTGAAATCGATGCGCGAGCCGACGCGGGAATAGCCGACCATGTGGAACATGTTGATGTCGGGCACGATCTCGTCATAGAGGATTTGAAACACCTCCTGATAGGCCTTGGCGCGGGCCTCGCCGATCAGGGTGGCGGCGTTGTTGATCTTCTTGTCGAGTTCCGGATCGCAGACGTTGGAGGTCAGCGCCTCGCAGCCGTAACGCGGATAGGCGGAGAAGGAGGCGTCGCCCTTGTCGTTGTCGTGCATCGACTGGAGCAGGATGGCCGGACGATCCTCGGCCCAAGGCTTGCGGTTGACGCTGTTCCACTGGCCGACTTCGAGCATCTGCAATTTGATGTTGAAGCCGACGGCCGTCAGCATGCCCATCATCGCTTCCAGAACTTCCTGGCCGTTCGGGTAATAGCTGGTGCGCCCGATGAGCTGGATTTCCCGGTCGACCGGGGCGCCGGCCGCCTTGGCTTCGGCGATCAGCGCCTTGGCCTTGGCCGGATCGTAGGACCATACCTTCTTGTCGAGTTCGTGGTTGTGGCCGAAGACCGAGGGGATGACCACCTGGGTCGCCGGGATGATGTCCTTGGGCAGGATGGAGCCGCGCAGGGCGTTGCGGTCGATGGCGTGGTTCATGGCGCGCCGGATGCGCACGTCGTCCATCGGCTTGCGCGTCATGTCGATGCGCAGCCAGGTGGTTTCGGCGTTCAGATAGCTGACATCCATCTTCGGATCGGTGGCCTCCTGCGGCGCGATCTGCGGCGCGAAATCGGCCTCGCCGATCTTCACCATGGCGGCGCGCACCGAGGATTCGTTGCGCCAGACGAACTTGACGCCTTCGATCTCGGGTTTGGCGCCCCAATAGTTCTCGTTGCGCTTGAGGTTGATCTCCTGGCCGGAAATCCAGTTGACGTAGACATAGGGGCCGCTGCCGATCGGTTCGTTGGTCAGCTTATCCTTCGGCGTATTGGGCGACATGATCGGCACGATGCCCATCTGCGTCGGCAGGATCGGCACCGGCTTGTCGGCGGAAACCTCCAGGGTCAGGTCGTCGATGGCCTTGCCCTTGATGGCGATGTTGGAAAACATCCGGGTGCGCACGGTGCAATCGAGCCCGGCCTTGGCGCCTTGCGCGTTGGTCACCGCTTCCTTGCTCATGATGCGTTCGATGGCGGCGGCGGCGTTGGCCGCGGTCATCGGCGCGCCGTCGGTGAACTTGACGCCGGGACGCAGCTTGAAGCGCCAGGTCTTGTCGTCGACCTTCTCCCACGTGGTGGCGAGGCGGGCCTTGACGGTGCCGTCGTTGGGATCGATCTCGGTCAGCGTCTCGGCGATGTTCTGGCGGATCGGCCGGCCGACGAAGGAACTGTCCATGTTGCAGCCGTCGAGCCCGGTCGGCTCCTCGGGCAGGACGATGACGATGTTGTTGCCCTTGGCACCCTGGGCCTGGGCCCCCGGGGCGGCGGCGAGCAAGGCCGTCGCGGCGATGGCGGCGGCGGCAAGTAGATGCAATGGCGCGGTGGTCATGGCGGTGTCTCCCTGTCTGTAGGCGGTCATTTTTTAACGGCGATTGACGCCATCCTACACCGAAGGCCGGGGGTTGGGGAATTGGCGGTGTGGGGGTGCGGCGCCGGCCCATCCTTCGAGACGCCCCTACGGGGCTCCTCAGGATGAGGAAAATAAAAAAGTAACCTCGTCCTGAGGAGGGCCGAAGGCCCGTCTCGAAGGACGGGCAACCGCCACGCCGCCGCCGAAAAAAAACGGCCGGGAGTCGCCCCCCGGCCGTCGGTGTCGGTCTGTCGCGGTTGGTTATTTCAGTTTCATCTGGGCGATCTGGATTTCGCTGTTGGTGGCCACCGAGGGCTTGAAGTCGATGCGCGGGCCGACGCGCGAGAAGCCGACCATGTGGAACATGTTCACGTCGGCGACCATGTCTTCGTAGATGTAGCGGAAGGCTTCCTGCCAGGTCTTTTCCCGCTCCGGGCCGGACAGGGTGGCGGCCTTGGTGATCAGCTCTTCGAGCTTCGGATCACAGGTGTTGGAGCTGATGCCCTCGCAGCCGTAACGCGGATAGGCGGAGAACACCGCATCGCCGTTGTTGTTGTCGTGCATGGATTGCACCAGCGTCGGGCCACGGTCTTCCTTGAACGGCCGGCGGTTGATGCTGGTCCACTGGTTGACTTCGAACATCTGCAGCTTGGTATTGAGTCCGACGGCGTTGAGCATGCCCATCAGCGCCTCCATGTGTTCCTGCCCGTTCGGGTAGTAGTTGATGCGCCCGACGATGAGGATCTCCTTATCCACCGGCACGCCGGCGGCTTTGGCTTCGGCGATGAGCTGGCGCGCCTTGGCCTGATCGTAGGCCCAGACCTTCTTGTCGATGTCGTGGTTGTGGCCGAGCACGGCGGGGATGACCACCTGGGTCGCCGGGATGACGTCCTTGGGGAACAGGCTGCCGCGCAGGGCGTTGCGGTCGATGGCGTAGTTCATGGCGAGACGCACCCGGCGGTCGTCGAGCGGTACGCGGGTGACGTCGATCTTCAGCCACGAGGTTTCGGAGTTCAGATAGCTGAAGTCCATCTTCGGATCGGTGGCATCCTGCGGCGCGATGACGGGTGCGAAATCGGCCTCGCCGATCTTGACCATCGAGGCGCGCACCGAAGACTCGTTGCGCCAGACGTACTTGGCCTGTTCGATGTCGGGCTTGGCGCCCCAATAGTTGGGGTTGCGCTTGATCGTCACTTCGCTGCCGCGCTTCCAGCTGTCGAAGACGTAGGGGCCGGTGCCGACCGGCTCGTCGGTCAGCTTCTCGCGCGTCACCTTCGGGCTGACGATGGCCATGACGCCCATCTGCGTCGGCAGGATCGGAACCGGCTCGCTGGCTTCGATGTCCAGCGTCAGCGCATCGACGGCTTTCGGCGTGAAGGTGATCTTGGCGAAGAAGCGGGTGCGCGTCGTGCACTCGATGGTCTTGCTCATGGTGCGGTTGATCGAGGAAGCCGCCGTTTCGGCGTTGAAGGGCTCGCCGTCGGAGAACTTCACCCCGTCGCGCAGCTTGAAGCGCCAGGTGGTGGGCGTCAGCTTCTCCCACGACAGCGCCAGGCGCGGCTTGACCGAACCGTTGCTGGGATCGATCTCGGTCAGCGTCTCGGCGATGTTCTGTTTGACCACGCGCCCGATGTGCGACGTGTCCATGCCGCAGGGTTCCAGCGTGGCCGGCTCGTCGGGGGTGACGATGACGATGTTGCGATTGGCGGCTTGGGCCTGCGCGTCGGCGGCCGGCCAGGCCACCGCCAGGCCGAGCGCCGCGACGGCGGCGGCGGACAACAGGCGATTTTGGGTCATGCTCATGGATCTCTCCCAGGTCTTGTCTCTTGATGCGGAATGTCCGCTTGGCGGGCGCCACTTCTAGCAGGGATAGGCAGCGGGGGGGAGGGGGTATGGCGCATTCCGCACAGGCCATACGCGCCGGCAGGAACACCGGCTGGCCGGCGGTCTCAGCCGCGGACCAGGCGCAGCAAAGGTTCGAAGGCGTGGAGAGCCGAGCGGCTGCCGCTGGCGGGAATGGGGGTTTCCAGCAGGCCGGCTTCGGCAAGCCGTTTGGTGAAGCGCGCCGCCGTCTGTTTGGGGATGCTGCTGTTCGCCGTGAAAGCGGCATTCCAGAACACCGGCTTGGCGAAGATCGTGTCGAGCGCCAGCGTTGCCCAATGTGACTTGAGCGTGGTGGCGAAGGTTTTCTTCATCTCCTCGTAAAGGGCGGCGATGCGGCTGGCGATCTCAAGATTCTCCTTGGCCTGGGCTGCCAGCACGTCGAGGAAGAAGATGCACCATTCCGTCCAGGCGTCGTCGGCGGAGACGGCGCGGAGGCGATCGATATATTCGTCGCGGCGGGCTTCGATGCGGCTGCTGACATAGAAGTGCGGGCCGCCGATCAGCCCCTTGTTCCAGAGGTTCAAGGTGACGATCATGCGCCCGATGCGGCCGTTGCCGTCGTCGAAGGGATGCAGGGCTTCGAATTCGGCGTGGGAGACGGCGGTCTGGATCAGGGGCTCGACGGTTTCGTCGTTGATATAGTCCTCGAACGCCTTGAAGCCTGCTTCCAGGCGTGGCTCCTCGATGGGCACGAAGCGGATTTTCCGCGATTGGCCATCGCTGATATAGTTCTGGCCGGTGCGGAACTCGCCGGGCCGTTTGTCGCCGCCCCGGCCCGAAAACAGCATATGCCGGTGCGCCTCGCGGATGAGCCGGCCGCAGATGGGGAGGTTCTCTTCCGCCATCGCCCGCTGCGCATGGTGCAGGGCGCGGGTATAGGCCCGGACTTCGATAACCTCGTGTCGAGGCGCCTGTTTGTCTTGTGTCCCCGGGCTGCCGTCGTCTTCCGAGGCCTCCAGGGTCAGTAGCTCGTCGAGGGTGGCGATGGTGCCTTCGATGCGCGAGGAAACGATGGCTTCCTGCTGACGCAAGGGGGCGAGCAGCAGTTCCTTGTTGTGCAGGGTGCCGAGCATGGCGTCGTATCGCCCGATGGCGGTGGCTGCCCGGCCCAAGGGCGCGATCAGGCGTGCGTAATCCAGCCGGGCGGGCGGAATCCGGCCATGGTGGTAGTCGACGGCGCCATCGAGTTTGACCTCGCGGCCCTGGGCCTGCCGTTCTTCATCCGCGGGCGGCATGACGTTTGTATCTCATATTTTCGAATTCATGATATACAAATGGTATAGCATCTCATCGGTGAGGCACAACGGAGTTTGTCTCTCACAAATTCGATTTTATGATATACAAATAGATTTGTCTCTCACCGACGGCACACAAACCGGTTTGTCTCTCATATTTTCGATTTTGTGGGAGACAAAGGAGGATATGCCCTTGCCGATGCGTTTTGTCGCCATTGCCCTCGCTGGATTCGGGCTCGGTGCCCTCCCGGCGTGGGCGCAGGCGGGGCCGGAGCGTGGCGCGCGGGCGTTTCAGCCTTGCCTCACCTGCCATTCGGCGACGGCCGACGACACGGCCGGGCCGCTCGGCCCCAACCTGGCCGGCGTCGTCGGGCGGCGCATCGCGTCCTTGCCCGGCTACGATTATTCGCCGGCCCTGCGCGCCTTCGCCGCCCGAGAGGGCGTGTGGAGCGAGGTGCTGCTGGAACGCTTCATCGCCGCGCCGCAGGCAACGGTGCCGGGAACCCTGATGCCCTATTTCGGCCTGGCCACCGCCAGCCGGCGGGCTGCCGTCGTCGAGTATCTGAAGGCGACGGGGCGGTAGGGCGGCGGCAGGTCTTGCCGCCGGGCTTCCCACAGACCTCTCACCGTCCCATCCTTCGCGTCTGCTGCCCATCCTTCGAGACGCACCTCCGGTGCTCCTCAGGATGAGGATACAGCAAAATCAACCTCATCCTGAGGAAGCCGCGCAGCGGCTGTCTCGAAGGATGGTTCGCTGCCGGGGCGTCAGGGCTTGGAGACGACGACTTCCAGGTATTCGCTGGGGACGATCAGGGTGGCCGTGCCGCCGCGATTGAGGCGATGCAGGAGTTCCCGGATGTCGGCCTCCAGGGCGGCTTGGCCGGTGGTGTCGAGGGCGGCGAAGGCGCGGTGGGTCGGGCCGTAGTAGGTCTTGAAGACCTCCAGCCAATGGCCGGGCGAACGGTAGCGGAAGTTGAAGGTCCGCTTCGTCCACTTCAGCTGGTGACCGGGGAACAGTTCGATGAGGCGCGCCTCGGTCCCCCACAGGGCGGGGGATTTGACGCCCATCGGCGGCGCCACGTGCTTGCCGATGATCTTGAAGAGCTGGCCGATGAAGCCCTCGGGCGTCCAGTTGGCGAGCCCGATGCAGCCGCCGGGACGGACGACGCGGGTCAGTTCGCTGGCGGCCCGCTCCTGATCGGGTGTGAACATGACGCCGAAGGTCGACAGCGCCGCATCGAAGCTGGCGTCGGCGAAGGGCAGCGCCTCGGCGTCGGCCTGTTGGAAGACGACGGGCAGGCCTTCGGCGGCGGCGCGTTCGCGACCGCGCTGCAAGAGCGCCGCGACATAGTCGGTCGAGGTCACCTGGGCGAAGTGGCGGGTGGCGGCGAGGGTGGCGTTGCCATTGCCGGCAGCGACGTCGAGGACGCGCTCGCCGGCGTGCAGGTCGATGGCCTCGCACAGGCGCTCGCCGACGATCTGCAAGGTGGTGCCGATGACGGTATAGTCGCCGGCCGCCCAGGTCGCCTGCTGGCGCTGCTTGATGGCGGTATAATCGACGGCGGGCGGAGCGGTAATGGGTGAATCGAGCATGGCATTCCCTTTCCTGTGAAGCCGGTTGCCAGGGGCGGACGCCCGTGGCGTCGTGGTGCTATAGATAAAGGGAGCCGGGGTGCGGACGAATGACCGCCCCTCCGGTTCACTTGGGGCTAAATTCTCATTCCAAGTGCAACACCGTTATGCTTCGGAGTTGCGATGGGAATTCACTATGGTCAGCTCGACCTTGATGAGCGTTACGAGCTTTATCGTCTCCGGGAGGACGGTAGAGGCGTTCGAGAGATCGGCCGCCTGATG
>CAMCUA010000138.1 GCA_945878455.1 Asaia bogorensis | reverse complement strand
CGACGCGCGCCAGGACGGCGGAAAAGCTCTCGCCGCCGGGCGGCGCGCTGCCTGTCGGGTCGCGCCAGAAGACCTCCTGCGCCGCCGGGTCTTCAGCGGCCATCTCGCTCCAGCGTCGACCTTCCCAGGCGCCGAAGTGCTGTTCGGCAAGGTCGGGCTCGACCACCGGTTCGATGGCGAAGCCGCCGGCCTGCGCGATGGCGGCAGCGGTGTCGCGGGTACGCCTCAGATGGCTGGACAGCCAGACGGCATCGCGAGGCAGCACGTCAGCCAGCGCCCGGAAGGCCGCGCCGTCGGCGGTAACGCAGCCGACATCCATCTGGCCGTACAGCGGTCCGACCGCGCCATCGATCGGTGCGTGGCGGATCCACCACCAGCGGGTGACGACACCGCCGGATTCGCTCACGATGCCGCTGCCGCAACAAACAGCACAGCGATCTCGGCGACCTGCTGCACGGTGCCCAGCACATCGCCGGTGAGCCCGCCGATCTGGCGCCGCGCCAAAGCGGCAACAGCCGCGGCGGCACCGCCGGCGGCAACGACGGCCGCCGGGATCGCCCACTCCGCAAGGAAGGCTCCGCCCCAGGGGCCCAATGCGATCCCGGCGAGACCAATGCCCAGCACCGCGGCCGCCAGCGCCGTCACCCGCTTCGGCCGCCCGGCACCGACGCCGAGCCCATCCATCCTGGCAGGCTGCAGGCTCGCCATCGCTGGCACGATGGCGGCGCGCGACAGGATTCCGGTGGCGATCAGCACCAGCACGGCCGCGCTAGAACTCGCCAGCGATGCCAACAGGGAAACCCGCAGGCCGACCGACAGAATAAGGGCCAAAACGCCATAGCTGCCGATACGGCTGTCGCGCATGATGGCGAGCTTTCCGGCTCGGTCGTGCCCACCGCCGAAGCCGTCGGCGACATCGGCCAAGCCATCCTCGTGCAACCCACCGGTCAGCAGCACCGCCGCCGCCACCGCCACGACGGAACCGGCCAACGGATCGAGCCCCAGCGCCTCCGCCGCCAGCAACGCCAACCCGGCCACGCCGCCGACGACGATACCAACCAAGGGAAAGGCCCAGGCAGCCCGCGCCAACGCCCCCGGCCGCGCCGCATCGGCCGGCAACGGCACCGGCAAGCGGGTCAGGAAGGCCAGACAGTGGCGGATGTCGTCGAAGCCGGAGGCAATGGGCGCGTTGTCGTTCATGGCGCCACGATAGCGCAGTTTGGCCCATACGGAAGTGGCGGCTTACCCTTGACCGGCTTGGGTACCACGGGCACAAGCGAATGCCATTTCATATCCAATCGGGATTTCCCATGACCGACCTTCGCCGGCCCGCCTCCCTCGCTGACCTGCGCGTCCTGCTGGCCGGCATGCCCGGGCCCGACCATCTGGCGTTGCGCGCCGCGGCGTCGCGCGAGCCGCTGTTGACCAAGCCGCCCGGCTCGCTCGGCCGGCTGGAGCAGACGGCGGCTTGGTTGGCGACCTGGCAGGGGCGGCATCCGCCCACAGCTGACCGCATCGCCGCCGTCGTCTTCGCCGGCAATCATGGCGTGGCGGCGCAGGGGGTCTCGGCCTTCCCGGCAGCGGTGACGGCGCAGATGGTCGCCAACTTCCAGGCCGGCGGTGCGGCGATCAACCAACTATGCCGGACCTTCGGCGTCGATCTCGCCGTCGAGGCGCTGGCGCTTGACCAGCCGACCGCCGATTTCACCCAAGGCCCGGCCATGGACGAAGGCGCGTTCCTGACCGCTATCGGCATCGGCATGGGTTCGGTGCAGGACGGGCTCGATGCACTGTGCATCGGCGAGATGGGCATCGCCAACACCACCGCTGCCTCGGCGGTCTGCCTCGGGCTGTTCGGCGGCACGGGGCTCGACTGGACCGGGCCGGGCACCGGCATCGCCGGCGCCGTGCTCGCCCACAAGGCCCGCATCGTCGAAGCCGGCGTGGCCCGCAACAGGCCGGCGATGGGCGATGGGCTTGGCGTGTTGTGCTCGGTCGGCGGTCGCGAACTGGCGGCTATGGCGGGCGCCATTCTGGCGGCGCGGCTGAAGCAAATTCCCGTGGTGCTCGACGGCTTCGTCTGCACGGCGGCCGCAGCGGCCCTGGAAGCCGTGCAGCCCGGCGCGCTCGATCATTGCGTCGTCGGCCATGTCTCGGCCGAGCCCGGTCATGCCCGCCTGTTGGAACGGTTGGGCAAGGCGCCGCTGTTGTCGCTCGGCATGCGTTTGGGCGAAGCCTCGGGTGCCGTGCTGGCCGTTGCCGTGCTGAAGGCCGCCTGCGCCTGTCACGCCGGCATGGCGACCTTCGCCGAAGCCGGTGTCAGTTCGGCCTGACCGGCTTCCCCCGGCGGGCCAGACCGTAGACGAACCAGACGAAGGCCGCCACCTGCAGCGCCGCCAGGATGCCGAAGGCCAGCGTATATCCCTCGGGCGCATAGCCACCCCCCGGCTGCGGCGGAAAGCGGTCGAGCACGAAGCCGACGAAATACTGCACGCCGAACGCCAGGAAGAAGGCCAGCACATTGACCGCCGTGTTGCTGCGCCCGGCATATTCGCGCGGAAAATGCGCCGCCAGATAGGGATAAGACAGCAGGCCGATCTGGGCAAAAAATCCGAAAATCATCCACGGCCAAATCACTTGTGGATCGATGGCGAAAGCGAGGGCGAACTGACCGCCGATATAGACGATAACGCCGCCGCCCATCACCTGCACCAGGCTGATGCCATGGCGCGCAACCAGGCTGGCGACGGCACCGGCGGAGAACGATCCCACGGTCAGCGATAAGGCGGTAACGAACAGATAGGAAGCAGCCGTTGCCCGATCATGGCCGCCGACATCGGCCAGCCATGGCCCCGCCCATAGACCGATCAGGCCCATCCCAACCCCGCCGCAGAGTGCGGCGACCGGCGCCACGGTCCAGAACAGTCGGTCAGTGAAGATAAGACGAAACCCGCGCATCTGTTGGGCGAACGGAGCCGGCGCTTCCACTTGCCGCTTCTCGGGTACGACCAACAACAGACACACGGCATAGAGCAAGGTAAAGGCAGCCAACCCCAGGAACACGGTGCGCCAGTCGGTGAAGCCGAGCACCATTTCCACGGGCTTGGAGGCAACCATGGCGCCGATGCCACCGGATGCCAGCACCATGCCATTGAGCAACGGCCACAAGCGCTGCGGAAACCACAAGGCAATCGCCTTGAAGGCGCCCATCAACCCGCTGGCAACGCCGGCCCCGATCAGGGCCCGCGCCAGTGCCAGGGTGTAGAGGTTTTCGCCGATGGCAAACAGGGCCGCCCCAAGGGCGGCGAGCAGCAGTACCGCCGCCTGTACCCGGCGCGGACCATAGCGGTCGAGCAACCCACCCAAGGGCAACTGAAAGGCGGCAAAGGTCACAAAATAGGCCGAAGTGAGCAGCCCCAGGTCGCTCGCCGACAGCCCGACGTCGGCAATCAAATGCGGCGCCAGGACGGCGTTCACCGTGCGATAGAGAAACGACAGGAAATAGCCGAGCGCAAAGGGCACGAAGACGGTGAGGGCCAGCCTGGCTGTTCCGGGTGGGCTAGCAGCAATGCGGGACATGCAACGGGCAATCCTCGAGTTATGGGGTCCCGCGTGCGACGGACATCCGAACCGTGGCGGTGGCGGCCACCTCGCCGGCACGCCGGTTGTGGTGCTTAGGCGAATCGGTTATATGTATACAATGAACGAGATAACGGAATTCGACAACCGCCTAACAGCCGACCCCGCATCGGCGGCAGACCAGGCCCAGCCGCCAGGCGCTACCCATCCATCGCTGCGCGATGTCGTCACCGATGCCATCCGTCAGGCTATCCTGTCGGGGCGCTACCTGCCCGGTCAGCGTTTGGTGGAGGATCGGCTGGCGGCGGAGTTCGCCGTTTCGCGCAATCCCATCCGCGAGTCCCTGCGCGCCTTGGAAGTCGAAGGCTTGGTCAACATCGCCCCCCGGCGCGGCGCCACCGTGGCGCAGTTGTCCGAAACGGAAATGTTGGAGATCGTCGAACTGCGCGCCGCGCTGGAAGGCCTAAGCGCCCGCATGGCCGCGCGGCGCTGCACGGCCGAGGTGCGCACCAGCATCGAGGACATGTTAAAGCGCGGTGCAGCCGCCATCGCCGGCAATGATCTGGCCGATCTAGCGCAGCTCAACAACGGCTTTCACGATCTCCTGTCGCGGGCCAGCCGCAACCGACTTCTGGCCGAGTTCATGCGTCCGCTACGCGACCGCACCCATTGGCTCCAGGATTCGACCGTGACGTGGCGAGCCCGGCAGTCCTGGGACGAACATGCCGGTATCCTCAAGGCCATTGTCGATGGCGACGAGGAATTGGCGGCGCTGCTGTCCCGCCGCCATGTCACCCGCGCCGGGCTGTCGCGGATTGGCGGCGCGACATCCGAGGGCGACAGTGACGGCGGACGATGATTCGTATTTCCGTTGCGCACCGCCTGAAATTGTATACAATATTCAAAGAATGACTCATCCGTTCGCTGTTCACCCCTTTCTCGTGAGGTAGCACGATGACCAAAAGCGCTTTCCGCCAGCAGCTCGAAGAGGCCATCCAGCAGCGCCATTCCAAGGTTCATCCATGGAGCGACGCCTGGGTGTCCGGCCGCTTGAACCGCGAGCTCTTGGCCGAGTGGGTCAAGCAGCACTACCACTACGTCAGCCACTTCCCGTGGTGGTGCGGCACCGTCTATGCCAATTGCCCGCATCAGGACGTGCGCGACTTCCTGGTCGAAAACATCATGGAAGAGGAAGGCAAGATCGGCGAAGCCGGCTTCCCCGCCGTCAAGCACACCAATCTGCTGCTCGACTTCGCCGAGCATTGCGGCGTGACCCGCGACTACATCACCGGCGCCCAGGACCGGGGCGAACTGAATCCGGAAACGCTCGGCCTGCAAACCTGGTGCTTCCGCCAGTCCTATAAGCCGTATCTCGAGGCGGTCGCCGGCTTGCTCGTCGGCCTGGAAAGCCAGGTGCCGCAGATCTACAGCCGGACGACGCCGCCGTTGGTCGAAAAATACGGCTTCACCGAGGAAGAGATCGTGTTCTTCCGCCTGCACATCGTCGCCGATGCCGAGCATGGCGAACGCGGTTTCGAGATTCTCGAAACCTATGCCGACAGCCCGCAAAAGAAAGAAGCCTGCGTGCGCGCCGTGCGCGAGGCCACCGGCATGCGCCGCCTGTATCTGGACGGCCTGGCCAACAAGTACCTAGGCGCCCGGCAGCTGGCCGCCGAGTAAAGTCGCCCGTCCGTCGATACCCCCGGGCCGCCGCCGCGCAGATCTGACGCTGCGCGGCGGCGATCTCCGTTGCATCCCCCTGTTCCACCGAGACCGGAGACTGCCGCGTGATTACCGTCCGCCACCTCAATCTCGAAGAAGCCAAGATGTTGATCGATGCCGCAGCGGCGAAATCGGCGGAGATCGGCTGCAAGCATGTTATCTGCATCGCCGATAACGCCGGCTATCCGATCGCGCTGCACCGCATGGACGGCGGCAAGATCACGTCCGTGCAGATCGCCGAGAACAAGGCCTTTACCTCGGCCGGTCACAAGCGCAAGACCCACACCTTTACCAATACCTATCCCGGCGAAGAAGCCTGGGGCATCTTCACCCAGCACGGCGGCCGATTTACCGTCTTCGTCGGCGGCTATCCGATAGAAGCCGGCGGCGAGGTGGTCGGCGGCATCGGCGTTTCCGGCGGTAACGGCGAACAGGACACGGCCATTTGCGAAGCGGCGCTAGCGGTCTGGGAAAGGTACCTCAAGGACAAGGGCCTGACCTAAGACGGCCGGTCGGCGCAAGACGGGTGCAGCCATGAACACCGGCAGCCTCCATCCAACGCCCCTGCCCGCTGGCTGGTATCGCGACCCTGATCCCTTCCAGGCAGAGCGGCGCGGCCTATTCGCCCGGGGGTGGATGCCTTTGGCCCCCGTAGCGGTCCTGGCCGGCGCCAGCGCCTACGTCTGCACCAACCTGGCCGGTTGGCCGTTGTTCGCCTGGCGCGACGCGGCCGGTGAGTTGCGCGCCTTTCACAATGTCTGCCGTCACCAAAAGATGCCCATGCTGCAGGCCGGGGGTGGCGCGTTGATGGAGCTGCGCTGTCCCTTCCACGGTTGGACCTATCGCCAGGATGGCAGCCTGCGCCACGCCCCGCCGCCGGAAACACCCGATGTCGCAGACCTGTCGAGCATCCGCCTCGATCCGTTGACCATCGTGCCGTGGCAGGGCCTGTTGTTCGTCACCCTCGCCGACGCAACCCTGCCGCCGCCGGCACGGGCCTTCGCCGGGTTCGGCGGATCGATGCCCGACCTTTCCGACGGTTACGACCTTGCCGGCAGCGATTCTGTCGATCTGCTGTGCAACTGGAAAACCTATCTGGATTTTGCCGCTGCGCTGGACACGCCGGCGGGCGGCCCCATGGGCGCGGTATCGGCGGCAGAGACCGACAGCAACATCGCCGTCGTCACCGGTATCGGCGGCGGCACCTGGCTGTGGGCGTGGCCGACGCTGGGCGTGCACGTCACCGAAAGCGTGGTCGCGGTCAGCCTGCTGGTCGCCCGCACCATGATCCGCTCGCGCCTGGAACGCCATGTCTTCGTGCGTGCTGGCGGCGACGGTGCGGCGGCGCTGGCCGCCTGGAAGACCGTCGGCCTGCGCCAGAAGCAATTGGCCGAAGCCGCCCACAAGGCGCTGGCCACGGCGCCGCAGGCTGATGCTTCGATGGCAGCGCCGACCCCCAGTCCGGCCGCCTGCGGCCTGCACGACAAGGTCCGCGCCATCCTGGCGCCGGATGGCTGACGGATTGCTCGTCAAAACGGCGCGTCGCCCTTGATGGTGGTGCGATACAGGATGCGCCGATGGCGCTGCATGTCGAAGGCGGTCGGGCAATGCATGGTACAGCGATTGTCCCACAGCACCGCGTCGCCCTCCGACCAACGGTGCCGATAGACGAAACGATCCTGGGTGGCGAAGTCGCGCAGCTCGGCGATGAGGGCGGAGGCTTCACCGTGCTCCATGCCAGCAATGCTCCAGGCCGAATGCCCGCCGATGTAGAGCCCCTTGCGTCCCGTCTCCGGATGGGTGCGAACCAGCGGATGGCTGACGTCAGGCATGGTATGCTTCTGAGCCTCAGTTGGCGGCGGCCAATTGGGGAAGCTTTTGGCATAGGTCTTCACCCGGCTGTGGACGATGCGCAGGCCGGCGATCCGTCGCTGGGTCGCCTCGGGCAGTGCGGAATAGGCGGCGTGCATGTTGGCGAACAGGGTATCACCATGGCCATCGGGCACCTCCTTGGCATGCAGGAAGGACCCGGCGGTCGGCCGTTCGAGATATTGCCCGTCGCTGTGCCAGGTCGGCGACACCCGGGCGCCGATGGGCTTGCCGTCGACCTCGACGTTGGAGACGACAAAGATCTCCGGATGACCAGGCAGGGTGAAAGTCGACAAGCTGTCGACATCGAGATCGCCCAGCCGCCGGCTGAGGGCGATCTGTTGTTCAACGGTCATGTCGTGCAGGCCATGAAACACCAGGATGCCATCGTTCGACCACCGCTGGCGCAGGTGCGCCATATCGCCGTCATCCAAGGCGACAGCCGGATCGAAGCCGGTGACTTCGCTGCCCATGACCGGGCTCAAGGGACGGAATGCGATGGGCATCGTGCCTCCGCGATTGGCGGCGCCGGCCGTCTGCTGCTAGCCTCGCCGATGCCGTGAAGCAGAGCAGAAAAACCCGCCGATGACCACAGCCTCCGTGCCCACCCGCTCGAAGCCGGCCATCGCGCTCGTGCTCGACGGCGCCAATCCGCCGCAACTCCGGCCGTTGCTCGCCACGCACTTCCAGGTCCACGACGTGCCGGTCAGCGATGACATGTCGCAATCGGTGGCGGCCTTTGCCGGCGAGGTGCGGGCCCTGGTTACCGCGACGCTGGTCGGCGCCGACAGCCGGCTGATCGCGGCGCTGCCCCGGCTGGAACTGATCGCCTGCACCGGCGGCCATGTGGATCGCATCGACCGGCAGGCGGCGGCGGCGCGCCACATCCGCCTCGCCCACGTGCCCGGCGCCTCGGCCCCGGATGTCGCCGACCTGACCATCGCCTTGATGCTGGCCGTCACCCGGCGGGTCTGCGAAAGCGACCGTTTCGTCCGTTCCGGGCGTTGGCCGCAAAGCCCGATGCCCTTCGGCCGGCGGCTCAACGGCAAGCGCCTCGGTATCGTCGGCCTGGGCTCCATCGGCCGCATCGTCGCCCGCCGAGCGGCAGCCTTCGACATGCCCGTCGTCTACCACGGCCGCGCGGCGCAGCAACACGTGCCCTATCGCTTCTACGCCGATATCACTGCCATGGCCTCCGACGTCGATGTCCTCAGCCTGCACTGCAAATCGACACCGGAAACCCGCCTTCTGGTCGATGCCCGGGTGTTGCGGGCGCTCGGCCCGGAAGGCTTCCTGATCAATGCGGCACGCGGCGACGTGATCGATCAGGCCGCGCTAATTCAGGCGCTGGCCGACGGCACCATCGCCGGGGCCGGGCTTGACGTGTTCGCCGACGAACCGAACGTGCCGGCCGAACTGCTGGCGCTGGACAACGTCGTCGTACAGCCGCACCACGGCGCCTTCACCGTGGAGACCAAACAGATCATGTCCGATACGACGCTGGCCAACCTCAAGGCCCACTTCGCCGGCCAGCCGCTGCCCCATCCGGCCGGTTGACTCAACCGTCGCTCTTTGGCGCGGTCGGTGTCGCGGCGGGCAGATAGCCGACATCGCCCCGCGCCGCCGCGGCCAGCAGGCGTTGGGATTGCTCGGCCATGGCGACACAGCGCTGGCGATAGGCTTCGGCGAAGGCTGCCAGAAAGGCTACTCGTCGCTGCGGATCGGCGATGCGGGTGCCGAAAAAAGCGCCCAGGCGCAGCATCGACACCATCGAACTTCTGCTCAAGG
>CAMCUA010000137.1 GCA_945878455.1 Asaia bogorensis | reverse complement strand
GGATCGCATATTGCCCGGCGTCGCTGCCCTCGGCGGCATGATCGTTCCGGCGCTGATCTACGTCGGATTCAATGCCTCTTCATCCGAAACGCTGCGCGGCTGGGCTATTCCATCGGCCACCGATATCGCCTTCGCTCTCGGTGTCCTTTCCCTGTTCGGTCAGCGCGTTCCGGTGTCGCTCAAGGTCTTTCTAGTGGCGCTCGCCATCCTCGACGATCTCGGCGCTATTTTGATCATCGCCGTGTTCTACACCGCCGACCTTTCGTTGCCGATGCTGGCGGCAAGCGCGGCCACGTTGCTTGTTCTTGTCGCCTTGAACCGGCACGGCGTCCGGCGTCTGACGCCCTATCTCCTGCTCGGCCTCTTGCTCTGGTTCTTCGTCTTCAAGTCCGGCATTCATGCGACCCTGGCCGGGGTCGCATTGGCGTTTGCCATTCCGACCGGGCAAGGGACCGAAGGGCCAGACGCCGTCAGCTCGCCGCTGCTGCGCCTGGAGCATGGATTGCAGGCTTGGGTGGCCTTCCTGGTGGTACCGCTTTTCGGCTTCGCCAATGCCGGAGTCTCCTTCGCCGGCATGACGGCCGCCGCCCTGGTCGCGCCGGTGCCGCTCGGCATCGCGCTCGGCCTTTTCCTCGGCAAACAACTCGGCGTCTTCGCTTTCGCCTGGGCCGTCATCCGACTGCGCTGGGCAAGTCTGCCGGAACATGCGTCATGGACCCAGCTTTATGGCGTGGCCCTGCTCTGCGGCATCGGCTTCACCATGAGCCTGTTCATCGGCCTGCTCGCCTTCCCGTCCTCGGCAGTCCTGCAGGATGCGGTCAAGATCGGCGTCCTCGGCGGCTCGCTCGCCTCGGCGCTCGCCGGCGCCATCCTGCTTCACTTGGCCTCCCGCCGCCCCTGATACGTATCGTATGGCGACTGCCAGGCGACATGTGGTCTACCCGCCCCGTTTCTTCGCCGGCTGCTTCGGCTTGCTCATGAAAACGGGTTCCGGCAGCGCTTGGAAGGCTTCACGCAGGCTGCCGCCCCACTGTTCGGTCAGGGTGCGGAAATAGGGATCGTTCTCGGCGACCGAGGTGCGGTATTCCAGCTCCAGGCTGTCGCGGCGGTAGCAGGCCAGGTCGATGGGCGGCCCCACCGAAACGTTGCTGCGGATGGTCGACGTATAGGACACCAGCACGCACTTCGCCGCTTCCGCCAGCGACATGCCGAAGCGCAGCAGCCGGTCGAGCACCGGCTTGCCGTATTTCATTTCGCCGATCTGGAAATAGGGGGTCTCCGGCGTCGCTTCGATGAAGTTGCCGGCGGCGTAGATATTGAACAGGCATGGCGCCTCGCCCTTGATCTGGCCGCCCAGGATGAAGGAGCAACCGAAGTCCACCCCGTGGCGGCGCAGGTGCTCGGCGTCGGTGCGTTCCACCTCGCGCAGCGCCTCGCCGACCGCTTGGGCGACGCGAAACATGTTGGGCGCGCGAAACAGGCTGCCCGCCCGGCCGCGCGCGCCTTCGTGCTCGCGCAGGATGCTGACCACCGACTGGGTGATCGCCAGATTGCCCGCCGACAGCAGAACGATGACCCGGTCGCCCGGCCGTTCCATCACCGTCATCTTGCGAACAGTGGCAACATGGTCGACACCGGCGTTGGTCCGCGTATCGCTGGCCAGCACCAGGCCGCCGTCGAGCAGCGCAGCGACGCAATAGGTCATCGTCAAGCCTCCCCTGAGGAGATTACTCTCCGTTGCCATTCGATCTATGCCGGAGGCGTATCGGGCGCAAGGGGATTCCGGCGCGAAACGGGTATCATCGGGCTCACCCGCAAAGTCGAGA
Organism: Asaia bogorensis; assembly: GCA_945878455.1. Classification (GTDB taxonomy): domain Bacteria; phylum Pseudomonadota; class Alphaproteobacteria; order Rhodospirillales; family CAMCUA01; genus CAMCUA01. Next base: position 7,173 of record CAMCUA010000137.1, on the reverse strand, counting down.
TGGTCGCCTAAGCACCGCCGCCGTTAACCGCATAGAGGGGCAAAAGAGTTTCCGGCGGGGCACTCTTGTTCTTTTACGACGGTTGGACTCGCCGCCTGGAATCGGCCAACATGCTCGCATGTTGGAGAATTACGATCCCAACGGCTTCTATTGCGAGATGTTCGGCGGCGCCGGCATCGATCCGGCCCATACCCGCCTGGTCCGCCAGCGACTGGTCAGCATGGGCATTGCCGATTTGCGCCGGCGCGCCCGGGCGGCCGAGGCCGAACTTTACAATCTCGGCATCACCTTCACCGTCTATACCGACCGCGAGGCAATCGATCGCATCCTGCCCTTCGACGTCATCGCCCGGCTGCTGTCGCCGGCCGACTGGCGGACCATCGAGGCAGGCGTCAAACAGCGGGTCGCCGCGCTCAATCTGTTCCTGCACGATCTCTACCACGACCGGAAAATCCTTAAGGACCGGGTGGTGCCCAGCGATCTGGTGCTCGGCAACAAGAACTACCGGCCCGAGATGGTAGGCCTCGACGTGCCGCACGGCACCTATGTGCATATCTGCGGCATCGATCTGGTGCGCGACCACGAAGGCCGCTTCCGCGTGCTCGAAGACAACGCCCGCACCCCCTCGGGCGTTTCCTATGTGTTGGAAAACCGCTTTCTTATGCAACGCGCCTTCCCCGACCTGCTGCAAGGCATTCCCGTGCGTCCGGTCGGCGAATACGGCTTGCGCCTCAGCGCCGCGCTGAGCGAGATCGCGCGCGGCGACAGCGGCGATCCGCAGGTTGCCCTGCTCTCGCCCGGTGCCTTCAACTCGGCCTATTTCGAACATGTCTTCCTCGCCCGCGAGATGGGCGTGCCGCTGGTCGAGGGCGGCGACCTGACGGTCGGCGACGACGACCGGGTCTATATGAAAACGGTTGGCGGACAGGCGCGTATCGATGTCATCTACCGGCGCATCGACGATGCCTTTCTCGACCCCGAGGTCTTCCGCCCCGACAGTCTGTTGGGCGTCCCCGGCTTGATGCGCGCCTATCGCAAGGGCACCGTGGCGCTGGCCAACGCGCCCGGCACCGGGGTTGCCGACGACAAGGCGATCTATGCTTATATGCCGCGCATCATCCGCTACTATCTGGACGAGGACGCGATTCTCGACAACGTCGAAACCCACATCTGCCGCGAACCCGACAGCCTGGCCTATACCCTCGATCATCTGGAGGAACTGGTGGTCAAGCCGGTTGGCGAGTCGGGCGGCTACGGCATCACCATTGGTCCGAAGGCCAGCCGCGCCCAGTTGCGCGCCTGCCGCGACGAGTTGCAGGCCGATCCGGCCAACTACATCAGCCAACCGATGGTCCGCCTGTCGGTCTGCCCGACCCTGTCCATGGGCGGCATCGGGGCGCGCCATGTCGACCTGCGTCCCTTCGCGGTGACCGGGCGCGACACCTGGGTGCTGCCCGGCGGGCTGACGCGGGTGGCGCTGCGCAAGGGATCGATCGTCGTCAATTCGTCCCAAGGGGGCGGCTCGAAGGACACCTGGGTTCTTGACTGATCTGCTCGCCCGTTTCGCCGCCAACGGCTTTTGGATGGCCCGCTACATGGAGAGGGCGGAAAACATGGCGCGCATCCTGGAAGTCAACGAAACCTTCGCGCGCGACCGCGCCGGCCGGCACCAATGGCTGCCGATCAGGTGCTGCTGCAGGACGACAAGGAACGCTTCTTCCGGCGCTATACCGAGGCCGACGCGGAAACCGTCTGCAACTTCTATATGTTCGATCGCCAGAACGGCAATTCGATCACCCAGTCGGTATGGATGGCGCGGGAGAATGCCCGCAGCCTGCGCCATCTGGTCAGCACCGAATTGTGGAGCCACCTGAACGTCTTCTACAACCGCCTGAACGATCTCAGCGTCCGGCCGGTAACCGCCAGTAACCTGTCGCGCCTGTGTGAAACCATCAAGGAAGACTGCCAGCTGCACACCGGTATCGTCGAAGGCACCCTCCATCGTGACCAAAGCTGGTTCTTCTATCGCATCGGCAAACTGCTCGAGCGCGCCGACCAGACGACGCGGCTGGTCGATATCAAATACCACAACCTGCTGCCGCGCCTCGAAGATGTCGGCACCCCCGTCGACGTTAGCCAGTGGAACGCGGTGCTGCATTCGGCCGCCGCCTATCACGCCTTCCGCCGGGTCAATCCGCGCGGCATGTCGCCCAATAGCATCGCAAGTTTCCTGTTGTTCAACGACCGCTTCCCGCGTTCGGTGCGGGTCTGCGTCCGCGAGATCCGCAGTCTGCTGGTCCGTCTGCGCGATGACGAAGGCCTCGCCGCCGTCGATTCGGCTATCCGCATGATCGACGCCATCCGTGCCGCCACCGAACCGCTGACCATCGAACAGGTGATCCAGATGGGGCTGCACGAATTCAACGAAGGTCTTCAGCGACATCTGATCAAACTGACCAACGAATTCGGGCGCACCTTCTTCGGCGGGGAGAGTTATCATTAGCCTGCATCCCGCCCTTCGCGCCGCCACCGGGCGCCATAACGACGTGCTCAAGCGGCTGATCGTCCATCACGTCACTGTCTATCGCTATAAGCGCCCGGTGAAATTCAACGAGCACCGGCTGATGTTCCGGCCACGCGATAGCCACGATCTCCGGCTGGTCGGCTCAGGGTTGACGATTTTCCCCGAGGCCCGCGTGCTGTGGCACCACGACGTCTTCGGCAATTCCATCGCCACGGCCTATTTCGCCAAGCCAGCGCAAGAGCTGGTGTTCGAATGCACCCTGATCGTCGATCACTATGGAGCAGGCGATGGCGAACCCTTCGTCGAGCCCTTCGTCGAAAATCTGCCCTTCACCTATCCCGCCGACGAGTTGCCCGATCTCGGGCGCACCATGGAACGGCACTATCCCGATCCCGAAGGCCGCATCGACGCCTGGGCGCGCCAGTCCTTGTCGCGCTCCGGTATTCACAACACGATAAACGTGCTGTTGAAGATGACAAAAGCGGTGCAGGAACAGTTCGCCTATGCGAAGCGCACCGCGCCCGGTGTGCAGACGCCGCTCGAGACCTTGGATCTCCGCTCCGGCACCTGCCGCGACTTCGCGTTGTTCATGATGGAGGCCGGCCGTAGTCTCGGGCTGGCGGCACGCTTTGTCTCGGGCTACCTTTACGAACCCGCCGTCGACGCTATAGCCGAACACATGCTGGCAGGCAGCGGCGCCACCCATGCGTGGGTCGAATTCTACATTCCGGGCGCCGGATGGCTGGAATTCGATCCGACCAATGGTTTGCTCGGCGGCATCAACCTGCTGCGTGTCGCCGTCGCCCGCGATCCGCATCAGGCCATACCGTTGCGCGGCAGTTACTTCGGCCTGGCCGAGGATTTTATCGATATGAAGGTCAGCGTGAATGTCTCCTCGCAGCCCCTCCTCGCCGCCCGTGTCCCCGGCCATGGCCCGCACATTGTCGCCAGCACCGCCCCCTGACGACCCGTCCGCTGACGCAGGGCTCTCCGTCGCGCTCGCTGCGGGTCAGGTCGGCGATCCACCGCCAGCACCGGCCCCGCAGCGCAGCCAGGGCAAACGCATGGCCATCCTGATATCGGGTTGGCTCTTCATTTTCCTGGGTTTCATCGGGCTGTTTCTGCCGATCCTGCAGGGCGTCCTGTTTCTCGCCACCGGCTTTTACCTGCTGTCCCTGGAATCGCCTTTGGCCAAGCGCCTGATGCAGCGCTTCGAAGCCCGTTACCCGCGTAGCGCCGCCATCTTCGAGGAAGCCCGCGTCAAGGCCGCACAGCGGGCTCGCCGCATCCTGCGCCGGCAATGACCCCGCGCCGCCCGGCGGCGACCATCATGACCGCCTTCGTCGCCGAAGTCTTCGGCATGGCGGCCATCGTTTCCTTTCCCGCCTTGATGCCGCTGTTCATGCCGCTATGGCAACTCTCCGAGGTAGAGGCCGGTTGGATCGGCGGCATCTATTTCGCCGGCTACGCCGTCGCCGCCCCGCTGTTCGGTCTGTTGAGCGACCGCTGGTCGGGACGCGCCGTCTTTCTCTGGTCGATGGCCGGCGCCGTCGCCGCATCGCTTGCCTTCGCGTTGCTGGCCGAGGGCGCCTGGTCGGCCGGCGCCTTGCGCTTCGTGCAAGGCTTCGCCTTCGCCGGCATTCACATGCCGGGCATGAAGGCGGTGACCGAGGCGGTACCGGATGCCTGGCACCAAGGCGCCACCGCCGCCTTCACCGCGACCATGCCGATCGGTGTCGGCCTGTCCTTCCTGGCCACCGGCCTGCTGACCGACTGGCTGGGCTGGCGCGAGGCGATGCTGCTGCTCGCCGTCGGCCCCGCCATCGGCTGGGCGATTGGCCGCGTCGCCTTGCCGCCACGGCCACGCCAAGCAGCGGCGGCCCCTGCGCCGGGTGGCCTGTTGCAAGTGCTTCGCGGCCCCGGCGTGATAGCCCACATGCTGGCCTACTTCCTGCACAACGGCGAAGCCTCGGTCATGCGCGCCTGGAGCGTCGCCTTCCTCGCCTTCGCCGCGACCCAGGCCACCGGCCTCGGCGCCGGGCAGCCGCTGTCCCTGTCCGACCTCGCCCTGATCGCCACCGTCGCCAACTTGCTCGGCCTGCCCGGCATCGCACTTGGCGTCGCCCTCACCCGCTGGCTGCCGCGCACCGCCACCATCGCGCTGATCATGCCGATCTCGGCGACCATCGGCATAGGCCTGGCCCTCTCGGCGGGCGGACCGCTGTGGATTAGCATCGCGCTCGCCTTGCTCTATGGCTTCGCCGCGCCGGCCGATTCCGGCCTGATCAACGCCGGTCTGGTCGCTCGCGTGCCCGCCGCCTATCGCGGCCGGGCGCTGGCGCTGCAGGGCATGTCGGGCATGAGCGGCGGCTTCGCAATGCCCGTCGTCTTCGGCGTGCTATTGGGCGGCTTCGGTGGCGCTGCGGCGGCGACGGCCTGGATCTCCACCTTCGCCGTTCTCGCCGGCTTCCTGCTGCTCGGCCCGCTTATCCTGCTGACCCTGGCGCGCGAGCGCTAAGCGGCGCCGTCACTCCGCCGCCTTCATCGCGTCGCGTTCGCGGATCGCCGCCATCACCACGTCGTAATTGTCCGGCGCCTTGCCGGCGAAGCGTTCTTGCAAGCCTTCGCAGCACTGGCGGATGCGCTTGGCCGCTGCCTCGGCCATGATCGGTTCCAGGCCCATGGCGCTCAGCGTCTCGGAGACCTCGTCCATCTCATGGGCACGGCGCTCGCCGTGGATGGCGGTGCGCCCAATCAGATAAGTGGCCAGCCCTTTCCAATCGATGCCGGGGAAGCCCTCGCTCACCGACTCCATGATCTTGTCGGCGACGCCATAGCGCGAGGCGGCCATGACGCTTTCCAAGAACAAGGCCTCCATGCCCTTCATGATGATGCTGCGGAACATCTTGGTGGCCGATGCCTGACCCAGCTCCGGCCCCATATATTCCAGCACCATGCCGAAGGGCTTCAGCTTGTCGATCAGCGCCGGCGCTGCCGGACCGCACAGCAGCATCGGCACCTTGTGCTTGTTCGGCGGCACCGCCTGCATGACGGCGGCTTCGACGAAACGTCCGCCGGCCTTGCCGACGATGGCGCCGATGGCGCGCTTGGTATCCGGACTGGCCGAATTCATGTCCATGTAGAATTGTTCCGGGCGTAGATGCGGCGCGGCGGCCTTGGCGACGTCGAGCGCTTCCGCCGCCGTTACCGCCGAAATGACCACATCGGCACCGTTGACCAGTTCGCCGGTCGAGCCCGCCAGGGTCACCCGGCCTTTCTCGGCGCGGGCGCGGATGGCCTTGCCCGTGGCCGGAGAGTCGGCGGCAACGTCGAAGGCGCCGATGGTTATCGCCCCGCTGGCGCTCAAGCCGTCGGCGATGGCGCCGGCCGCCTCGCCCATGCCGATGAAGCCGATTGCATAGACCATCCACGTTTTCCTTCGTTGTAGCGGTTGCGTGTTACTCGTCCGGCTTGCTGCCGGGCACCCAGCTCTTGATCTTCACGGCGCGTCCGCTCTGGGTGATCAAGACCTTCGGCGGCACGACGCGGGTCACCGCCGGTCCGCCCTCGTCGCGGGTATAGGACAGGCGCATCTGGTCGAGCGGAATTTCGGCGCGCTTGCCGCGCTTGAAGGCCTTCTGATAGGCGGCGCTGCGTTTGGTCAGGCGCGTCAGGCGGTCGGCCGACTGGGATCCGAAGCGGTTCCAGATACCGCGCAGGAAGGCATCGATTTCCGGCGGCATGAACAGTTCGATGTCGACATCCGGGCGGCCGCGCGAAAAGGCGCGAAAGACGTTCGGTTCGAGCGGCCCCAGATCGTCGGCGACGAACACGGCGGGCATCAGCTTGCGCCCTTCGAAAGCCACGGCGTAATAGGCCTGGGCCAGGAACAACAGGCGGTGCAGCTTCTGCGGCTGTAGATATTCGTTGCTGTCCAGCGCCTGATCGGCAAACCAGAACGCCACGTCGAAGGCGGAATCCAGATCGGCGGGCATGGCGTTTCCGTTGACGATGGAAGGAAGGCTCCTGGGGAACGTAGGTTCCGGGGCCGGCCGATCTTGCAACCGGCCGGGGCCGACTATAGGGTCTCGGCAATTCCGCCAGCAAGCGCCAAGCCCGGCACGTCCAATCTGGGATGCCCAATAAGGGAGCGACCGACGTGTCCGAATTGTGGCGCCACTCGCCGTGCCGCCACTTGTCACCTTCGAAGTCCTGGTCTTCCGGCCGGACGCTGCCGGCCTTGCGTTGCGTCAGGCAGGAGGCTAGTTATTCGGAATGGAAATCAACGGTGAATTTCGCATTCCGGCACCGCGTCAGGCGGTGTGGGAGGGGCTCAACGACCCCGAGGTCTTGCGCCAGTGCATCCCCGGCTGCGAGACCTTGGAGAAGGTCTCCGACAGAGAATTCAGCGGTTCCATCGTCGCCAAGGTCGGACCGGTGAAGGCCAAGTTTCAGGGCAGCGTCACCCTGTCCGAGCTGGATCCGCCCAACGGCTATACGCTAAGCGGTGAAGGCAAGGGTGCGGCCGCCGGCTTCGCCAACGGCAAGGCCCGCGTCCGCCTGCGCGACGACGGCGGCGAAACGGTACTGAGCTACGACGTCGATGCCCAGGTCGGCGGCAAGCTGGCCCAGGTTGGCGCCCGCCTGAT
>CAMCUA010000136.1 GCA_945878455.1 Asaia bogorensis | reverse complement strand
GATGACGATGGCCGCATCGTCCTCAGTGGCGATGGCCGTCCGCCAGCGGCCGTGGATGCTATCGAACTCCAGCAAGTGCGCGGCGGTCGCCGCACCGCCCTTGATCTCGTTGACATGGACGATGTCGAGCCGGTTGGCGGCGCGCGGATCGCCCGCCTCGCGCTCCACCCCGCCCAACGCCGCACGCAACGCCAACCGCCCAATCCGTCCCATGCCGTTGATGCCGATGGCCATGCGCTACCCTCTCCCCGCCCCTGCCCTGGTCATTTTGCGCGTAGGGGCAGGTTTCAAACCTGCCCTCTGGTCGTCGCGGAACAGGGCGGGTCGAAAACCCGCCCCTACGCCATAGCCTGGGCGCCCTGCTGCGTTGAACGGGGCCATGCCCTACACCAATGCCGCCGCGCCGCTACTACCGATCTCATCGAGCCGCGCCTTCACCGCCATGCGGTCCAGCGTCGCCAACGGCAGGGCACAAAAAATCTCAATGCGCCGGCGCAGGCCGCCGTAAAGCTCCCCAATCAACAGCGCATGTTCCGCCGCCGAACCCCGGAACTGCGCCGGGTCGGGCAGCGGCCAGGCGCTGCTCACCGCCTTGTCGCCCAGGTCCGGGCAATCCCGCCCCGCGGGCGTGTCGCAGAGTGCCACGATGAAATCCAGGCGCGGCGCCGACGGCCCCATGAACTCGTGCCAGGACTTGCTGCGCAAACGGTCCGTGTCGTGGCCGAGCGCCTTGAGCTTGGCGATCACCGCCGGCATCGGTTTGGCCGCCGGATCGGAGCCCGCCGAATAGGCGTGGAACTTGCCGCGTCCCACCCGCTCCAGGATGGCTTCGGCCATGATCGAACGGGCCGAATTTCGGGTGCACAGGAACAGCACGTTGAATCCCGCTGTCATGGCGACATCCTCCGTATCGTTGTCGAGAATAAGCCGCGCCAGGTCGGCGCATAGCTCCGGCCGCGCGGCGCGGCAGGTGTCGCCGAGGAACGACAGCAGGCCGCGCAGCCCGGCGAAGCGCACGGCATAGATCACTTGGCGCCCCTGCTTGGTCGCCTGGATCAGCCCGGCCTGCTCGAGCGCCGCCAGGTGAAACGACAGGGTCGATGCCGGCACCCCAAGGCGCGCCGCGATCTCCCCCGCCCCCACCCCGGAAACCCCAGCCCCGGAAGTCCCCACCCCAGCCAGCAGCCGCAGCAGCCGGACGCGGGTCGGCTGAGCCAGGGCGGCGAAGGTGTGGGCGACGTCATTCGAATCCATAATCCCAGAATGATCGAATTATGGACGCGTGACAAATGACCGTTGCGTGACGGCAGCCCCTACTGGCCCCGCTGTTGCTTTGGCCGCCTAACGGAATATCGTCGTGCAAAGCCCCCTTGGGTAAATCTGTCCGCCGGCCAGCAGGCGAACAGCAGGGCCAGAGCCTAAAAGCGCGCGGCAAGGGTGAGTTTCATCGGACATCCCCCACGTATCGGCCAACCCAATTGTGGAACCGCGCGGGCCCCGATTCGACGAACGTAAGGGTCGGTTGGCCTATTCCTTCTTCGCGTCCGCCACCAAACGTTCCAACGGCGTCATGCGTTGCGTCTTCTGCTGATGGTGATCGTCGTAATAGGCCAGCCACTGGGCGAATTCCTCCAGCAGGGTCTGCATGGTCAGCTCGTCGGCGCCCATGCGGGCGCGGGCGAAGGCGGTGAAGTTGGCCGCCGCGTTGCGCAGCGCCCCAGCGATCTCCAACGGATCGATGCCGGCCTCCAGCCGGTCGTTGGCAAAGCGGATCAGATCGTTCGCCATCTTCAGGTGAACGTCCTCCGCCGCGCCGCCGCCCGTTTCATCCGCCATGTCCCGCCGTCCTTTCCAAACGAATCCTCATCCTGAGGAAGCCGCGCAGCGGCTGTCTCGAAGGATGGGCCAGTGCCACGATAGTTACCCATCCTTCGAGACGCGCCTTTGGCGCTCCTCAGGATGAGGAAAAAAATAGAAGCGCCACTCTCTTGGTATCTTTGTATCTTTGCGGTGCCCCTACTCGGATCCCTTGGCCTCCCTCACGCCGTAAACCCATAAAGCCGCGCCGGATTGTCGACGAAAATAGCGTTGCGCATCGTCTCATCCGGCATCCAATCGGCCATGGCGTCGAGCCAGTCGGCCTCCTCCGGCTCGCCTTCCTTAGGCAGCGTCGGATGCGGCCAGTTGGCGCCCCAGACCAGGCGGTCGGGACGGACCCCGACCAGCGCCTTCACCCGCTCCCCGAAATCGGCATAGCCGGGCGGCCCGGCGAAGCTCGCATAATAGGGGCCGGAAATCTTCACCCAGCCCTGCCCGCTGTCCAGGAACCGGAGCAGGCTGACGAAGTGCGGATTGTTAACGCCCCCCGCCGCGTCGATGCGCCCGACATGGTCGATCACCACATCGCTGGCCAGCCCCTGAAAAAAAGCTGCGGCCTCGCTGCGCCACACGGCGACCTGCAGGTGCCAGCCCAAGGGCGCGATGCGCCGCGCGACCGCCTTGGCGTCGCCCGGCGAAAACTCATCGCCGCCATAGGAAAAGCGAAAGCCTCTGATGCCCGCCGCGTGCAGCCGGCGCAAGTCCGCCGCCGTCGCATCGGGCGGCGGCACCGCCGTGCCGCGCGCCCGCTCGATGCCGAGTTCGCGGATAGCATCCAGCGTGCAGCTATTATCCGCGCCATAGGTCGAACTATGCGCCAGCGCCGTCCGCTCGAAGCCCAGTCGCGCCAGCAGGGCCTTGTAGGCGGACAACGGCGCGTAATGGCGGACCGTCCGCCCCGCCACCATCGGATAGCGCCGGTCGTAGACGTGCGAATGGCACTCGCAGGCCTTCGCCGGCAGCTTCAGCCGTGGCTTGCGCCCGGCGCCGGTCGCGACGGGCCCCACAAAATGTTTCAAAGTCGCATCCCTACTGCGTACGCAAATCGGTCGGATTTTGCTCCAGCCGCTTCTCGACGCCCAGATACTGGTCGCGAAAGTAGTCGCTGGCCGGGCGCGGCGTGAGGAAATTCAGCCAGAGGCGGACCAGGTGGCGGCGCTGGCCCTTGTCCGCGCCGTCGGCAAACGCCGTGCGGCCGTGCATCACCGTGTAGTTGTTGACGAACTGGACGTCGCCTGGCCGTAGCTCCATCTCGTAGACCAGCGCCGGGTCTTCCATCGCCTCGTCCATGCAGGCCAGCGCGGCGGCCTGCGGCGGAGCCAGCGTGACATCGGGCGAGTCGATGGCTTTTTGGATGGTGTTGCGGCGGAACGAGCAGCTCAACACGCCGTCGGCCAGGCCGAACACCGGACCGTTCCAGGTCTGGATCGCCCCGGCCGCCTCGACCACGATATAGGGCAGGCCCTCGTAGAGCGGCGCCAGCAATTCGGGATGCCGGGCCAGGATGGCGTTGTGCACCGACATCGAGCTGACGATCCGGCTCAATCCGCCCGAGCGTCCCTGGCGCAGGCACAGCAGCGAGGTCATGTCGGCCCGATCGACGTGAAAGGCCAGCGCCCCGTTGGTCTGATAGCCGCGCGTGCGCACCGCCGTCAGGTCGCCGATGCCGTGGTCGAAGACATGTCCCAGCATGTCGCCATAGGTATTCTGCGACAGGGCGCGGCCGAGATGCGTGCCGATGCCCCATTTCATCAGGAAGACGTCGTCATCGTCGTAACGATCGACCGGAATGCCGCGCAGCAGCGCGAAGCCGCGCCCCGTCCGCACCTCGCCCTCGAGCCTGGCCAAGCGCGGGGCCAACACTGGCAGCGGGAAATCCGCGCACGACAGATCGGCCAATTTGCCCTTCCAGCCGCGCACGCCCTGCAAGGCGCGGTCGAGATCGTCGATCTCGGCTTCGCTCAGAACATGAACCCAGCCGTCGTCGGCCGCGATCCCGGCGCGCGTCCAGGCACTGGCACCCGCGATGGGTAGCCGATGGATGTCGGTTGCCGTCATTCGGAGACCCCTCCCGCCATGGCGATGCAGACTAATCCGGCATGCGTGTGTTGTGCCAGAGGACAAGCTGCCAGCGCAACCGCTTGAGAACCCACAGCATGGACGCCCTGTAGAAGCGAGCTTGCCGTTTGCCGTCGCGCGTCATGCGGACCGCGATGACGCCGGTCAGCAGCGCGTTATTGCCGTGGAACCGCGACGCGACCTCCCGCATCTCCACGCTCGCATAGCCCGCCTTGCCGGTGGCCAGGCGAGCCAGGTAGGCGGCCTTGTCCTCCGGGATGCCCGTCGAGGCGTGCACGTAGAGAAAGTCGTCGGCCAGCAGCGGCCCGATCGTCTCGGGATCGCCCGCCTGCATGGCCGCCCGACGCGTTTCGTCGCATTGGCGCACGGCGTCCTTGTGCTTCTTCAGAAGTTTTGCGGTTGGCATGCGATCTCCCCTCCCCTTGGGCGCGGGACCGGCGCGGTCGATGTATCGAACCGCCCGGACCTACCGGTTCTTCTTGATGCGTTCGGGTTGCACGCCCTGGTAGAGGATGTCGCGCTTGGCCTTGTTGTTGTAACGGATGCGGTCGAAGTCTTCCGCCAGCAGCCGGCCGGCGGGGGGCGGCGCGATCTGGTAATGCCCGTAGTCGTCCTTGCCGCTGACATGCGACAGGATGAGCTTCTCGCCCGACGTCTGCTTCACCGAGGTGGCGATGTAGCGGATGGCGACGCCGATGCGCCGGTCGTCGGTGCCGTTCGGCCCCGAGGCGTGGAACATGTGGCCATGGTGGAACGAAGCCTGGCCCGGCTTCAGCAAGACATTCACCGCGCTCGCCTCGTCCACCTCGACGGCGATTTCCTGGCCCCGGCTCAACAGGTTGTCCGTCGCGAAGGAGTCGGCGTGCGGCACGCTTTTCTTCTTGTGGCTGCCCGGCACGAAGCGCATGCAGCCGTTCGCCACCGTGGCCGGCGTCAGCGCGAACCAGGCGGTGACTTCCCGGTCGGTGTTCAGCCCCCAGTAGTTCAGGTCCTGGTGCCAGCTGACGAAGCTTTTGGTGTTGGGCTCCTTGATGAACGTGCCGCTGCCCCAGACCAAAAGGTCGGGGCCGAGCAGCTTGTTCGCCACCGCCAGCAGGCGAGGGTTGCGGACCAGCCTATCGAAGCTGGGCAGGAGGCGTGCCGGATAGCCGCGCAGCATCGACAGCAGGGAGAGGTCGTTGGCGAGCTCGGCCTCCGCGGCTTCGAAATCGGCCCTGAGCTCCGCCGCCTCCTGCTCGCTCGCGGCGTCATAGGGCAAAAAATAGCCGTCGTTCTCATAGGCGGCCGCGATCGTCGACACGTCGCTTGTCGGCCTGGATAGCTCGTTCATGGACTTGGTCTCCTCGATGGGTGTTCGTCTATTTCTGGAACTCGCCAGCTATTTCTGGAACTCGGAAGCGATATCGACGATCTGCTTGCGGACCCACATGTGGGCGGGGTGCTGGTCGAATGCCTTCGGCCAGGCCAGCTGGACGTCGAACGAACCGATGTCGAAGGGCAGCGGGGAAACGTGAAACCCTTTGTAGCCGTCGGCGTCGCGCACGGTCTTCGACTGCATGGTGATGATCGCGTCCGTATTCTTCAAATACAAAGGGCCGATCAGCGACTGGTTGACGGTCATCGTGATCCGCCGCCGGATGCCCCGGCGCACCAGCACGTTGTCCAGCAGATAGTCGATCTCGTTGGTGTTGCTCATCGCGATGTGGTCGGCGGCGACGTAGCTCTTGAGGGTCAGCTTCCTGCCCGCCAGGGGATGGCCGGCCCGCATGACGCAGACGAACTTGTCCTGAAACAGCCGCACATGGGGGATGCGCGGCGGTATGTCCTGCATCATGCCGATGGCGACGTGAATCTCGCTTCCATCCAGTTGCTGGATATAGGTCTCATGCTGGGCGGGTCTGACCAGAATGGCGATTCCCGGCGCCTGCGCGCGGAGCAGCTCATACAACTTGGGCAGCACCAGAACGGCGCCCTGATTGGAACTGGCGATGCGGATCGTGTGCCGCGCCTTGCCAGGCGAGAACACCGCCGGCTCGAAGACGGTCCTGTACTGGTTGAGCAGTTCATGGATGGGCTCGGATAGTTCCAGCGCCCGGGGCGTCGGGCTGACGCCGTTGGCGATGCGGACAAACAGCGTGTCGTCCAGGATGTGGCGCAACTTCCTCAAGGCGAAACTGATCGCCGGCTGCGACGTTCCTAAATATTGAGCGGCGCGCGTCAGGCTTCTTTCCCGCATCACGGCTTCGAAGACGATGAGAAGTTTGTTATCGACGATGTTGGGGTTTTTCATAGGCTGCTTTTGGGCAGGCAACCCGATCCGTTGCCGGGATCCTCACGGCCCTTTCAGGGTGACCCGGTTGAAGGTGCGATGATCGTTCTCGTCGTAGTCGTCGCCTTCCCGGTGGCCGGCCCGGTGCATCGCCGAGCGATTGTCCCAGATCAGCATATCGCCCTGCTTCCAGCCGTGATGGTAGATGAACTCGGGCTTCAGGGCCAATTCGAGGAGTCGGTCGAGATAGTCGTGGCTGTCTTCCGGGTTCATGCCGACGATGTTCTCGATCTTGATCGGATTGAAGTAGAGCACCTTGTGGCCATCCTCCGGATGGGTGCGCACCAGCGGGTGGATGGCCGGCGTCATGCCCTGCTGGTTGATCGCCAGGTCCTTGGTGCCGCCGTAGAGGTCGGGGTTGCCGGCCGGCACCTTGCCGACCAGGATGTTGACCGTCTGCATGGTCGCGATGCGCTGCTTCACAGCCTCGGGCAGCGCCTCGTAGCCGACCCGCATGTTGGCCAGCGACGTGAACGTCCCCGCCTTCGGCAGCTCGACCGGATAAAGCGTCGTGAACTTCGGCGGGCACGGCTGCTGCGTCGAGTCGGTATGCCAGAATCCGCCGGTCCGCTTGCGCACGCCGTTCTTGTCGATGTCGCGGCTGGAGAGCTGGAAGACCCCCGGCGCAGCCTCCGGCGATACCTGCTTCTGCCGGGTCGCCAGCTCGGGCACGCCGAACAGCTTCGCCGCCGCCAGAAAGTCGGCCGGGGTGAAATCCTGGTCGCGGATGACCAGCGCGATGTGCTCGACCAGCGCGTCGTAAAGGCGCCGCCGGGTCGCCTCGTCGATGGGCTGGCGCAGGTCGATGCCCGTCACCTCCGCGCCGACATGCGGCGACAGCTTGGATATCTTCATCGCCGCGTCTTCGTTCGGTGCGTTGTCGCGCGTGCGGTTCATAACGTTCATGACACTCTCCTATCGGGTCCCGGCGTCACTGGAACTGGAATTCCTCCAAGCGGACCTCGGCGCTCACCGTCAGGTCGGGCACGAACCTGACCCGGTTATTGACCAGGGTGAAGGCGACCATGTGGTAGAGCACGACGTCGGCGACGATGTCCTCGTGCAGGATGCGGAAGATCTCCTCGACATCCTTGGCGCGCGCCGCACCTTCCAGGCTGGCCGCCTTCTGCACCCGCTTCTCGATGTCGTCGTCGCAGAACACCGAGTTGTTGCCCTTGCAGGTGTAGCGGGTGGTCAGGCTGAGCAGCGGATCGCCGGTGATGTTGTCGTGCAGCGTCTGCAGCACGGCGACGGGGCGGGGGTCCGGGAACGGCCGGGTGTTGTACTTGGCGTATTCGCCGGCTTCCAGCGCCTGCAGCTTCATGTTCAGGCCGACCGCCTTGAACTGCGCGTGGTAGGCTTCCATCAGCTCCGTGGCGCTCGCCATCACGACTGGATAGCTGAACAGCATGATCTCCTTGTCGACCGGCACGCCGTCGGCCTTGGCCTGGGCGAGGAGCTGGCGGGCCTTGGCGGGGTCGTAGGCATAGCGGCGCTTGTCGATCTCGAAGTTGTGGCCGGGGATGTCGGGCACGACGATCTGCGTCGCCGGCTTCGCTTCCTTCGGCAGCACGGTGCCGATGAACGAGGTGCCGTCGATGGCGTGGTTCATGGCGAGCCGCACCCGGCGGTCGTTGAGCGGCGCCTGGCTGCTGTCGAGGCGCAGGAAGAAGCTGCCGTTGACGGTGGTGAAGCTCTTCGACTTGATGCGGGCGGGGTCGGTCTCGCGCTCGATGCTGTCCTGCTGGTTGACCTCGACCGCGATGTCGGCCTCGCCGAGCTTGACCATCGAGGCGCGCACCGCCGATTCGGCGCGCCACAGGTAGCGCGCGCCCTCCGCCTGCGGCTGCTTGCCCCAATAGGCGTCGTTGCGCTTCAGCGTGATCTGCTGACCCGCCATCCATTTGTCGAAGACGAAGGGGCCGGTGCCGACCGGCGCCAGGCTGATCTTGTCGGGCGCGGTGTTCGGGCTGACGATGGAGACGCCCGAGAGGCGCAGCGGCAGCACCGGCTCCGGCCGCGACGTTTTGAATTCGATGGTGTGGTCGTCGATGGCGGTGCCTTCCATGGTGAAGCCCTGCAGCAGCGCCTTGTCGGAACAGTAGGGCTGCGACACCGTGCGCTTGATGGAGCTCAGCACGGCCTTGGCGTCGAAGGTCGCGCCGTCGTGGAACTTCACACCCTGGCGCAGCTTGAAGCGCCAGGTCCTGTCGTCCACCCGCTCCCACGACGTGGCGAGGCGGGGCCTCAGCGCGTAGTTGTTCTTCGGGTCGGTCTGGACCAGGGTCTCGACGACGTTCTGCTTGACGACTCGGCCCTGGAAATCCCGGCGCGACTGGCAGCCGTCGAGGTCGGTCGGCTCGGTCGCCACGACCACCGTCACCCATTTATCGTTCGGCGCCGCTTGGGCCAATGCCTGGCTGGAAAGCGCGGCCGCCATCAGAAATGTCGGTAGAACGGCCGCGATCGCCATGGATTTATTTAAAGCAATACTTTGCTTCGACACGTCGCCCTCCTGTCGGTATTTGTTGTTTCGCGAGGCGGTTTTTTTGATGCCTTCGCTGATAATCGATTATATGGACCTGTCATTAGATTCAGTTAGTCAAATTTTTGACGTTTCAATATAAGAAATTTTGTAACTGCCCAGGTTTCCTTGTAATTTCAAGCCGCGCGTAGCGCCTTTTCGAGGTCGCCTGGGTCTTGGCGCAGGGCTTTGATGATGTTCCAGCCCTGCTTTCTGGCGGTTGAGAGGAAGCCGCGGATGGTGGCGAAGTCGGCG
>CAMCUA010000135.1 GCA_945878455.1 Asaia bogorensis | reverse complement strand
TGTCAAATGCCAAAAGGATTTGACCGATACGGTGCGGATCGAGCGGTGCCGGGAAATGGTTTTTCTTAACCGGAGCCAGGGCACCACGCAGGTCGCGTGTTGGGTCGGTAGTCGCCCGTCCCGTCGCAATTGCATACCGGAATACCTGGGAGATCGACTGTAGCTCGCGATGCGCCGTCTCAACAGCCCCTCGCCCCTCGACGCGACGCAATATCGCCAGCAAATCGACCGCTGTTATGTCGTTGGGCTTAAGTTCACCCACGTACGGGTAGATGTCGCGCCTTAATCGGCTTTCCAAACGGTCTACATAGGAAACTGAGCGGATCGGGGCCAGCTTCACTGTCAAATACTCTGCGGCGACCGTGGCGAATGTCTCTTTGGCGACTTCGGCCGCCTTTAGCTCGGCGCGATGCTTAAGGGGTTCGATGCCGCGAGCAATGAGAGCGCGAGCGTTTAACGCACGGCTCCGGGCTTCCCCAATGCCGACCTCCGGATACGCCCCAAGGGCGAGTAATTTCTCTTTGCCATCGAGGCGATATTTAAGCCGCCATAGCTTCGAACCCGATACGGCGATCTCAATGTAGAGGCCGGTTCCAGTGCCATCGTGGAGCCGACGGGCCTTCGCCCCTGGCTTTGCTCTGCGGATTGCGGCGTCGGAAAGCATATCTGGGGGTATCAATCTAGACGAGTGAAGGTCTATACCCCCATATATACCCCCACGATCTTCGGATGACCATAGCCTAAGAAAGACTGTCTCGGACAGAAAAGCACCGTAATCCGCCAAATTATAGGTTGGCATAGACTACGGTAAATTGGGTTGTTTTTGGATTTGGTGGGCGCACCAGGACTCGAACCTGGGACCCGCTGATTAAGAGACCGTTGCAGTCGTTGCCAGACTGGGAGTGCATAGGAGTAGATTAAGACAGTTGTGTGTCCCCGCAACCAAATCAAATTGCATCACCCCAAACGCAAGTGCCCGCCGAAAAGGCGGGTTGCTGCACGCGGCTATAGCGAACCCAGGCTGCATAGGGGCCGCCACGAAGCGAAGCGGAAAAGCTCAGGCGCCGCTGCCGACATCATGCGAACCGCTCACTGAAAAAGTGGCGCTATCGATCTTGATCCTCCGGTCAGCATCAAGCCGACGGCGCACCGACGGTAGCAATGAACTGGCGCAGCGCTGCACCCAGCACATCCTCTGTCGTGTCGATATGCGCGATGATCGAGGTGTGATTGTGTCCCGGGCAATAGCACGTCGGCGGGGCCCGGCGTTTGGCGATGCCCAGGCGCCAGACCAGCTCCGTGCAATACACGTCGATCAGCGCATTCTCGTATTGCGACCAGGCGACGAAGGTTGGCGGACTGTCGGCGGCGACATGCGTCACACCGGACATGGCGTCGTACTGGCTGGCATCGGTGCCGTAATAGGCCTCGACCCGGCGCGCGTTGGTGTTTTCCGGCAGATTGTCAGCACGCACCCGGCCGCTGACGACGATGACCCCTGCCAGTCCATGGCCCCCAGCCGGCTGCCAGCGCTTGTCGAAGGCATAGCTCGCCACATGCGCGCCGCCGGCCGAGTGCCCCATCAGGAAAATGCGCGCCGGGTCGATGCCGTATTCGGCCGCGTGGGCGCGGGTCCAGGCGACGGCAGCGGCGATATCGTGCGTCGCTTCGGGGAAGGGGGCGTCGTTGGCCAGCCGATAGCCGGTGTTCACGCCGACGATGCCGTGGCGCGCAAAATAACGCGAAACGTTGCCATAGATTTCGTCGGTGCGGTTGCGCTGTCCCTCGGTAAAAGCGCCGCCGTGGACGAAGACCACCGCCGCGCGACCGCTTCCCGCCGTTGTCGGCAGATAAACGTCCAACGCCTGGCGTGGGTGGGCACCGAAGGCGATGTCGCGCCTTTCGTCAAGCTTGGCGCGCGGGCTGGCCCGGTGCAGCAGGCTGAACGCTTCGTTCATCTGGCCCACATGACCGGCGGTGTTTTGCAGCCAACGCGGCCCGATCTCCGCCATCAGCTGGCGCAATTCCGCCGTGATCGCCGGCGGGTTGTCGGTGGCTTGGCTCATCGCTACGGCACCTTTCTGTCCTTGCGCAGCCGCTCCACCTGCATGTTGGCCAGGAACGGTACCAGGGGATGGACCCCCATCGCCACCAGGCGCGGCACGTCCAGGGCGATCAGCGCCCCCCGCTGTTCGGGCGGCAGGCGGAAGCGGTCGGCCAAGCCGCCTGGATCGGCCAGCCACGCTTCGCGCTCTGAGGCTTGATGCGCCAGGCCATGCAGGGCGGCGACAAGCTGCACCAGTTCCGGCTTGATCGATGGATAGTGCGGCGTGTCGTTGGCTGGCTTCAGGTCGAACCAGCCGAGCGAGGCATAGTTGTGGTGCCAGCTCGGATTCATCGATACGACATCGGGACGATGCTCGCCCAGGGCACCGGCGGCGCAGGCCCAGCAGCGCAGCTCGATATTGCCGGTCCTGTCCAATTCCTCGGCGCTGAAGCCGATCAGGCTCTTCAAGCGGCCCTCGCCGATCTGCTTCAAAAGTTCCAGGTCCCAGGCCAATTCCGGACTGCCGTAGCGGTCGGTGCCGGGGAAGTGCGACATGCCGCCGCTGGCGAGCACGACGGTGCGCAATCCCATGGCCGTGACCGCCCGCGCCACCGCCTGGCCGAAGCCATAGCAGCGCTCCATCGACGGCTGCGGCGGCAGATAGGCGTTGACATAGATCGGCAGCACCGGCGCGGTGACGCCGAGATGGGTTAGCGGAATGCCGATGGCGTAATCGATCTTCGCCGTGCTGGTGAAGGCCGGATCGAAGTTCTGGCTGTACAGGTTGCGGACCAGAGCGCTGCCGATCTCGCCCGGCACCTGCCAATGAAAATCGCGGCCGGCGAACTGCCCCGATGCCTCGCCGCCGACGTGCACCGTAAAGGGTGGCGCGGCGTGGTGAAAGAATTGCTCGGCGTGATCGTTGGAAAAGATGATCCACAGGTCGGGATTCAACGCCCGCAAACGCTCGCCGATGGTGGCGGCGACGTCGCGCACGGCCTGGATCACCTGTTTGTCCTCGGTGTCTGGCATGGTGAAGAATTGCGGCGCGTGCGGCAGCATGGCGCCGCCAACGACGGTACTTGCGGTCATGGGCGCCTCGGACGTTTGGCCGGGCCGTTCAAATGGGCACAGCCATGGGGCCAAAGGCGGCGTCGCAATTCACCAGGTCAACCCGCTTCTGGACGATTTGGAAGTCCGCCCCCACCCGCCGCAGGCGATGCTGCTGATGACCGCCGAACAGGCGCTGATGATCCAGCCGATATTCGATCATGATGACCGTCGAGGCGACCAGGCACTCGCCGCCGCTGTTCCACGGCTCTTGCAGCATGGCGCGGCCGATTTGATGGACAGTGCGCGACGGCGGCGTCTGCACGTGAATCTTCGGATGCTCCAGCCGGGCGACGCGTGTCTTCATGTGGGTGCGGTCGTCGAAAAACAGCGACACATGATCCAATGGGCTTTTCTGTCCCGGCACCGCCGGCACCCAATAGATGCCGTCGTCGGTGAACAGACCCATCCATTCCCGGAACCGCCGTTCGTCCAACAGTCTGGCCTCGCGATGCAAAAACAGCTCGATATCGCTCGGCGCAAAGGCCAGCTCGGGCGCGCGCGTCATCACGTCCATGTCGGTCACGGTCATCACACGGCCACGCGCATGTGGTCGAGCCAGGCCCGATACTGGCCGCGCACAACCAGTTCATCGGTGGCCTTGCCGCGCGGTGCGTTGACCTCCGGATCGTGATCCTCGGCGCCAAGGCCGCGGGATATGTCGACCCATTCCGTCAATTGGCTTTGCAGCCCGACTTGCGTGCGCGTGAACGATTCGGCGTCGTCGGTCTGCACGAACGACGCCGCCGAATGGGTCACGTTCAGCAGCCGGATATTGGCGGCGTTCAAGGCATCGGGGGCGCCCATCAGGCGGACCGGATAAACATTAACCTCGGTCAGGTCGACGGCGATCGGCTTGACCACGCGGACATGGATGTTCAATCCCATGATCGAGACGTTGGGATAGATCAACGAGTTGTGCAGCTTCGGCTTTAGAATATCGCGGGCGCGTTCCGCTCCGACCTTGTCGGCCAGCAACTTGACATAGGCGTCATAGATCGGGCTCGAGCGTTTGTCGTCGTCGAGCTTGGTATTGCTCGTCCAACCGTGCCCGTGGCCCATGTCATAGCTGCGCCGGATCTTCCAATCCGCCGCCGTCTTGTCCTTTTCCACGACTTTCGCGCCAAGCTGGTCGCCATCGCGGCGGGCGAATTGGTTGCCATCCTTGGTGACGGTCGAAGCATGGCCGAACGGCACGTGATAACTGTCCAGGATGTTTTCCACCTGCAGCTTCCAATTGCCGCGGAAGGTGTAGCGATGCACGCCGGCGTCCAGCGCCAACCGGCCTTCGGGGGCGCGGTCGACCAGATCGTCGATATTGGCTTTCATGCCGCCCAGATGCTCTTCGAAGCCGATGCCGGTGGGCGACAGGCTGGCGAAAACGAACCCGCGATAGCTGTCCAGCCGCGGCACTTCCGCCAGGCCGAAATCCTTCGCATCGAAACTGGCGGTACAGCCCTCGGCCACCGGCACGCCAATGAGCTTGCCGTCGCTGTCGTAGGTCCAGCCGTGATACAGGCACGACATGCGCGGGGCATTGCCGCTGCGCTCGTTCAATACCTTGGCGCCGCGATGGGTGCAGCGGTTGAGCAGCACGCGCACCGTGTTGTCGCGATGGCGGATCATGATGACGGGCTGGCGGGCCAGTTCGGTGGTGATGTAGTCGCCCGGGTTCGGCACCTGGCTGTCGTGTCCGACGAACAACCAACAGCGTCCGAACAGGCGCTGCATCTCCAACTCGAAAATTTGCGGATCGGTATAGACCCGCCGGCTGACGCGGCCTGGCTCCACCAAACGCTCGATGGCGTCGAACGGTCCGTCAAGCATGCTCGCTTCCCTTCCAGCTGTGTTATGCCGCACCGAAAGTAATCGATAGCCTACCGGCTCAATATTCCCCGGAAACCGTGCAAGGTGCAACCCAAGGCTCGGACCGGTCGCAGGCGCGGCGTAGCAGCCAGTGGACGCGGTTGGCACTTACTGCCTAAAGTTGTTCCGATCAGGAAGGCTCCATATCGTTTTGTCACATAGGAACTCGTTTGGGGAGGCAACAATGAACGAATATTCCGGGCTTTGCGGCGGGCGTTTGCTGACGGCTGCCGTGGCAATCGGTCTTTTGGCGGCCCTGCCGCAGCAAGCCGGCGCGCAAACCAAGCCGGCGGAGAAGTGGATTACGGTGGTCGGCCAGGCCGAACCGCCGGACCTCGAACCCTGCAATTCCACCCGTACCTACCAGGGTCGCATTCTCAAACAGAATGTCGTCGAAACCCTGGTGCAAAAGATGCCGGAAGACGGTTCGCTCAAACCGCGTCTGGCGACGTCCTGGCAACGCAAGGACCCCAACACCTGGGTCTTTAAGTTGCGCGAGGGCGTCAGCTTCCACGATGGCACGCCGTTCAATGCGGAAACGGCGAAGAAGTCCATGGATCGCACCCTGCGCACGCCGTCCAAGATCGTCTGCAACGTGCGCACCCAGTATTTCTCCGGCCTCAAGTTTGAGCTAACCGCGCTCGATGCGACAACCCTGCAGATCGCCACCGACAAGCCCGATCCCATCCTGCCGACGCGGCTGGCCACCATGACCATCGGTGGACCCAATGCGGCGTTGGAGGAACTGACCCTGGCCCCGGTCGGCACCGGCCCCTACGTGTTCGATTCGTGGCGCGCCGGTCAGGAAATCGTCTTGCGGCGCAATGAAAAGTATTGGGGAACCAAGCCGGCGATCGAAGGCGTGCGCCACATCTGGCGTAGCGAATCTTCGGTGCGCGCCGCCATGGTGGAAATCGGCGAAGCCGATTACACGCCCTTCATTGCCGTGCAGGAAGCGAAGAATCCGAAGTCGGACCACGCCTATCTGAATTCCGAAACGACCTTCGGTCGCCTCGACATGGATCGCGCGCCCTTGAACGACAAGCGGGTCCGCCAGGCGATGAATTTCGCCGTGGATCGTGAATCTATCCGCCTCAATATCCTGTCGAAGGATTTCCTGCATTCGACGCAGATCATCATACCGGCCATTCCCGGCCATAACCACGAGATCGACAAGAAGATCATTCCTTACGATCCGGCCAAGGCCAAACAGCTGATCGCCGCCGCCAAGGCCGATAAGGTGCCGGTCGAAAACGAAATCCTCTTGATCAACAATCCGGCCTATTTTCCGCAGGCGACCGAATTGGCCGAAGCCTTGATGGCCATGTACAAGGCGGTCGGTTTGAACATCAAGTTCATGAATGCCGAACCCGCCGAATACAGCCGCATCCACAACAAACCCTACGAAGAAGGCCGCGGTCCGACACTCTTGATGTCGCAGCACGACAACAATTCCGGCGATCCGATCTTCTCGATTTTCTACAAATACACCTGCTCGGGCGCGACCTCGATGTTCTGCGACCCGGCGTTCGACAAGGAAATCGACCGGGTCGGCGGCCTCGAAGGCCAGGCGCGCGCCGAAGGCTTCCGCGAGCTGTTCCGTCAGTTGTACGAAGACATCTCGCCCAGCATCTGGCTCTACCACATGGTGGCCTACGCCCGGGTGGGATCGCGCATCGCCTTCGTACCCGATGTCACCAGCGGCTCCGAGTTGCGCATCGAGGAAATTAAGTTCAAATAAGGTACGTCAAGGCGCCCGGCCGGGGCTGCGGTCCCGGCTGGGTGTCGATCTCCACTCCCGCAGCGCGCAAGGGAAAGCCGTCATGACCGATCGGTCCATCGAGATACGCAAGCTGACGCCCACGATCGGTGCGGAAATATTCGGGGTCGATCTCGGCGGAGACATCGGCAACCACCAGTTCGACGAAATCCGCACGGCCTTCCTGGAAAACCAGGTGATTTTTTTTCGCGATCAAAAGATGACGGTCGAACAGCAAAAAAGTTCCGGCCGGCGCTTCGGCCAGCTGCACCGTGTGCCTAACCCGCGTTTCCCGGTGAACGGCGATCCCGAAGTCCTCGGCATCAAGGCCGACGAAACCTCGACCCATGTATCGGGCGACATGTGGCATTCCGATACCTCTGCCGATCCGCTGCCGCCGCTGGGCTCGATGCTCTATATGCATGAAGTGCCGGCCAACGGCGGCGGCGACACGCTGTTTGCCAGCATGTATGCCGCCTACGATGCCTTATCGGATTCCATGAAGGCGTTTCTTGCCGATTTGACCGCCGTCCACGACGGCGCGCGGGTCTACCTGGGCAAGGGCCGGCCGAATCCCCCCGGCATGCAGGTGCCGCGTCACGAACATCCCGTCGTCCGCGTCCATCCGGACACCGGGCGCAAGGTCTTGTTCGTCAACCGCATGTTCACGTCGCACATCGTCCAGTTGGCGACGCACGAAAGCGATGCGCTGCTGGAGATGCTCTTTCGTCATGCCGCCGCGCCGGATTTCCAATGCCGCTTCAAATGGCAGGTCGGCTCGGTCGCCTTCTGGGACAACCGTTGCGCCCATCACTACGCCGTGTGGGATTACTTCCCGCACCGGCGCTCCGGTCACCGCATCACGATTTCCCAGCCTTGACGTTTAGACAGCCCTGACGTTAAAACGGCCGCTCGCCCTTGATGTTGGTGCGGTGCATAAGCCGGCGCGCATTGGGGTCGAACGCATCGCGCCGGTGCATGACGCAGCGGTTGTCCCAGACCACCAGGTCGCCCACCGTCCAATCGTGCTGATAGACCGGCCCGTGCTTGACCGCGTGTGCCCACAGGGTGTCGAGCAGCATCTCGCTTTCTTCCAGCGCCATGTCGACGATGGACGAATTCTTGCGCCGTCCCAGGTACAGCGCCTGGCGGCCGGTGCCGGGGTGGGTGCGCACGATCGGATGTTGGGTACCGGGCAGCTTGGTGATGTCGTCCACATGCTCGAAGCCCTTGCGCGGCTCCCCGGCGCTGGTGTGCGAGGCCGGGTGCAGGATCTTGCGCCCCTCGATCTGCTGGCGCAGGCGGTCGGGCAGTCTGTCGAGAACCTCGTACATGTCCATGAAATGGGTGGAGCCGCCGGCAGGCGGCACTTCGACGGAACGTAGAAACCCACCCGCCGGCGGGCATTCCACCAGCGAACTGTCGGTGTGCCACAGCGCCTCGCCGTAACCCAGGCTGCCGATCGGTTTGCCGTCGATGACGATATTGGAAATGATCGACATCTCCGGCGGGATGGTCGGATCGAAGTTGCCGACCCTGTCTTTCGTGTAGTTCGCCGTGAACAGATTGTAGCCGGTCAGTTCCAGCTCGCCGAAATGCCGGGTGAAGTCCAAATGCTGCTGATGGGTCATCGGCTGGCGGCGCACGATGAACACCTGGTGTTCCAGCCAGGCGGCGAGAATGTCGGTGATCGTCGCCGCCGGCTGCGGCTGGCGAATGTCGATACCGCGGATTTCCGCGCCCACGCCTGTTCCGGTCGGTACAACTTCCATGACCATCCTCCGGCTGATGAGAGGTTTCTACGACAATAACTTACACCGCGCGGGTCGCTTGTCGAAATCGAAATAACCGGTACGGTAAACGGCGGTCAGGCCATAACCCGTTCGGCCGTGTCCAGCAGTTCCTCGCGGCGCGTCGGCTTCATCAGCAATGCGCGAATGCCCATGCGCGTGATGCTGTCGTCGTTGAGCGGTTCTGTATAGCCCGTGCACAAGATGATGGGCATGGTGGGCCGCAGCTCCAGCATTTTCTTTGCCAGGTCGATGCCGGTCATCCCCGGCATGGTTTGATCCGTCACGATCAGGTCCCAGGCATCCGGCTGGGCGCGGAAGTGGTGCAAGGCGGTTTGCGGATTGCTCAGACCTAGAACGGTGTATCCGGCATTTCTGAACTGTTGTTCTCCCAGCGTCACCAACGCGGGTTCATCGTCGATGAACATGACATGCCAGCTCGGCCTTTCGCCCATGGCAAGGGGTGGAGCAAGCGCGTGGGTTGTGCTGCTGGCATAG
>CAMCUA010000134.1 GCA_945878455.1 Asaia bogorensis | reverse complement strand
GCGCCTGAACCAGCGCGATCAGTTCTTCACGGGATGGGACATCTGGCGATTCAGCGACCATCTGATGCTTGAATCGGAAACCGGTTCCCCCGTCCAGAAAAATCCGCTAAAAATCACGGTGCGGGGAAATAACCTGGGCAGTTACCATATATTTTACAAACTTCTTACAAATGTCCTACAAGGGGTCGCTTTTGCCAGGGTAAGCGAGGTTGCCGGGGCAGCCGATCCCCTTTGTGTCCTTTCGTGTCAGACGCCCAGGATGCCGGCGCTTCGGTCGCACAGCCCACGTACCTCGAAACAGAGATTTGGAGGCCGTTTCCAGCATGACCGTCGTAGACAACAAGAAAGCCATCCGCGCGACATCGGTCGCCGGCGCCGCAACAGTGTCGAAAAGCCAGCGTCTGCGGGACATGCTTTTGTCCCCCGACCTGCGATTCATCATGGAAGCGCATAACGGGCTTTCCGGGAAGATCGTCGAGGAAGCCGGTTTTGAAGGCATTTGGGCGTCGGGACTGTCGATTTCGGCAGCCCTTGGCGTGCGCGACAGCAACGAGGCTTCGTGGACCCAGGTTCTGGAAGTGCTGGAGTTCATGGCCGATGCGACGACCATTCCGATCCTGGTCGACGGCGATACCGGCTATGGCAATTTCAACAATTTCCGACGCCTGGTCACTAAGCTGTGCCAGCGCGACATTGCCGGAGTCTGCATCGAAGACAAGCTGTTCCCGAAGACCAACTCATTCCTGGGCAGCAACCAGCCGTTGGCCGACATCGAGGAATTCTGCGGCAAGATCAAGGCCGGTAAGGACTGCCAGACCGATTCCAATTTTTCCATCGTGGCGCGGACCGAGGCGCTGATCTCGGGCTGGCCGATCGAAGAAGCATTGCGCCGGGCCGAGGCTTATCATCAGGCCGGCGCCGATGCGATCCTGATCCATTCGAAAAAGAAATCCGGCGATGAAATCCTGACCTTCTGCCGGGAATGGGGCAACCGTTGTCCGGTTGTCATCGTGCCGACAACCTATTACGCGACACCGACCGAGCGATTCCGTGATGTCAACGTCTCGCTGCTGATCTGGGCCAACCACAACGTGCGGGCAGCGATCAAGGCGATGCGCGATATTTCACGCCGCCTTTACGCAGAGCAGACCTTGATCACCCTGGAAGACGAAGTCGCCATCCTGGGCGATGTCTTCAAGCTGGCCGGGAACGAGGAACTGGAACGGTCCGAGGATCGCTATCTGGCAAAGCCCAAGGCGCCGCACGCCGTGCTGCTGGCCGCGACCCGCGGCTCGGCGCTGGCCGACCTGACCAAGGACAAGCCGAAGTGCATGTTGGACGTGCGAGGCACCAGCATCCTGCAGCGCCAGGTCGAGGCCTTGCGCACCCATGGCATCCGCGATTTCACCGTTGTCACTGGCTATAAAGACGCCGCCGTCATCGTCGCCGACGTCGCCAAGGTCCGCAATGCGAAGCACGCGGAAACGGGCGAGGCGGCTTCTCTGGCGTTGGCCGGCACGGCGCTGTCATCGGACTGCATCGTTGCCTATGGCGACATCGTCTATCGGCCTTTCATCCTGTCCATGCTGATGGAAAAAGACGCCGACATCGCGGTCATCGTCGATGCCGCCGGTGCCCGGGACGACAACAAGGCCGCCGAAAGCAGCACGGACCTGGCGGCCTGTAACGTCCCCTTTACTGCCGATTTCCTCGACGACACACCGGTGACGCTAACGGCCATTGGCGCCAACGTGAAAAAGGGCAACGGCCGCTGGGTCGGACTGATGAAACTTTCAGCAGCAGGAGCCGCACGGGTCCGCGCCATGCTGGATTCCATGGCCGCCGACGGCACCTTGGCCAAGGCCAGTATTCCCGACGTGCTGAACCGCATGATTGCCGCGGGCGAGAAGCTGGCGGTCGTCTATATCACCGGCAACTGGCTGGACGTAAACGACGCCTTCGACCTGGCGCAAGCGCGCAACGTCGCGTGACGCAGACATGATCCAGGCGAAGGAGTTTCTGGACGCGGCACGGCGCCATTCACTGAGCTTTTTCACCGGTGTGCCGTGCAGCTTCCTGACGCCGCTGATCAACGGGGTGATCAGCGATGCAAATACCCGCTATGTCGGTGCCACCAGCGAAGGCGAGGCGGTGGCCATCGCGGCGGGTGCTTGGCTGTCCGGGCGCGGCACCGCCGTCATGTGCCAGAATTCTGGGCTGGGCAATACGGTCAATCCGCTAACCTCGCTCAATTGGCCGTTTCGCATCCCGACCCTGTTGATCGTCACCTGGCGCGGTCAGCCGGGTTTGAAGGATGAGCCGCAACACGAGCTAATGGGCGAGATCACCGGCCAGGTACTTGACGTTATGCGGATTCCGCACAAGCCATTCCCGCAGAATACCGCCGACCTCGGCCCCGCCCTGGAAGAGGCGGCGCAGACGATGGAGCGCGACCGCCTGCCCTATGCCTTCATCATGGCCAAGGGTAGCGTTGCCGACTCCACCTTGGACGAGCCGCCGCTGCCGCCACGCGGGCCATGCATCGGCGAGGCGTTTCTTTCCGGCAATATGCAGCCCCGGCGCATCGACGCCCTGGAACGCCTGCTCGCCGAGCTGCCGGCGGAGGCCGCCGTCATCGCCACCACGGGATTTTGCGGGCGCGAGTTGTTCACCCTGGATGACCGGCCGCAGCACATCTATCAGGTCGGTTCGATGGGCGGGGCCAGCGCCATGGGGCTGGGCGTGGCGTTGAACGTCGTGCGCCCGGTGGTGGTCGTCGACGGCGACGGCGCGGCCCTGATGAAGATGGGCAACATGGCGACCATCGGAGCCCACCAGCCGGGCAACCTGCTGCACATCGTGGTCGACAACGGCGCCTATGAATCGACCGGCGGTCAGGCAACAGTATCACCGGGCGTCGATTTTCCCGCCGTGGCCAAGGCCTGCGGCTATCGCTACACCGCCGTCGCCGACAGCGTCACCGGATTTGCCCAAGCCTTGCAGCGGGCCTTGGCGATGCCGGGGCCACGCCTGATCCACCTCAAGGTAGTGCCCGGCACCATCAACAAACTGGGACGCCCGACGGTATCGCCCCAGGAGATCGCGCAGCGTTTCCGCGGCTTCCTGGCCGTTCACTAGTGTCCCGATTCCAAAATTCAAAACATGAATTTTGGAAATGGTTCGGGACACGTCACTTTTAAAATCAGTGGCCTGCTTATCCCCGAAGTTCGCCGCAAGATGCAGCGAACTTCGGGGATAAGCAGGCCACTGGGGAGAGCCGCCATGCCGCGCACCGATCCGTTGCTGCTGACACCCGGCCCGTTGACCACGTCGGCCACGGTCAAGGCCGCGATGCTGCACGACTGGGGCTCGCGCGACGAAACTTTCATTGCCATGAACCGGGGTGTGCGCGACCGGCTGGTCGAACTGGCCAATGGGCAAGGCCGGCTGGTCACCGTGCCGATCCAGGGCAGCGGCACGTTCGCGGTCGAAGCCATGCTCGGCACATTCGTGCCGCGCGATGGGCGGGTGCTGGTGCTGGCCAACGGCGCTTACGGCCAGCGGATGGTCGCCATCTGCAAGGCCATGGGCCGCGACGTCGTGAGCTATGAGACCGCCGAGCACGAACCACCCGATCCGGCGGAGGTGCGCCGGCGGTTGGCCGCCGATCTGGCGATTGGGCACGTGGCGATGATCCATTGCGAAACCACCGCCGGGATCGTCAACCCGCTCGCCGCGGTCGCTGCCGTCGTCGCCGAGGCGGGCCGCCGGCTTTTGGTCGATTCGATGAGCGGTTTCGGGGCGCTGCCGGTCGATGCGGCCCACCTGCCCTTCGATGGCCTCGCCTCGTCGGCCAATAAATGTTTGCAGGGCGTGCCGGGTCTCGCCTTCGTGCTATGCCGCGAGACGGCGCTGGCCGAGACGGCGGGACGGGCGCCGTCGGTCAGTCTTGACCTCTACGCCCAATGGCGGGCCATGGAGAAGGACGGGCAGTGGCGATTCACGCCGCCGACCCACGTCATGGCCGCCTTGCAGCAGGCCTTGGCGGAACACGCCGCCGAAGGCGGCGTCGACGGGCGGCGGCGGCGCTATGAGGAGAATTGCCAGGTGCTGATCGCTGGCATGCGCCGGATCGGGTTCGAGCCGTTACTGCCAGCCGCGTTGCAGGCACCGATCATCGTCACCTTCCTGATGCCGCGGGTGCCAGGCTTTGATTTCGGCCGCTTCTACGAAGGGCTGAAGCAGAGGGGATACGTGATCTACCCGGGCAAGCTGACGAAGGTCGACAGCTTCCGCATGGGTTGCATCGGCGATCTATATCCCGACGACATGCGAGATGTGCTGATGGCCGTCGAAAAGACTCTGGGCGAGATGGGTGTCTCCCTCAAGGCACCGGCCATGGCCGGAGGAGCGCGGCGATGAAAGCGATCATGTTGGCCGCCGGCCTGGGCAGCCGGCTTTACGGTCAGGACGACGACCATCCGCACAAGTCGCTGCTGCGCTTCGGCGGCAAGAGCCTGATCGAGCGCCACGTGGACATCCTGCGCGCATGCGGCGTTAAGGAACTGGTGTTGGTGACCGGCTTTCGCGCCGACACCTTGCTGGCCGAGGTGGCGCGCATCGGTGCCACAGATTTCGTTCGCCCCGTACTGAATCCCGATTACCGGCGCGGCTCGGTGGTCTCGCTGTGGTACGCTCGCCAGACGTTGCTCGATGGCGATAGCTGTCTGTGCATGGACGCCGACGTGCTGTATCATCGCGGGCTGATCGAACGGCTGATCGCCTCGCCGCACGAGACCTGCATGCTGCTCGACCGGGATTTCGAAGCCGGCGAGGAGCCGGTCAAGCTGTGCATCCGCGACGGCAAGCCGGTCGAATTCCGTAAGGCCATCGGCGACATCAAGGCCGATTTCATGGGCGAATGGCCAGGTTTCCTCAAGCTGTCGCCCAAGGCGGCGCGCGCCCTGGTCGCCGCCATGCAGGACTTCGTCGCCGGTCCCGGCGCCGACAAGCCGATGGAAGAAGCCATTCGCGAGATCATGTTGAACGGCAAGGGCGGTAAATTCGGTTGGGAAGACGTTACCGGCCTGCCATGGATCGAGATCGATTTTCCGGGCGACGTCGGCCGCGCACGCGACATGATCCTGCCGCAGATTGAGACACCAACAGCCACACCGATGTAAGGCGAGTCGGGTTCAGACCCGGAAGACGTATTCCTTGTCCGCTTCGCGCTCGATATCGGGCGGATAATTCCTGTGCTTGTCGGCGTAGTAGGCCGCCAGGTGATCGCCTTCGGACAACCGGTTGTAGGTGGCGAAATAGATGCGCCGCACCTTGTCCGTCATGTTCGGTTCCGAGGCGTGCGGCGTGTAGGAATCGAACAAGATGATATCGCCGCGACGGGTCGGGCAGGCAATGAGTTCCATGCCGGCCATGTCTTCGTCCGTCAACGGCGCCCATTCGCTGTAGCGTGTCCCCTGATGGTGCCCGGCAACAATCTGCAAGCAACCGTTTTCGACGGTGGCATCGTCGATGCAGACCAGGACGCTACAGAAGCGCGATGCGTAACGTCCCCAGCCGGCCTGCGAATCCTGATGCGGCTTAAAGCCGTCGCCCCCCGGCATCTTGAAATTGATCTTTTCCTTGAACAGCACGGCGGGTTCGCCGAAGACCTGAGCGCAAACGCCCTTCAGCACATCGGCCAGTTCGCAGAAGCCAGTGTGGAATGGGGCAATGTTTTCGATGCGGCTGACGATTTTTTGGCCGGGGTTCTTCAGGCTTTTTTCCCAATAGACCCAGTGGCGTCCCGGCGCTTCCGGCATGCCGAGCAATTCATGCGACCAACGATCCAACAGCTTGACCTCAGCCGGAGGAAAAGCGCCAGGCAGCACGTCGTAACCCTTGTCGTGATAGTGGTCGATTTGGATTGCATCGAGCTTCGGTATGGTCAGCATAGGTATCCAGCGGTCCGTGGCAGCATATCGAGGGTGCCACTATCCTCTATCGCCTGGCAGGCAGATCGGCAAGGTCACAGTCCGAGTACGTTCATGGCCAGGTGCCGTGCTGCGGCAAGCAGCGTGCCATAGGTCAGGATCATACCCACCACGCGCAGCGGAATCGACGCGACAAACATCCCAGTGGCGTGCAGAACCCGCCCAGCGGCCAGCGCGCCGCCCAACCCCCAGACGAGCCCGGCCGGCGCCCCGGCACCTTCGACCAGCGCCAAGCATATCACGGCCAGCGGAACGTATTCGATGAAGTTCCCCTGGACGCGGATACGGGTGTGCAAAACGCCATCCGCCCCGTCGCCGATATCTGCCTTGACGGCGATGCGGCGCAGCGTGACCCAAAGGGATAAACCAACCAAGGCGATGGCAAAGATCGCCGCAAACATCGACGTAACCGGCAGATTTACCATCGCATGCTCCCCAAAGATTGGCAGGATGAGGCGGGTCGTGAACGAGGCGGCGACCAACCTGCCCGCGACAGAGGGCGATAGCAACGCCCGCGACCATAGCGGTGGGACGATATGCCGACCTGTCTTGTCAAACACAGCGAATCGGCGGGCCAAGTGGCTGGGTGACACCTGAACGTCATTTGGCATGTGACGACGAATTGCCGAAAGCGGTACTGCGGCACCGCGGCAACGGCCGGTTGCCCGCCAATACGCTGACCTTGCTACAGCGGCAGTTGCGGAACGACGCAATTGCCTGTATTGGCTGAGTGACAACATAGCCCCTACCGAGGGCCCTTCCCTTCAGACCAGGAGCATCCGTGGGCATGCCTGCCCCTCCCATTCAGCCAGGCGACCGCTTCATCAAGTTGGACAACACCAATTTCGTTTGGGTAGCCGAAACCATTCTTGAACGATCGGACTTTCCGGTGCACGTGCGACTTATTCGCGCCGACGATCGGCATCGGATGATCACGCTTTCGGTCTCGGCCCTGCTCGACCGCAGGCTGTTCCGCCGTTCCGTCAAAACCTGAGCCCGCTTTTCCGTTAGCCCGAATCGCCGAGCCTGTTGAAGGCGTGTCGGCATGCGGGTTACAAGCGTTCCCGGTCGAGCAGGGCCTTCTTGCGTTCGAGCCCCCAGCGATAACCGGTCATTCGTCCGTCTCCTCCGACGGCGCGATGACAGGGCACCAGGAGAGATACTGGATTGGTGGCGCAGGCGCGGCCGACGGCACGCGCCCCCTTGGGCCGGCCGATCTCGGCAGCAATTTCGCCATAGGTCGCAGTTTGGCCCTTTGGAATGGCACGCAGGCGCTGCCATACCTGCCATTGGAAGGCGGTGGCGCGAACATCGAGCGGTAGTGCCACCGGCGGTTCGCAGCCGGAGATAATTTCCAAAATGACCCCAATCCACTCGGCCAGGGCCCCATCGTCGCGCTATATGGCGGCTGCCGGATAGTCCTGCCGCAGCGCCGCCTCGAGGACGACGACGTCGTCGCCCAGGCTGACCGCGCAAATACCACGCAGGGTGGCCGCCACCAGCAACCGGCCCAAGCTGCACGGCACCACGGCAAAGATGATATGCGCCCCGGCCCCGCCACGCGCATAGGATGCCGGCGTCATACCCAGGTGATCGTCCGACTTTCCGTAAAGCCGGCTGGTCGAGCCATATCCCGCCCCATAGAGGGCACTGCCGATGTTTTCGCCTTCCTTAACCGCCAACTTGAAGCGCTCCAGGCGACGGGCCTCCGCATACTGGCGCGGCGATATCCCCATGACACCGGTGAAGAGACGTTGCAGGTGGTGCGGGCTGCCACCGAATTGGGCGCTCAACTCGGCAAGGGTCGGGATGCCGTCAGGGTTGGCGTCGATGATCTGGCAGACTTGGCGCACCATGTCCATTTGCCGCGCCGAGACGCCGCCCGTGGCATCCTGCCGTACATCGTCCATGACGATCCGTCCTCCAGCGATGGAAGCTCCGGTATGCACCTTACGGCAGGTGCATTCTATCCGATCCTTGCGCCGGTAGCGATTCGACGGTCAACCGTAACGATGCAGGCCCGGCCCATGCCGGCGCAACCATTCGCGCGGCGATTCCACCTGCTGGGTCAGGCGCGCTGTCATTGCCCAGAAAGCCCGGCTGTGATCGTGATGGCGTAAATGGGCGACTTCGTGAGCGACCACATAATCGAGCACCCAGCGTGGTGCCAGGATCAGCCGCCAGCAAAACGACAGCCCGCCGCCGATGGCGCAAGAACCCCAACGGGTCCGCGTGTCGCGGATGGTGACACGGCTTACCTTACGGCCGGCGATGGCAGCCTTGGCATGGGCCAGCGGTTCGATTTCGGCGCGCGCCAACGCAATGAGCCAGTCGGACAGGCGGCGGGCGAGATGTTCGGCCTCGCCACTGACCAGAAGCTCGCCTTCGGTTCGGCGCACCGGCGCCCCCCGGCCGCCGATGTGGCGGATGCGATGCACCTCGCCGAAGACGGGAACGCTGGCTCCGTCGATAAAAGGCTGACGTGTCGGAAATTCACGGACGCGGCTGCCGATCCAGTCGCGTTCGCGCTCGGCCATGTCGGTGGCTTCGGACCACCCCGCCCACGGTGGCAGGGTAACGGTGACCCCACCGGCGTGCGGATCGAGCCGCAGAATCAAGCGGCGCGCCTGGGGATGGCGGATCATGCGCAACGGCACCGCACGCCCATCGATATCGAGAGTGAGGCACCGTTCCCGGCGCTTCGCCGGCTTGGATGCGTCCCCTCTGGGCATCAGAGCGCGGGCATTTTGTAGCCGGTGGCGTCCATGTCGGCATAAAGCTGCTTCAGATTGACATCTGAAGGTGCCGACAGCGGCGGGCGCGGCCTAAGCCATTGTTTGTTGCGAGCATGGCGGGCCATCAGGCCGCGAATCGCCGGAATGCCGCCGTGCTTGGCGACCACTTCGCGAACTTTGAGGGCGGTGGCGTGGGGTGCCTCGGCGACCGCGCTGTCGCGATGGGCGTAAATCTTGGCCAGGACATCGGGCATGAGATTGCAGGCCGCAGTGATGCATCCGACGCCACCATCGCGCAGCAGCGGCAAGAAGGCGGGATCGGCCCCGGCGAAAACCTCGAACCCCGGGTT
>CAMCUA010000133.1 GCA_945878455.1 Asaia bogorensis | reverse complement strand
CCTGCGCCTGAACCAGCGCGATCAGTTCTTCACGGGATGGGACATCTGGCGATTCAGCGACCATCTGATGCTTGAATCGGAAACCGGTTCCCCCGTCCAGAAAAATCCGCTAAAAATCACGGTGCGGGGAAATAACCTGGGCAGTTACGATTTAATATACTATACCTCTTTTCTTCCAAATAGTGCATTAGGATTCGGCAATTTCGCGCAGGGGCGCCACCACGGCGGGTGTGTCGTCATCGCTGATCTGAACGGCTTCGATCCGTTCGCCGCGCTTGCCGATCCGTTCTGCCGAGGTGCGGATGTCGCGCAGGTCGCGTTCGGCCAGGCCGAAGTGGCGCTGCAGGTTGTCGACCCGCTGATCGAGGCGGAGCACGTCTTCCATCATCTTTTGCACTTCGATCTGGATGACTCCGGCCTGTTCGCGCATACGCACGTCTTTGAGCACGGCACGCACGGTATTGAGCGTGGCCATCAGCGTCGTCGGCGAAACGATCCATACGCGGGAACGGAACGAGCGTTGGACCACGTCGGGATGGTTGGCATGCAACTCGGCATAGATCGCTTCCGACGGCACGAACATCAATGCCGACTCGGCCGTCTCGCCAGGCACCACGTAACGGTCGGCGATGTCTTTCACATGCTTGAGGATGGCGACGGCGAAATCGCGCCCGGCGCGACGGCGCGCCTCGTCTTCCTTGGCGACGGCCAGGGCGTGATAGCTTTCCAGGGGAAATTTGGCGTCGACGGCAATTGGACCGGGCGGATTGGGTAGTTTCAGGAGACAATCGGCGATCCGCCCGTTGGAAAGCCGAGCCTGCAACGTATAGGCCGACGGCGGCAGAATGGCGCCGACCAGATCGTTGAGCTGGATTTCGCCGAAGGCGCCGCGAGCCTGTTTGTTGGCCAGGATGTCCTGCAGTCCAACCACCTGCTGGGAGAGTTCGGAGATATTCTTCTGGGCGGCATCGATGACGACGAGCCGTTCCTGCAGCAGGCGGAGCGATTCCCCCGTCTTCTCACCCTGTTGGACCAGGCTGTCGCCAATCCGTTGGGTAAGTCCGTCCAATCGTTCGTTGACCTCGCGCTGCGATTGCACCAAGCGCCCGGCCAGCTCCGACTGGGCCGCGGCAAGCCGGCTGGCAGTGTCGCCAACCTGAACCAGGCGAGCATCCGATTCGGCGCGCACGCGCAACGAACGCAGGGCAACGAAAGCGACCATAACGAGCAAGCCTACGATCAGAACCGCGACGCCTCCGACAACAACCATGGGTAAGGAATTCATGGCTCGGCTCCGCTGGTCTAGCCCCCCGCGAGCAGCCCGCCGGGATAAAATGCAGGAAGGGAATCGGCGCTGAAACCTTGCACCAACAGCGGGGGGAACGCAAACTTGCTGCCGACAAGCCATCACAGCCAACTGGCACGAGCCATGATGCAATTCTTCCCACTGTTTTGTCTGCTGATCGTCGCCGGTTCGGTGCAGGCGCAGGAGCGTACCGTCACCGCCGCCGACCGTTCGCATCTGTCGGTTACGGTCTATGGCAACGGCCTCGCCCATGTCCGCGATCGCCGGACGGTCGACCTGCCGGCCGGTATTTCGTCGGTCGTATTTTCCGACGTCGGTGCCATGCTGGATCCGACAAGCACGGTGGTCGATAGCGATACTGCCGTGCACGTCCTCGAACAGTCCTTTCAACGCGAGGTGATTAGCGAGCAGACCTTGCTGCAGAGGTCGATCGGCAAGCAGGTCCGCATCGTCCGTACTCACCCGACCACCGGCGCGGATATCACCGAGGAGGCAACGGTTCTGGCCGTCGATGGTGGTCTGGTGCTGCGCATCGGCAACCGCATCGAAACAGGTACGCCGGGGCGCATCGTTTTTAATTCAATCCCAGCCGATCTGCGTAGCCAGCCGACACTGGTTCTGCGATTAAGTCCGCAAGCGGCAGGTCCCAAGCCCATCACCTTATCCTATTTGACTGGCGGGCTGAGCTGGCGAGCCGACTATGCGGCATTCCTCGATAGCGGCACCATGCGGTTTGAGGGGCGCGCGTCGCTAAGCAATGAAAGCGGTACGGCTTTCAGAAATGCGGCCGTGCAACTTGTGGCTGGCGACGTGCACCGCGTCTCTTCACAGCCAGCGGCGATGCCGAAGGTGTCGCGGACGATGGCCTTGGGAAGCGATGCGGCAAATATCGTGCCCGACGCCCTGGGCGAACAGCATCTGTACGCCCTGCCAGGGCAGGTCGACCTCGCCGAACGCGAAAACAAGCAGGTCAGCCTGGTCAATTTGGCAAAGGCTGCCATCGTCCGGGAGTATGTTTCCGAAGGTTACGTCGGCCCTTCACCGCAATACGGGCTGCCGGCCCAAAGCCATGCCGACATGAGAATCAGCTTTCGCAACAGCCTGGCGGATGGGTTGGGGATGCCGATGCCGGGTGGCGTCTTCCGTGCCTATGAACGGGATGCCTCGGGCACACCGCGCTTCATCGGGGAGGACAATATCGGCCACACGCCGGTCGACGGCAAGGTTACCCTATCGCTCGGCGGAGCCTTCGACGTCACGGTGCAACGCAGCCAGACCGAGTTTCGTATCCTGGGTAAGCCTGTTCAATCCTTCGAAAGCGCGCAACGGATCGAAATCCGCAATGCCCGGAACGAATCGGTGACGGTGAGCGTTATGGAAACCATCGGCGGCGACTGGACCATCGGCGAGGAAAGCCACCCCCATCGCACGACATCGTCCGGCATGGCCGAGTGGCAAATTCCGGTGCCAGCCGGCGGACGAAGCCTGCTGACCTACAAGGCAAAGGTTCAGCTGGCGCGTTAAGCAGCACCGTCCTTGACGAGGCGGCGACATACGCCATATTTGGCACGGTTCCAATGATAGCGACTTCCGTAATCCCATGGCGATCCGCCCCGTCATCACCGCGCCCGATCCGCGCTTGAAGATTGTTTGCAAGCCGGTCGACAAGGTCGACGACACGGTGCGCCGCCTGATGAGGGATATGCTGGACAGCATGTATGCCGCCAACGGCATCGGTCTGGCAGCACCGCAGGTCGGCGACCGGCGGCGGGTTATCGTCGTCGACGTCAGCCGCGACCGTGAAACGCCCAAACGCTATTGCCTGGCCAATCCCGAAATCGTTTGGGCGTCGGAAGAAACCTTCACTTACGAAGAAGGTTGCCTGTCCCTGCCGGAGCAATATGCCGACGTCAGCCGGCCCGCGCGGGCGCGCATTCGCTATTTGGATGAGGAAAATGAAATCCGCGAATTGGAAGCGGAAGGTCTGCTGGCGGTCTGCATTCAGCACGAAATGGACCATTTGGACGGTGTTTTATTCGTCGACCATATTTCGTCGCTGAAGCGCAGCATGATCCTGCGCCGGCTGGCCAAGATGAAGCGCCTGCAAGAAGACCAGGCGGTCTGAGCGGCAGACCAGCGCATGGCCATGAGCCTTCGCCTTATTTTCATGGGCAGCCCCGATTTCGCCATCCCGGCGCTTGATGCCCTGATCGACGCGGGGCATCGGATCGTTGCCGTCTATTGCCAACCGCCCCGGCCGGCCGGCCGCGGGCAACGCGACATGCCCTCTGCCGTCCATGCCCATGCCATGTGGCGCGGCATTCCGGTCTGCACGCCGGTCAGCCTGAAGGACGCGACCGAACACGCCGCCTTTGCCGCCCAGCGGGCCGACGCGGCAGTGGTGGCGGCCTATGGCCTACTGCTGCCAAAGCCCATCCTGTGCACACCACGATTGGGTTGCATCAACATCCATGCCTCGCTGCTGCCGCGCTGGCGCGGCGCGGCGCCCATCCAGCGCGCCATTCTGGCCGGCGACAGCCAGACCGGTATCACCATCATGCGCATGGACGAGGGGCTCGACACCGGTCCGATGCTGATGGCCGACAGCGTGCCCATTGGCCCGGAGACGGCCGCCACCGAACTGCACAACACCTTGGCCGCCCTGGGCGCCAGGCTAATCGTCGCGGCCCTCGACGGTCTGGCCGCCGGCTGCTTGCCGGACATGACGCAGCCCAGCCACGGCGTCACCGTCGCGCCGAAGCTGCGCCGCAACGAAGGCCGGCTCGACTGGCATCGCCCGGCGGTGGAACTGGAACGGGCATTGCGGGCGCTGAACCCATGGCCGGGCACCTGGTTCGAACATGGCGGAGCGCGCATCAAGGTGTTGTCGGGCCAGGTGGCGGAAGGCAGACCTGGGGCGGCGCCCGGTACTGTACTCGACGACCGCTTAACCGTCGCCTGCGGGGCCGGTGCCCTGCGCTTGACCCGGTTGCAGCGGCCCGGCCGGGGACCCGCCGAGGCCGGGGCTTTTCTGCGTGGCTACGCCCTGCCTGCCGGCACGGCGATTGACTGAACGCTCGCCCAACGCCGCGCGGCCGGCTACATAGTGGCGCCATGCCCCGCTATCGCCTTACCCTCGAATACGACGGCGGCCCCTTCGTCGGCTGGCAACGCCAGGATAACGGCCTTGGCGTGCAACAAGTGGTCGAAGAGGCCATCCAGCGGTTCTGCGGCGAGGACGCCCGCGTCTTCGCCGCTGGACGTACCGATGCCGGTGTTCATGCCCGCGGTCAGGTTGCCCATGTCGACCTGAAGCGCGAGGCAACGGGACAGACCCTGCGCGACGCGCTCAATTTTCACATGAGACCGCACCCTGTCGGCGTGCTACAGGCGGAGCTGGCCACCGCCGATTTTCATGCCCGCTTCTCGGCCCGCGAGCGGCGGTATCGCTATCGCATTCTCAACCGTCGCCCACCTCCGGTGCTGGAGCGGGGACGCGCCTGGTGGGTTACCCAGCCCCTGGACACAGCAGCGATGGCGCAGGCGGCCGGCGTCCTGGTCGGGCAGCACGACTTCACCAGCTTTCGTGCCACCCTCTGCCAGGCCAAGTCCCCGATCAAGACACTCGACGAGTTGAGCATCACGCGCAGCGGCGAGGAAATTCACGTTTGCGCCCGGGCCCGTTCGTTCCTGCACCATCAAGTACGCAACATGGTGGGAACCCTGGAATGGGTCGGTGCCGGCCGCTGGACGGTCGAGGATGTAGCCCGCGCCCTCGCGGCCCGCAACCGCGCGGCCGGTGGACCGACGGCGCCAGCCGAAGGGCTCTACCTCGAATACGTCGGTTACTGAAGCAGGCTGTCCGTCCAGACCTGCAGGAAGATGCCGAGCATCAGATCGAGGACGACGATGCCGACAGCCGTGAGCACCGGCACCTCGAGCGCCAAGTGGGCGACGGTGCAGGAATAGGCGATCATCGCCAACAACACGAGCAGTAGCAGGAACAGTGCCGCCTCGGGCGGCAACAGCCCGCTGCGTTCCGCAATGGCGAACGGCAGATAGAGGCCATTTTGCAAAACCGCCGCCCAATTATAAGCGACGACATAGCGCAGATAACGGTGCCGCCGGTCGAGCAAAATACTCAGGTGAAACATGACCAGCGGAAACATCGTCCAGGCCATGACATAGGAAATGGCGTTGACGACCGCAAAGAGGGTGCCATCCGGCGGCTCCGGTTCGCCGGCAAAGTGGATGAACAGCAGCAGGGCATGGGGCAGCGCGACGATGGTGGCGCCGGCGACCAGCGCACGCCAGAACCCTTGCGGGCTAGCGCTAGCGTCGAAATAGCGCAAGCCGTCCGTATCGAGGCGGGCGAGGCGATAGGCCCCGTACAATCCAGCCGATACCTCGCGCGCGCTCAACATCCGGGGCCGTCGGCAAACCAGCGTTCGAGCACCTCGAGGTAAATGGCGGTGAGGGATTCCAGGTCGGCGACGTCCGTGCTCTCGTCGACCTGATGCATGGTCTTGCCGGTCAACCCGAATTCCACCACCGGGCAATGATCCTTGATAAAGCGGGCATCCGACGTGCCGCCACTGGTGCTCAATTCGGGCTGCCGGCCCGTCACCCGCTCGACAGCGGCGGCGACGGTCGCACTGAGCCGGCCCGGGGGCGTTAGGAAGGATTCCCCGGAAATCGTCGTCTTCAACTCGTACGTCCCGCCGACGCCATCGCACATCGCGTGCAACCAGCGGATCAGGCTGACACCCGTATGGATGTCGTTGAAGCGGATGTTGAAGCGGGCCCGCGCCGTTGCCGGGATGACGTTGGTGGTATCGTTGCCGACATGCAGGTCGGTGACATTCAGCGACGACGGCTGAAAGTGATCGTTACCCTGGTCGAGCGGCGTTTCGATCAACCGGGTCAGCATTTGCATCAAACGCGGGATGGGATTGTCGGCCAGATGCGGATAGGCGACATGGCCTTGCACGCCGCGCACCGTGAGGATGGCGTTAAGGCTGCCGCGCCGGCCGATCTTCATCATGTCGCCCAACGCCTGCGGATTGGTCGGCTCGCCGACGATGCAGCCGTCGAGGGCTTCATCGCGCCGCTTGAGCCAATCGAGGACCTTGACCGTGCCATTGACGGCGGGACCCTCCTCGTCGCCGGTGATCAATAAGCTGATCGAGCCGGCGAAGCCGTTCGGACGCTTTCTCAGGAAGCGCTCGGCGGCAGCCACAAAACAGGCAATGGAGCTTTTCATGTCGACGGCGCCGCGACCGATCAATCGGCCGTTCTCGACAGTCGCGGCAAAAGGCGGATAACGCCAGGCAGCGGCATCCCCCACGGGCACCACATCGGTATGACCGGCAAAGCAAAAGTTGGGGCGTGCGGCGCCGATGCGGGCGTAGAGATTATCCACAGAGGGCGTACCGTCTTCGCTGAACGGAACCCGGTGACACTGAAAACCGAGTTCGACGAGGCGCTGCTGCAACAGATCCAACGCACCACCTTCGTGCGGCGTCACGCTGGGGCAACGGATCAGTGCTTGCGCGAATTCCAGGGGATCGATCACCAATCTTAAAGAACCTGTCATCGCGATGGCACCGCACTGCCGATACACGACAACCAGTCGACCAGATCGTCGATGACATGGTGCACATGATCGCCGTCGGCGCCCTCGTTACCCCAATGGGAATCACCGCGCACCCAGGCGGTGGTCATACCCAGCGCCGCCGCGGGCACCAGATTACGGGCGATATCTTCGACCATCACCGCCCGTCGCGGATCGATGCCATGGCGGCCGATCAGGCTGGCGTAAACAGCGGGTTCGGGTTTCGGCAGATAGCCGGCCTCGACGATATCGAACACCGCCTCGAACTGATCGGCGACGCCAAGCCGGTTCATCACCCGTTCGGCATGGGCCAGCGAGCCATTGGTGAAAACGAGCTTGCGCCCGGGCAGCCGGGTCAGCGCCCGCGCCAGATCAGGTGACGGCAGGACCCGGGTGATATCAATGTCGTGGACGTATTCGAGATAGTCCAGGGGATCGACATGGTGATGCATCATCAGGCCGCGCAGGGACGTTCCATATTCGCGAAAATAGCGCTTTTGTACCGCGCGCGCTGCCTCGGCCGATAGGCCCAGTAGGCGGGCGATATAGCTGCCGATACGCACATCGACCTCGGCAAACAGGTTGCATGCCGCCGGATAGAGGGTGTTGTCCAGATCGAAGATCCACGTCTCCGTCCCGGCCAGGCTGGCCAGGGCAGACTCGTCGGCCACGACCGTAAGTACTTTCCGAAGGTCGGCTGCAGATTTCATAGCTACTTTGTCGTTCGGATCAGATCAGAAGGCAAGGACAGGCAATTTTCACCGTACGCGGCCGGCGGTATATGATAAGGATGCCGCCGGCGCAATGGCAGGCAAATGCGGCCTGCGAAACACGTGCGAATTGCAGATGACCATCGAGCAACGCCCGAGGCACCGACGAGCCGACCGCGACAACCTCGAGGCTGCATGCAATCAGCGGGAATCCCTGCTCGCCAAGGCCAGGCGACTGCTGGCGAATTATACTGGCCCGGCCGTCGTCGTCGATCCGGATGGACAGCCCCTCATCGCCAACGAATCAGGCAGCCAATGGCTTGGCCGACTGACGGCACGGGAGATCCCTGCCATCGATGACTTGCGGCGGCGCGCATTCGCCGCAGCCGGGGCTATGAACGAAGAAATTTCAGATCCGGGTTTGGACAGCGACCAGCTCCTGGACATCAGCGTCATTCCCGTCTTTGACGGTCAGGCGGCCCTTTTGTTGCTTCGTGACATGACTTTGGAGCGCAATCTGCGCGCCGCCTTGACCGATTCCCGGCAGCGCTACAAGGACCTGGTGGAAGTTTCCAGCGACTTCAGCTGGGAGACAGGCGCCGAGGGAAGCTTCACGTTCATTTCCCCGCGCGGCGCGCTCGGCCACGGTGCCAGCGACCTGATCGGCTGCCGGCCTGAGGCCTTGATGAGCAATGCCGGAGATTACGATCCCTTGCCGTTTCATTGCCGCAGTCCGATGGATAGCGTCGAGGTGTGGTTGCGTCGCGCCGATGGCGGCGATGCTTGCGTTCTCATATCCTCTCTACCCATGCTCGCGGCGAACGGCGCCATAGTCGGTGCCCGCGGCGTGTGCCGCGATGTCACCGACGAACGGGACCGCGAAGCAGCCCTGTCGCGCATCCAGAACCGGGAGCGGCTGGTCAGCTATGTGACCCAAGCCATCCGCGAACAAATCGAACCCCGGGACATG
The DNA here is from genome assembly GCA_945878455.1 of Asaia bogorensis. Taxonomy (GTDB): domain Bacteria; phylum Pseudomonadota; class Alphaproteobacteria; order Rhodospirillales; family CAMCUA01; genus CAMCUA01. Next base: position 572 of record CAMCUA010000133.1, on the reverse strand, counting down.
GTAACAGCCGCCGCCGAAGCCACTGCCCGCTCCCTTGGCGCAGCAGGCTGCGGTATTCTTTGGCGCGCTTCCGCCGGAAGCTTTATGACAGCCGCGCTGTTTGGTGAAGCGGTGGCAGGCGATTCGCTGGAAACCCGCCTCGCCGACCAAATAGAGGAAACGGCTATGGGCGTGCAAATGGACGTTGGCGGATGGCATCTGTTATGGTCAGCCAGTTACCATCAACAAGCTGCAAACGGCGCCATTGCCATTTGGCGATCGGCCGCCGAGGGCGATTGGTCCGAAGGCGATAAGGAGTTCCTGGCCGATATCGCCGGGCAACTCGGCATCGTCAATGAGCAGATCAGCCATCATGAGCGGGTTCTGCTGCTGTCACGATCGGACGGCATGACTGGCCTGCTCAACCGGCGCACCTTCTTTGGCGATGACCTACCGCGCCGCCTATCTCGATTGCGCCGGACAGAACAAATAGCGGCCCTGTTCTATATCGACATGGACAACTTCAAGGCCGTCAACGGCGTACATGGGCATGGCCGGGGCGATGAAGCCATATTGAAGCTGCGCGATATTTT
>CAMCUA010000132.1 GCA_945878455.1 Asaia bogorensis | reverse complement strand
GCCTCGGTTACCGGCCACCGGCCCCGGAAACCGCGACGCCGCCATTGCCGCCTTCCGGTTCCGCTTCGCTCCACCTACAGCCGGCAATGGCCAGGGAGGAAGCAATGCACTAACATTCAACCCGGACCACCTAATGGGGGCCGATCAGTCGCACCTGCATCCACCTGTAGCGGTATCGAGGGCCGCCGCAGGCATCGCGATGCCTTTGATGACTCCAAAAACACCTGGGGTCGGGGGTTATTCCTTCCGGGCGATGCGGCCTGGTCTCAGCCAGGGACCAACGGTAGGCAGGAATTTATGGAAAGCTCTTGGAAAAGCAGGGAAAAATGCCATCGCCCCGAGGCATCCCCGCTGGTTGCACTCACGCGTTTGTGATCGCTAGGGTGCTGCCTTCGGCGGTACCGCGCTGGGTAGCGGCGGCAGGCTCTTCAAGTAGACGGCAATGGCTTCGCGGTCGTCCTTGGTCAGCCGGCTGGTACTGTTCTTGACGACCTCGCGCATCTCGCCGTCGAACGAGCCGCCTTCCGATGTCGAGCCGGTCTCCAGCGCGAAGACGATGTCGCCCACGGACCATTCCGCCAGGCCATTCGGACCGGAGGTGAGATTGGGCGCCGCCGTCTGCTGCGTACCGATGCGCGCCCCGGCCATCCAGCGGCCGCGATCCAGCGCTCCCAGTCTGTCGCGCGGCGTGTGGCATTCACCGCAATGGGTCAGTGCCTCGACCAGATAGGCGCCCCGGTTCCAGCGCGCGTTATGCCGCGGGTCGGCTTTCCATTCGCCGGCGGAAAAGTTCAGCCATTTCCACGGCAGCATCGTCAATCGTATGGAAAAGGGGAAGCCGACGTCATGAGGTCGGCTGGGCCGGGCAACCGGTGTCACCGTTTGCAGATAGGCCCAAAGATCGTCGACATCGCCATCGGTGATCTTGCTGTAGGTGGTGTAGGGAAATACCGGATAGTAGTGCCGGCCGTCAGGCCCGATGCCTTCGCGCATCGCCTTCTTGAATTGCGCCGCGGTCCAACGGCCGATGCCGACATTCGGGTCCGGCGTGATATTGGGCGCGTAAAAGGTGCCGAACGGCGTATTTATCGCCGGGCCACCGGCGAGCGCCGGTAGCGCCGCCGTTGCATCCGTGTGACAGGCTAGGCAGCCACCGGCATCGAAGATATAGCGACCGCGCTCCGCCGACGGGTTATCGGCCAGCGCCTGGCTCGACAACAGCAGCATCGCCCCGAATGCCGCAATTCGGACAATCGAAGACGATGCCGCCATGTCGTAGGGAGTGTCGGGTTTAACGCGGGTGCCCGATGCAGCCCCTTATTGCGGCACTTCGAAACGGAACTTGCCGCCGGTCCTGCCCTGAGCGCCATGGCATCCGCCGCAGGCTTCCGAAACAGCCGTCCACTGCGTCTTGACGGCGTCGACGCCGCCCGTCTTGGCGACGTCGCCAAGCTTCTGCGTCTCAGCCACCAACTTGGCGATGGCCGCATCGAAAGCGGCCTTCTCGGACCAGACGGCTGGGGTGGAACGGGTTTCGGGGACAACTTCCCGCCCGCTGCCGGTCGGGAACAGCATTGCGAATTTCTGTACGGCGGCGACGGCTTCCTGTGCCTTGGCGGGTATTGCCGCGACATCGGTGCTTTCGCCTCGTGCGACCTGTGAGAAGCCCCGATAGAAGTTGGGGAAAAGGGTCTTCATGATTTCCTGCCGTTCTTTGACGACGGCGGCGGCATTCTGTGCCGATGCGGCCTGCGCCGTCAGCGAAAGGGCAAGGGCCAGAACAGCGATTTTTGTCGCTTTGTAGAAAACGTCACGCATCCATTTCATCCGCTTCAAGTGGTTGGGGGAAGGCTTAGCATCGAAAATCTATGAGCATCGAAAATCTAAGAGAATAGGCCATCGACTTTGGATTGCAGCTGGCCAGGGAACGGCCTTGGCACCCAGGGAACTGCTTTGGCACCTTGCCGAGGTCACCTACTAACACATCTGCATGTCAAATATTCCAACGGCCCTGCGCATTCCGTGGGACGGGCTTCGCGACCCTCCAACCGCCAACAGCAGCGAAAAAGCGTGGAATAATGCGGCTATTGATGTGTGTATGTAACGCAGGATAGGGTCGGGCGGGCGCTCGATCACGAGGATTTGATGGCTGAATTCCTGAGCGAGATGCAGGGCTGCGTGCCAAGTCTACGGCGCTACGCCCGCGCCCTGACCCGCAATGCCGATGCCGCCGACGATCTGGTCCAGGATTGCCTGGAACGGGCGATTTCGCGCCGCCTGCTGTGGCGGCGCAAGGGTTCTTTGAGGGCTTGGTTGTTTACCATCATGCACAATCTGCACGCCAATCAGGTACGCTACCGCGCCATTCGCCCATCGCTGGTCGGGCTCGACGACATGCTGGCCGATCCAGCCACACCGGCCGATCAAGGCGCCGGCCTGACCTTGCGCGATCTTGTGGCGGCGCTCGAAAAATTGCCCGAGGAACAGCGCCAGGCCGCCGGGCCGAGATGATCCAGTTCGATGGCACGCTGCATGCTTGTGGCGATGCGGAGGCCGGCCAAGCCATCCTGCTCAGGGGACAGGCTGGCTACGGCAAGACCCGGCTGGTCGAGGAATTCGAGGCGCTGGCGCGCCGGCTCGGTTTCGCCTGCCACAAAGGGCTAGTCCTGGACTTCGGAGCCGGTAAGGGCCGCGACGCTGTGGCATCGCTAATCGGCAGCTTGCTCGGCCTGCCCGCCACCGACGACGCGGCGGCGCGGCAGGCGGCGCTGTCACGAGCCATGGACGATGGCCTTTGCGACACCGACGCGCAGGTTTTCATCAATGACCTATTGGGCCTGCCGCAGCCGGTGGCGCTGCGCGGCGTCTACGATGCGATGTCTGGCACAATACGGGCGGCGGGCCGGCAGGCGGCTGTGACCGATATCGTCCGCCGCCTCAGCTACCGCCAGCCCCGGTTGCTGACGGTCGAGGACATCCATTGGGCGGATGCGGCGACGTTGGATTACCTCGCCCGGATGGCTGCTGCCGTGCAGGACTGCCCGGCTGTGTTGGTGATGACCTCGCGCATCGAGGGCGATCCACTGGGCGAGGACTGGCGGGCAGCGGCTGGCGGCCCGCTGACGACCATGGACCTCGGCCCGTTGCGCGACCGCGAGGCCGTGGAACTGGCAGGCCAGTTATCGAACCGCAGCGACGACTTCACGCGGAGCTGTATCGAACGAGCTGCCGGCTGTCCGCTGTTCCTGGAACAGCTATTGCGACAGGCCGAGGACGTCGGCGAGGAAGGGCTGCCTTCGACCGTTCAGAGCCTGGTGCTCGCCCGCGTCGACAAGCTTGCGGAGCCGGACAAATTAGCCATGCAGGCGGCTTCGATAATCGGGCAGCGATTCTCGCTCGACGCTCTGCGGGCCGTGGTGGGAGACCCGGCTTATTCCTGCGCGGCCCTCGTCCGGAAATTTCTAATCCGGCCGGAGGGTCAGGATTATCTGTTCGCCCATGCGCTAATCCGCGAGGGGGTCTACGCCTCGCTGCTCAGGCCGGCGCGCAACCGTCTACACCGCAAAGCCGCTGCCTGGTTCGCCGAGAACGACGCCGCGCTCCACGCCGAACATCTTGACCGCGCCGCTGATCCTGCCGCGCCGCAGGCCTACCTGGCCGCCGCCCGTTTGCAGTCGCAGGACTACCGCAACGACCGCGCCCTGGTGTTGGCGGAACAAGGCCTGAGCATCGCCCGGCAACGGAGCGATATCTGCGGGCTCGGTATCCTGCGCGGAGAGGTCTTGCACGACCTCGGCCAGATCGCGGAGTCCATGGTGGCCTATGAAGCGGCCCTCGACGCGGCCGAAGCGGAGGACGACCGTTGTCGCGCCCGCATCGGCTTGGCCGCAGGGATGCGCATGGTCGATCGCTATGACGGAGCGCTAGCCCAGCTCGACGCGGCGGAGGCCGATGCCCGGGCGCTCGGTATGCAGCGGGAGTTGGCACAGATCCATCACCTGCGCGGCAACCTCTATTTCCCGCTGGGCAACATCGAGCGGTGTATCGCCGAGCACGGGGCAGCCCACCGGCTGGCCAGTGCTGCCGGCTTGGTCGTCGAGGAGATTCGCGCCCTGGGCGGGCTGGGCGACGCCGCCTATGCGCAGGGCCGGCTACGTTCCGCCCACGACTATTTCGTGCGCTGCTGCGCCTTATCGCGCCAACACGGCGTTGGCCGCATCGAGGCCGCCAACCAAGCGATGGCAGCCATTACCGGCTACTACACCCTCGACGTCGACGGCGCCTTCGACGAGGCAGAGCGGTCGGTCGCCTTCGGCGTTCGGGTCGGGCATCCACGGGCCGAGATCATCGCCCGTCACGCCATCTGCATCGGCCACCTGCTGCGCGGGGAACTCGCCTTGGCCCGTGCCGCGGTCGAGGCGGCCCAAGTCCTGACCCTGCGCCTTGGGGCGCGCCGGTTCGAGCCGGAAAACTTGATGTTCCTGGCTGAGATCGCCATCCTCGAGGGCGACCGGCCGGGCGCGCTATGCCTGCTGGAACAGGCTATGGCCATTAGCCGGGAGACCAGCGTTGGCTATGTCGGCCCGGCCATCCTCGGTGTCACCGCACTGGCCACCGACGATCCGGTGCAGCGGGCGGCGGCGCTGGCGGAGGGCGAAGCGTTGCTGGCGGCCGGTGCGCTTAGCCACAACGTCTTCTGGTTTCGTGCCTACGCCATCGAGGCGGCCTTGCTTTCGGGCGACCTAGCAGGGGCGGAATGGCAGGCCGCCGCATTAGCGACCTACACGGCATCGGAGCCGTTGCCGCTGGCCAACTTCATTATTGCGCGGGGCCGGCTGCTGGTGGCTTGGCAGCGCGGCCTCCGGGGCAAGCGGGTCAGCGACGAGGCCAGTAGTCTGATCGCCGAAGCCAAGCGGGTGGGTTTGCGCCAATGGCAGGCAGCGCTGGTGGCCATTGCGGAGACCGGCTGACCCGTTCCAACTTGTTGCGAAGGATGCCGTTTGGTGCGACGTTTCGGGTGGCGGTTCCGCCTCCCCCTGTCACGTGCCTTTAGCACGCCATCGAGAGAGCTTCACATCATGCTGATTTTATTTACCGACCGGCATCGGACCGGCGGCGAGCACATCGAACGCGAAGCAGTTGGCCCTGGTATTGACCTGGAATTCCATGACAACCCCGAAGATATTCCGGATGCGTCCTGGGCACGGGCCGACGCCATCGTTACCTTCCGCGGCCCGCCTGCCGTCATGAAGGCCCTGCCCAAGCTGCAAAAGGCACGCATCGTCGTGCGCGGCGGCGTTGGATTCGACGGGTTGGACCTGAAGGCGCTGGGCGAACGCGGCATTGCCGTTTCCAACGTGCCCGACTACGGCACCACGGAAGTGGCCGATCATGCCATTGCCTTGATGCTGGCGTTGCGCCGCGGCCTCGATCGCTATGAGGAACGCATGCGGCGCGATCCGGGCGGACTGTGGCGGTTCGTCGACAGCCCCTGCGTCGACCGCCTGCGCGGCCGGACCTTTGGCGTCTATGGGCTGGGGCGCATCGGGCTGGCGGCGGCGCGACGGGCGGCGGCCTTCGATATGGACGTGATCTTCTACGATCCGCACCTGTCGGACGGAACGGACTTGGCGACGGGTTACAAGCGGGTCACTTCGGCTGAAGCTTTGTTCGAAGCTTGCGATACCGTCAGCCTGCATTCGCCACTGACGTCGGAAACGCGGGGTGCGGTCAATGCCGACCTGCTTGGCAGGATGAAGAAGGGCTCGGTACTGATCAATACGGCGCGTGGGCCGATCGTCGATCTGGACGCCCTATATGCGGCGCTGAAGGCAGGCACGCCGGCTGGCGCCGGCCTCGACGTGCTGCCGAAGGAGCCAGCTGATGCCAATCATCCGCTGCTCAAGGCTTACATGGCCCGCGAACCGTGGCTCGACGGGCGGCTGATGATCACGCCGCACGCGGCCTTCTACAGCCCACCGGGGGTCAACGACCTGCGCTCGAAGGCCGCCAAGACGGCGGCCGAACGCCTGCGCACCGGCCACGCGCGGAACTGTCAGAACCTGGAATATCTGGTGAAGTGACCCGTCGTCGACGGCGGACAGATCAAACCCGTCCGCCGTCGACGATGAAGTTCTGGCTGGTGCAGCCGCTGCTGTCGTCGGCGGCAAGGAACAGCACCATGCGGGCGATGTCGATGGGCAGCAATGTCCGCTTCAGGCATTGTTGCCGCAGCAATTCGACCTCGGCTTCCGAGGTTAGCCATTTGTCGATCTGGCGTTGGGTCATGATCCAACCGGGGACCACCGTATTGACCCGTATGTTGTGCGGGCCAAGGTCGCGGGCCAACGACCGGGTCAGGCCCTGTACGGCGGCTTTGGCGGTGGTATAGGCCGGCATGCCGCCCTGGCCGGTCATCCAGGAGACCGAGCCCAGGTTGACGATCGAGCCGCCGCCGGCGCCGGCCATACCCTGCCACACCGCCTGGGCACAGAAGAACTGGTGACGCAGGTTGACGGCCATGCGCTCGTCCCAATATTCGGGGGTCACATCGTCGAGAGCGTGGCGGTCGTCGTGGGCGGCGTTGTTGACCAGTACGCGGATCGGTCCCCTGGCGGCGGTTACATCGGTAATGGTTCGCTTGACGGCGGGGACGTCGCGGAGGTCGCAGACATGGAAGTCTGGCACCGATAATCCGACTTCGGCCAATCGGCGAACCAGGGCTTGGCCAGCGTCCCGCGCGATATCGATGAACGAGACGACGGAGCCCTGTCGGCAGAAGGCCTCAACAATGGCCTCGCCGATTCCCGAACTGCCGCCAGTCACAAGGACATGACAGCCGTGCAGGCTGGGATAGGTGGCAAATCCGGCCATGGCGGTACTCCGGTAGCAGTTCAATCGACGGCGATCATATAGGGAATGTCACGATGGCGTTCAGCGTCGTCGCTGCCATAGCCGGTAACGAAGCGGTCGTGCCAGGTCCACGGTAACGTCGGAGACCAGCCTGGCGGAACCCGAACCTACCCGGGCATTGGCGTAGCTCGAAAATTGCATGAAATCGAGGGTTCAGCTGGCACCCTGGCGATGCAGGGTACGGACCAGATCGGCGAGAAAGACGAAACAGCCCTTTAGTAGACCAATAACGACCATGTCTTTGCCGGGGGTGCAACCAGGTCGGTGGCCATGGTGTCGATGCATTGGGCAAGGGCGGGTTCGTTGAACAGGATGGGATAGGGGCTTTTCACGCGACGTAATCCCCGCTCGTAAGTTGCCGTCAGTCATGACCATGGGCGTCACGCTGCACGGGTTCCTTCCTGCTGTACCTTCTGGCACGGGGCTCAAGCATAGGTCATGCCATTAAATAACGAAGTTTCAAGGAATTAGGCAGCCGTATAGGCTGCCGGTTTTCATTGCCGTCCAAGCATGCTAGGGTTTGACAGGACGGTGGAAGCCGTCGTGGAGTTGTTACATGGCCGTTAATCCTATCGCGTCAAGCGCTTACGCTACGGCGCAGGCCCTGCCTGCGCTCCATCGCGCGCCGCCGGCGCCGGGTGCGCCGCGGTACGATGAAGCGCGCGAACGCCCTGACGATGCCAATAGAGAGGATCCGGGCAGTAGCTCGGATGCCAGTGGCCAAACCCAGCAAACCACCGCCCAATCGATTGCCGTCGGCCGCGGTTTCTTCCTTAACATCCAAATCTAGCTTTCTTCCTGCTGGTGCGACGATGGACGATCCCCGGCTGGGGACCGTCCTTGTCGCGCGCCGGCCGTGGCCGGCGGGATATCGATCAGAATGGGAAGACGATATCCCAGATCTGCGTACCCCAACGCGGCCGTTGCAGATCGCTCAAGGTGCCGCGGCCGCCGTAGGCGACGCGCATTTCGGCGATTTTCGTATGGGCGACGGAATTGCCGGGCGCGATGTCGGCCGGGCGAATGACGCCCGTCACTAGGAGCTCGCGTAGTTCGGAGTTCACGCGGATCTCCTGGCGTCCCATCAGCACCAAGTTACCATTCGGCAAGATTTGTGTGACCACGGCCGCCAACGTCACTTCGATGGTTTCCTTGCGATCGATCTGGCCATCGCCCTTGGTTTGGTGGGCGTTGGAAAAGCTGATGACTGAGGCTGCATTGAGACCCTGGGGCAGTACCTTGGTGAATTCCGCTTCCAGGCCTAACAGGTTCGGAACGCCCGTATTTTCGGAATCGTCGCGTTCACGGTCGGTGCTGTTTTCCAGCTTGGCCTTGTCGTCCAGCTTCAGGCTAACGGTCAGGATGTCGCCGACCTCCTTGGCCCGCTGATCCTTGAAGAAGGCGCGGGCGCCGGAACGCCAGAGGGAATTGGGATTGTCCACGGCCATCTGCGGGGCCGGCATCGGCATGCTGACGGGGCGATATTCCTCGCGTGCCATGGGATTGACGATTTGGCTCAATCCCGGGCCACCATCGACCTCGGTGAGCCGGTTGACCGTATTGGCGCAGCCACCGACCGCCAGGACGCCGATGATCAGGGCCGACGTAGTTTTTTGGCGATACTGCATGGGGCCTCCTAGTTGCGGGCCAGCTTGCCAAGGGGCGTGACGGTGACCCGTCCGGGTCCGGTGACCCGTGCTTCGACGATGTTGCTGCTTTGTGCGTTGGCGATGCGGACGGTGTCGCCCTCGCTGCCGTTATCTAGTGCCTTGCCGCGAGCGCTGAGCGACATGCCCGGCCGGTCGAGCGACATCGTCACCAAGCTGCCCTTCTCGACCAAGACAGGGCGGCGGACGTCGGTGCTGCGAATGGCGCGGCCCGGCTGCACGGCCCGCTTCGGGGACTTGCCGATCAGGCCTTCGGGCTCGACGATGATGTGTTGATTGAGCCGATCCTGACGGACGTGAACGTAGGCGATATCGCTTTCGCCGATGACAGTATCGGCTGCGATCCGATTGGACAGCACCGGCACTTCGACGACAGGATGAATCCGACCTTGGATGGGCACAGCGGTGGCGCGCGGATCGTCGGCCGGTGCCAGCAGTACGGCACTGAACCGGCGCGTTCGCTTGATCGGCCCCCATCGAGTGGTCTGGTTGGAATGTTAGTGCATTGCTTCCTCCCTGGCCATTGCTGGCTGTAGGTGGAGCGAAGCGGAACCGGAAGGCGGCAATGGCGGCGTCGCGGTTTCCGGGGCCGGTGGCCGGTAACCGAGGCT
>CAMCUA010000131.1 GCA_945878455.1 Asaia bogorensis | reverse complement strand
CTCGCCGCCTCGGTATGCCCGGTTCGACCGAACAACCCTTACGAAGCCCGAGCCGCCACCTTCTGCACCTGGGCCCGGCGGCCTTCCTTCAGCATAGCAGCGACCAGGAAGGCCAGCTCGAGGGCCTGTTCGGCGTTCAGCCGAGGATCGCAGTGGGTGTGGTAGCGCGAGCTGAGATTGGCCTCAGTAATGGCCTTGGCGCCGCCGACGCATTCGGTGACGTCCTGGCCGGTCATTTCGAAATGCACGCCGCCGGGCCAGGTGTTTTCCGCCCGCAGCACTTCGAAGAAGCCGCGTACCTCGGCCAGGATGTTATCGAACGGCCGGGTCTTGTAGCCGTTGCCGCTAAGGATGGTGTTGCCGTGCATGGGGTCGCACACCCAGACGATGTTGCGGCCTTCCCGCGCGATGGCGCGGATCAGCGGCGGCAGGTTTTTCGCCCATTTGTCGGCACCCATGCGGGTGATGACGGTCAGCCGCCCGGCTTCGTTGTCCGGGTTCAAGGTGTCGATCAGCTTGAGCAGTTCGTCGGGCGATTGCGACGGTCCGGCCTTACAGCCGACCGGATTGCCGATGCCGCGCAGGAATTCGACATGGCCGCCGTCGACCTGGCGGGTGCGGTCGCCAGCCCACAGGAAATGGGCCGAGGTGTCGTACCAGTCGCCGCTGGTGCTATCGACGCGGGTCATCGCCTGTTCGTAGGGCAGTAGCAGGGCTTCGTGTGCGGTGAAAAAATCGGTCTCGCGGATCTGCGGTGTGGTTTCCGAGGTCAGGCCACAGGCCGCCATGAAGCCCAGCGTCTCGTCGAGCCGATTGGCCAGATCCTGATAACGAGCACCGAGCGGGCTGCCTTCGACGAAACCCAGGTTCCACTGATGCACCTTGTGCAGGTCGGCATAGCCGCCTTGGGCGAAGGCGCGGATCAGGTTCAGCGTCGCCGCCGACTGGTTGTACGCCTGGATCAGGCGTTCTGGATCGGGCACGCGTGCCTCGGTCGTGAACTCCATGCCGTTGACCATGTCACCGCGATAGCTGGGCAGGGTGACGCCTTCGATGGTTTCGGTGTCGGCGCTGCGCGGCTTGGCGAACTGACCGGCCAGGCGGCCCATCTTGATCACCGGCAGGGCGGCGCCAAAGGTCAGCACGACGGCCATCTGCAACAGCACGCGGAAGGTGTCGCGTATGTTGTTGGGGTGGAACTCGGCGAAGCTCTCGGCGCAATCGCCGCCTTGCAGGACGAAGGCCTTGCCGGCGACCACGTTGGCCAACGATGCCTTCAGCCGGCGCGCCTCGCCGGCGAAGACCAGCGGCGGATAGCGAGTCAGTCGCTTGGTGACCTCGTCCAGTTTGGCCGCATCCGGATAATCCGGCATCTGCTTGGCAGGCCGACCGGTCCAGGAATCCGGCGTCCATGTCCTCGGCATGATCATTCCTCGCTTCGCATCGTCTGATGAATCAACAGCAGCAGGCAGCGGATATACGTCCTGGCTGTCGGGGTTTCCAGCAAAATACCCTTGGATCGCAGCAAAACGCCAGGAAAGCCGCCGCCTTTGACCGGCCAGAACGTAACGTGTGCTGCTTTGGCCTATCGTTGAATTATGGGGAAAGTGGGGATAACCCGCTACCTTTCGTGTCGTGTCAGTGAGTTACCCACAAGTGCTTGAGTTGTCAGGTCATAAAATTGCTGGCCCCGGCATTCCGCGGCCGGAAAAATAGTCGCAGAAAACGGGCAAAAAGCAGACTTGGAGGGACCACGCGATGATCGTTCGACGACGATTCCTCATGGGCAGTTTCGCCGCCGCAGCGTGCCTCGCCGCTCCAGGGGCGATGGCGGCAGCCTACGAAGGGGAACGCCGCCTCAAACTATTCAACAATCATACGGGAGAACGGTTCATCGGCCCTTATTGGTCTCGGGGTCGCTATCTCAACGATGCCCTCGTCGACATCAACTTTATGCTGCGCGATCATCGCAACGGCGCCACTGTGCCGATCGACCGCAACCTGCTCGATCTGCTCCATACCTTAAGCAACGAGGTCCGCACCGACGATGGCATCCGGGTGATTTCAGGGTACCGTTCGCCGGTCACCAACGCCATGTTGGTCGCCACCGGGAAGGGTGTGGCGAAACACAGCTACCACACCAAAGGCATGGCCATCGACATCGCCGTCCCCGGACGCAAGCTGACCGAACTCCGCGATGCCGCCCGCCGACAGAAGATGGGTGGGGTTGCGCTTTACCCCAAGATCGGTTTCGTCCATGTCGATGTCGGTCCGGTGCGCTACTGGTAAGATACCAACGACGTTCCGCTAGCGATGCCTTGGATCCAGCTATGCAGGCATTCGACAGCGCGCGTTACGGACCCGAGGTCGCCGCCTTGCTGGAAGGTCCGGCGCCAGACGGACTGTGCCACGGCGCCCCTGTGGCCGCGCTGGAAGCGGCCCTCGCAGCCCTGCAGCTGCCACCCCTTTGTCAGGCGGCCTTGTGGCTGCGCTTCGATTTTGGCGAACGCGGCCATGGCATCGTCCAGGGACTGGCCGGTGCCGATGCCAGCTATTGGCATGCCATCCATCATCGCCGCGAACCCGATGCGGACAACGCCAAATACTGGTTCCGCCGCGTCGGCGCCCATCCGATCCATGACGACCTGTTGCATTCGGCCGCGGCACTGAGAGGCGATGGCCCAGCGGTTCGCCGGGTCGCGGCATGGACGGTATGGGACGCCTCCGGTTTCGTCGATCTGTGCGCGGCCTACGCGGGCAAGGGCTCTGCCGATGAAGCCTGCTGCAAGGCGATGCAGCAGCGCGAATGGTCATTGTTGTTCGACCGCTGTTTCCACGCCCCGCCGGGATAGCCGTCGCGCTGGCCCAGCCGCGCGGCTATGCTCGGTGTCGCGGCTGTCGTTCCCCGTCCTGACGCCACGCTCCGAAACATTCGAAGGCTTGAAGCGATGCTCGATTACCTTGGCCTGTTCGTCGGTGGCCTCGAGCAGATCGTGACCGTCGCAACGGTGGCCGTCGTGCTGCTCGCCCTGACGGCATTGGGCGGTCTGGTGGCGGTGTCCCGGCATCGCCTGCGGTCCGGCGATGCGCTCTACGGTTGGGCAGCGGCCGTCACGCTGTTCACGATTGTCGGCGTCGCCACACCGCTGCCCTTCACCGAACTGGCCATCGTGCTCGCCGGGTTGGCTGGCGCGGCGGCGATTCACATCCGCCTGCGCGACGGCCGGTTGCTGCCCCCCGGGCTGCTGCGCACGGTCGTCCTGGCGGTGCCGCTCGTCGCCATGACGTCGGCGATGCAAGCCAGCCAATGGGACGAATTTTCCCATTGGTTGCCCTCGGTTCGATTCCTGCTGACGGTGGATGGCTTTCCGGACGCGCACCTGCCGCTGACCGGTGCATCCTTCCCCGCTTATCCTTATGGCTGGAGCTTGTTGCCCTATTTTTCCAGCCGCATCGCCGGGCACCTGCTCGAAGCGGCCGGACCGCTGCTCAATACCGGCCTGCTTGTCGTCTCGGCCCTGCTGATCGTCGATGTGGTGGGTCAGGATCGCCCTGACCGCCGCCAGGCCGACCGCCGGGATATCAGCCAATGGGGGACTGACCGCCGCAGTGCCTGTCCGTCGCCATCGTGGGGGCTTTGTGCGTTGGGATTGATGGCGGTCACCTTGCTCAACCCGACCTTCGTGCAGAAGGTGATCTTTACTAGCTATGCGGATTTTGCCAGTGCTACGACCTTGGGCTTCGCCGTTGCCCTGGGCTGGATGGCGCTGAATAGCCTGGCGGCGGGGCAAGCCGGCGTGGCGCGTCGGCGGGCCTGGGAGATGGGCCTGGCCCTGGTCGTCCTCATTGCGCTGAAGCAGGCCACTTTGGTGTTAGCCGTGCTTGCCGTGTCGGCGGTGATCGTCGTCGGCCTGCTCGACCCGGCTATCGCCAAACGGCGTCTGGCCGGGCTGCTGGCGCCGATGATCGTTCCTTTCGTCGTTATTTACGCCATCTGGCGCTTTCATGTGGCGACGGAACTGAGCGGCGCCGAATTCACGGTCCGACCCTATGCCCAATGGTCGGTTGGCATGATCCCCGAGATCCTGGCTGCCATGGCGGTGGTGCTGGCCAAAAAGGGCGCCTATCTCGCCCTCATGCTGGTGGCCGTCGGCATCGCGCTCAAAGCCCTGTTTCGCTGTCAGAGCGCGCTCGACCGGCTGGCGTTGATCGTCGGCGGCCTGTTCGTCGGCTATAACGCCTTTCTGCTGTTCGCCTATGTCGCTGCCTTCGGTGCCGACGATGCCGGGCGGGTCGCGTCGTTGTGGCGCTACAATCAGCACTTGGGCCTGGTCGGGGTGGTCTTCGCCTGGCATGGCCTGGCCTGCCTGTGGCGGCGCTGGCCGGGGCTGGCGCGGCAAAGCCCCTGGCTGGCGCGCCTGGCCATCGCCCTGATCCTGGCCGCGCCGCTGTCGCTGGCGCATAAGGTGCGCTTCGACCGCGAGCCCGACAAACCGCACTACCGCGCTGTTGCGAAGGTGCTGGCGCCGTTGCTGCCGCGTGGCGTGGCGATGATCGTGCTCGATCCGCTCGGCACCGGGGAATCGGCCATGATCACGAAATTCGATCTCGGCGCGAGGGTCGGACAGGTGCTCAAGGTTTCGGCCTTCGACGATGCGCGCGCCGCGACCATAGGCGGCTTTCTCGCTAACGGCGGCTTCGGTGCCATCCTGATCCACTCGGTGACGCCGGCGGTCAACGAGGCTTTGGGCAAGACCCTGGTCGATGGCATCAGTTACTTGCTGTTGCCCGATGGCGCCGGCGGCTGGCGCGAGGCCGCTACTTGGGACAAGCCGAGGGGCTGACGGGGTGCTTGCAAAAAGGCGCGAGTCTCCGCCACGGCTTCGGCCAAACCGATACGCTGTACGGCGACACCTTCGGGAAAGGCACCCAACAGGCGGGTCGGCAGGGCGCGATCGAGCATGACGAAAACACCGCGGTCGTCGGCGCGGCGCACCAGCCGGCCGAAGGCTTGCTTGAGCTTCAGACGGGTCAGCATCTCGTCATAGGCCTTGCCGCCGAAATGGCCGCGCCGCGCCCGGTGCAGGATGTCAGGGCGCGGCCAGGGCACGCGGTCGAAGACGATCAGGCGTAAGGACCGGCCGGGCACGTCGACGCCATCGCGTACCGCGTCCGTGCCGAGCAGGCAGGCGTCGGTCTCCTCGCGGAAGATGTCGATCAGCGTGCCGGTGTCCATGCCGCCGATGTGTTGGGCGAGCAAGGGAATGTCTTTCGCCTCCAGCGGGCCGGCGATACGACGGTGGACAGCGCGCAAGCGGTTGATCGCGGTGAACAGACCGAGCGCGCCGCCGCCGGCGGCCAGGAACAATTCGCGATAGGCAGCGGATACCTGATCGGCATCGTCACGGCGGATGTCGGAAACGACGAAGACGCGGGTCAAGGCCGGATAATCGAAGGGCGAGGATATGGCGCTTTGCAGCGGTTCGCCCGGCAGGTAGTTGGCACCCGTCGCCTGCCGGGCGCTCAGCCAGTCGGCCGCCTCGTCGCCGGTGCCGTCGCGCAGGCTGGCCGAGGTGATCAACAGGCCGTGGGCCGGCTCCGCCACCGTTTCGGCGAAAGGCTGCATCGGGTCGACCCAATGGCGATGGAAGCCGACATCGATGTCGCGCCCGTCGTTGCGTTCCACGCCAAACCAATCGACGAAGGCCGGCGGCGTTTCCTGGGTCAGGCCGGCCAGCATGGCGCGCCATGCTTGCAGGGTGAGAACGCCGCGCCGCTCCAGGCCGCGCATGGTGGCCTCGATGCGCAGGCGGGTGCTGCTTTCCAGTGTTTCGGCCTCCTTGTCGAGATTGGCGGCCAGCGCGGCGGCCAGCGCTGCCAAGGGCCTGCGCAGGCGGTCGAGCGCCACGCTCAGGTGGGCTGCCGCGTCGAGCAATCCCGGCACCGGCGGTCGCGGTTCGGTCTCCAGGCTATAGGGCGCATCGGCGTCGCGGTCGCGGGCATAGACCTGTTGGCGTACCAGGGCTAGGAAGCTTTCCGTCGGTCCGACCGGTGCGCCGCCGGCAAGGCGCGGCTGCCAGCCGACGCCCGGTAGGGCCCGGGCGGCGTTCAATGCTTCCTGCAGGGATTCGACGGCAGCCACATCGCCTTCGATCAATTCACCGAGGCGTTCCGACAGTCCGCGCGTGCGCGACCGGCGCTGCCCGTCGCCACCCAAAATCCAGCGCCGCAGCTCGGCGGCCTCTAGACCCGAAAGATGCGCCGAGAAGGCGGAATCGGCAGCGTGGAACAGGTGATGCCCCTCGTCGAACACATAGCGCGTCGGCAATCCCTCCTCGCCGCCGCCCATCGCCGCCTGGATCATGGCCAAGGCGTGGTTGGCGACGACGATTTCGGCACGGCGGGCCCGGCGGATCGACTTTTCGACAAAGCAACGCTTGTAGTGCGTACAGGCAGCATAGACGCACTCGCCGCGCGAATCGGTGAGCTCCAGCGTCGCGCCGCGGCCAAGCAGGTCGGCCAGCCAGGCTGGAAAGTCGCCACCGACCATATCGCCGTCGCGGCTGGCCAGCGTCCAGCGGGCCATCAAACCCAGGGCCACGACATCGTCGCCATCGGCTTGGACGCGCGCCACCGCCTCGTCGAGATTGAGCAGGCACAGGTAATTCTCGCGGCCTTTGCGCACCACCACCTTGCGCCGCTTTTCCGCCGGGTCGGGATAGACCTTATCCAATTCGCCATCAAGCTGGCGTTGCAGGTTGCGGGTGAAGGTGCTGATCCAAACCGTGCCCGCATTCTTGCGTGCCCAGACATGGGCCGGCGCCAGATAGCCCAGGGTCTTGCCAACCCCGGTGCCGGCCTCGGCCAGCACCATGTGCGGATGGCCGCGCTTGTCGCGTGGCAGGAAGGCAGCGGCCGCATCGCCGGCATAGGTCATCTGCTGCGGCCGATCCTCGGCATCGGGGCCCAGCAATTGCACCAGCCGGGCCCTGGCTTCGACCGCTTCCACGGGGCGGTTGTCGGGCGGCGGGGCGGGTCCTGGGTCCTCCCATTCCTTGAGCCGGGTCCAGACGCGCAGACCGGTCGCCGCCGTGGCGCTGTGTGGCGCCTCGCCGTTGGGGTCGAGCACCGCCAGCACCGCCGGTCCCCAGCTCCATCCGGCGCGCGCCATGGCCCAGGCGACACGGCGCGCTTCGCTTTGCTCGGCGCGTTCCATGGCCGCTAAAGTCGCGAGCAGGCTGCCGGCGGCGGCGTGCAGGCTGGCCGCCTCCGCCTCCAACCCATGCGGTTCGTCGAGACGGAGGACGCGGGCCAAACCGCGCGGTGTCGGCAAGCAAAAGGTCGCCGGCCGGACGAAGGCGAACAGCTCCAACAGGTCGAGCCCGGTGAACGGCGCGGTGTTCAAGCGGCGGGCGGTGGCGCGGGTATGGCAGACCAACGTCGGTGCGCCACCGCCGCGCAGTTTGGCGACAGCCTCGGGGAGCGCCAGCAGTTGCGCTTCGCCATCGGCGGTAACCCAGGCAGCATGCCCCGTCCCGGCCACGAGCGCCGCGGCAGGAGGTACCTGGACGGCGGCTCGCGGGTGCGCTTCGGTCGGCCTCATGAGGCGGAGTATAGGCGGCGGTCTGCCGACCAACCAGCATCCCCAACAATTAGCGAACGATGCTGACCCTGGTTATTCTCCCGCCCTTGGCCGTATCGCCTGTCGGTGCTATTCGACAAACATCAACGATGGGCGCAGGAGCAGCGGCATGATCACCACTACCACGGACGGCGTCGACGGGCGCCGCATCACGTCTTATCTCGGTATCGTCGCGGGCGAGGCGATCATGGGCACCAATATCTTCCGCGACTTCTTCGCGGGCATCCGCGACATCGTCGGTGGACGTTCCGGCTCTTACGAAAAGGAACTGCGCGAGGCGAAGGCGCTGGCCTTGGAGTCCTTGGTCGAGGAAGCGAAGGCCCTGGGCGCCGACGCGGTGGTTGCTATCGATCTGGATTATGCGACCATCGGCGGCGAGAGGAAAACCATGCTGATGGTGGTGGCCAGCGGCACCGCCGTCACCCTTGCCTGATCGGGCGATGCGCTGGCGCGACGGGGCCCGTCGATGAACCTCGCGGCCCTGGCGCGGATTGCGGCGATGCTGCTGCTGTCGGCGATGACCCTGGCGCTCTTTGCCTGGGACGGGCGCTTTCAGCCGGTTGGCAGCGGTCTGCTGACCAATCTGGATTTCGCGCAGGGCGGTCGCGGGTGGACGGGAACGGGCGGTATCGCGCTGTTCCCACAGTTGGGCCCGGCCGTGGCCTTGTCGGCGTTGCCGCAACGCGGTCCCGTTTATCTCTCTCAGGACGTGCCCGAGCCACGCCGGTTCGAGTTCCTGCGCCTCAGCGCCGAGGTGCGCCTGGAAGGCATCGTGGCGCGCGGCGAGGCTTGGCAGCGGGCCGGCATCACCCTGCGGCCGTTCGATCGTGCCGACCAGCGGTTGCGCTACTGGCGCTACGAAATGTTCCTGGGCGAAGGCAGCGGCGATTGGCAGCGCCACACGGACGTCTTCCCGGTTTCCGCAGACACCGGCCGAATGACGCTGTTCGTTTATAACGCTGGCCAGTCCGGCCGCTTCATGGTGCGCGGTCTGGGACTCGAGGCGGTGGCGGAGACGGCGCTCGCGCGGGTGGCCCGCTATACCCTGATTGTCTGTTGGGCCGGCCTGGTGGTGTCGACGGCGGCGGCCATGTTCGTCCGCACAGGGCCGTGGAGCCGCTGGCTCCTGTTGCTGCTCGGCGCCCTCATCCTGGCCAGTACGCTGGCGCCGCAGCCAGGCCTCGTCCATTTGGTCGGCGACTCGGCGAACCGGGCCTTCAGCGTGGTCGATGCCACGGTGGCGCGGCTCGCGCCAGAACCGCCGGCGGCCACGCGCGAGCCGACCCCCTCACCCCAACCGACGGAAGGCGGGGAGCTGTCGATGACCGTGTCGCCATCGCTATCGGTCAATAGGGAAGGGACAGCGGAAACCGCATTGCCATCCGAAGCCTCTAGTGCCATTGCCGCTTCGCTGGAGGCCGCGCCGAACGTCGCTGCCAATGATGTCGCACCGCAGCCGCTGATCTGCCCCCTTTAGAGCGGTCCAAAAGTTAACTTAGACTGGACCCTGAAGGAGACGGAACATGGGCAAGAAGCACGGGCCTGAAGAAGTTATCGGCAAGCTGCGCGAGGCGGAGATCGTATTGGCGCAAGGCGGCACGGCGAGC
>CAMCUA010000130.1 GCA_945878455.1 Asaia bogorensis | reverse complement strand
GTCGGTTAGATCGCTGGGGTATCGCAGCTTGCTGCGGTCGTAGCGCCCGCGGTTCTCCGCCGTCCACATCGGTGCCCCTCCTCGAATCAGGCCACCTCTCTTGAATCACAAACGATTCCCACGAATCAACATGTTTTCGGACAGACACTCAGGCCGCCGTATCGATGCGGCGGGCGATCCATTGATTCAGGCTGAGGCCTTCGGCCTGCGCGCGCAACGCCGCGCGGCGATGGGTTTCGGGATCGACACGCAGCGGAATTTTACCGCTATACGGCCGGTCGGGCTGCTCGCCGCATGCAGCACAGAAGGCCAGGTATTCGTCGATGTTGTCGCGGAAAGCCTGTTCGACTTCTTCGAAAGTCCGACCCTCGAAGGTAACGACGTCGCGCAGGCCGCTGACACGACCGACGATAGCACCATCTTCGGCTTCGATAGTGCCGATGTAGCCTTTGTATTCGAGCATGATCCCTTACTCCCTTGCCGGCGTCACTCCGGCCGTGGCGCGCCGACCCCGTCGTCTACGGCCTACCAAACCGACGATGGCCCGGGCACATACTTGAAGCGTTCGAACACGTCCTTGCGCAGGGTGAAGCCCAGGCCCGGCCGGTCCGGCGGGAAGACCATGCCGTCGGGGCGGATGTCGAAGGGTTCGTTGAACAGTTCGTACATCATCGGCATGTGCGCCTGGCTGCATTCCAGGACGAAGCAGTTGGGGCAGTGCAGCGCCAGATGGATGGACGCGGCGAACAAGGCGCCGTTGCTCCAGGCATGTGGCGCCAGCCGGATCTGATGGGCCGAGGTGATCGCCGCAATGCGGCGGATCTCGGTGAAGCCGCCGGTCCGGCCGATGTCGGGCTGGGCGATGTCGATGGCGTTGTGGCGCAACAGGTCGATGAAATCGAAGCGGGTGAATTCCCGCTCGCCGGTGGCGATGGGTATCGACGTCGCTTGGCGCACCAAACCCAGGCCGGGGTGATCGTCGGGCGAGATCGGTTCTTCGAACCAGGAGATGTCGAATTCCTCGACCGCCTTGGCAACCTTGATGGCAGTTGCAACGTCGAAGGCGCCATGGGCATCGATGAACAGTTCGACATCGGGGCCGATGCCGCGCCGCGCTGCCTTGATGCGCGTGATGGCATTCTTGAGCGAGAAGCCGTCGTGGCCGACGACGCGCATCTTGACGGCGGTGAAGCCCTTGGCGGCATAACCGGCCATTTCCCGCTCGGATTCCTCGCCCGGCGCCCAGCCGCCCGAGGCATAGCCCCGGATGCTGTCGCGCACGGCGCCCAAGGCCTTGTAGATGGGAATGCCCAAGGCCTGCGCCTTGACGTCCCACACGGCGAGGTCGATGCCGGAAAGGGCTTCCATCACCATGCCACGGCGGCGCGAGGCTGGCGGCGTCGCCCAGCCTTGCTGCACGGCGTTGAAGGCGCGCTCGCCGTTGTACATGTATTCGTAGATACGCTCGGAAAACATCGGGTCCATGCCGACGATGTTGGGTCCCAGTTCGTAATCGACGATGGCGCGCACCACCTCGGGGTTGCCCAGCGCCGCGCCAAGGCCGGTCAGCCCCTCGTCGGTCTGCACCATGATCAGCGTCGAATCATTCTTCATGCGCGTGCCCAGGTCGCTGCGCTGCCGGCGCTCGGGCGGAACCACATGCGACAGGGGGACGGCTTTGACGGCGGTGATCTTCATGGACGTGACCTCCCGGTCGGTTGGCAGTTCTTTTGCGCTGGGCGCCGTCGGAGCGCGGCGCCACGCCTAGTACTATCGATAATCGGTGCCGCGCGCTGCTAGATTCACGCCGCCCGGCGGCGGCGGTAAGGCTAGCCGAGGGCACCATCGCCAGCCGACCTGTTCAGATCCGACCTTTCGATGGTATATTTCCCTGGCCGGGCGGAACGCCCGCTTTTCCGATTCCTGATTCGAGCAACGGTGGCCATGGCCCAGCGCGCGCTATTGACGGTAACCGAAGACCTGCCGATTGCCGGCACCTGCTATCAGCGGGTGCGCGACCGGCTGCGCGCCGATATCCTCAGCGGCGCGTTGGCGCCGGGTTCGCGGATCAAGGTAGTGGAGTTGGCCACCCGCTATGGCTTGAGCCAGATGCCGGTGCGCGAGGCCATTCAGCAGTTGCAGGGCGAAGGCCTGGTGCTGGTGGTGCCCAACCGTGGGGCGACGGTGCGCGTCATCGACCGCGATTTCGTATCGCAGGTATACGATATCCGCATCGCGCTGGAAGGCGCGCTGGCGCGGCGCGCCGCCGCGGTGATGACGCCGGGGGACCTCGAAAGGGTGCGCCGTTCGGTGCAGCTGCACGTCACGCAGAAGATGGATACCGAGGCGCAGATCAAGAACAACATCGACTTCCATCAGACCATCAATGCTATTTCCGGCAACGTCGAAGCGATCAAGATTCTTGACCAACACACGCAGATCATCGTCGGCCTGAAACGCCGCATCGGCGTCGGTCCAAAAGGGCCGTGGCGGCTCAAGCAGGTGATCGACGATCACCAGACATTGTTCGAGGCGCTGGCCGCCGGCGACGAGGATTTGTCCCAGCGCCACGCCGAAACCCACATTCGCCGCGCCAAGGAAGAAGTGCTCGACAGCATGCCGGCCTAACCGCCGACGGTGCGGACGATGCGTTTCAAGGATTGCCGGGCTGTGGCGGCAATTGATCCATAACCTCGCTCGCCCGCTGCACGCCCGCGGCCTTCAACGGCACGCCGGCTTCGGCCAATCCCTTCGCCGTCCAGGTGTTGCAGGTATTGAACAGGTGGAAGCTGCCGCTGCCGGGATAGAAACGGCTGAAGCGGTAAAGCCCCGGCGCGCTCGGCGCCAATCGCCAGGCGCCGCGCCGGTTGAAGCTGGCGTTGAGATAGGCGATCAGGCGCTGCAGGCCATCGTCGCTCACCGTCACCGCCGTCCATTCCAGCGCCGCGAAGGTCCGGGCTGAATGATCCCGGCAATCCGGCCAGATGGACGACGGCAGGGCTTGGAAAGACCGCCTTCAGGGCAAGCCCGATGCCGGCGGCCGGATCGGGGTAGAACTCGGCATTGCCCCAACCGAATTCGAAATAGGCCGCATCGGGAAAATCGGCTGATTCGGGGATGGCCGCTACCGGCAGATCGGCGCGTGCCACCGCGATGCCCGTGTGCCAGCCGGTTCTGGTAACGATGATGACGGCATCCGCCCGCGCGGCGCTGGCCGCCAGCAGCAGAAGACACAGGCACAGGCGAAGAAACATGGCGCGCCGCGCCATCACGCCAGGGCGGCGGCGCGGATCGCTTCGGGCGTGAACGGCAGCCGGCCTAGGCGCAGCCCGGTCGCATCGCAGATGGCGTTGGCGATGGCCGCTGCCGTCGGGCCGGTCGTCGCCTCGCCAACGCCGAGGAACGGCTCGTCCGGGCTTGCCATCAGCACGGTCTCGACGGTCGGCACGTTGTCGAAGCGCAGGATCGGATAGCTTTCCCAGTCGCGTGAGACGATGCCGAAGGCATCGTAAGTGACAGCTTCGTACAGGGTCAGGCTGGCGGCCTGCAACAGGCCGCCTTCAAGCTGCGAGATCAAGCCCTGGCGGTCGACGATTTCGCCGGCATCGGCGGCGATGACGGCGCGATGGAGCCGGACGCGGGCATCGTCGTCGACGCTCAGCTCGATGCCGACCGCCGCATAGGCATGGCTGTTCTTGTAGCGGGCGAAGGCCAATCCGCGGCCCGTGCCGCCACCCCTCTTCGACGGACCCAGCCGTTCGGCGACGCTCTCGATCAGGCGGCGGGCGCGGGGATCGGTAAGGTGGCGGAGCCGGAAGGCGGCGGGGTCGGTGCCGGCCGCCCTCGCCAGATCGTCCATGACGGATTCGATGGCCAGCACGTTGAGCAGGGCGCCCAGCCCACGGAACGACGACGTGCGCAGCGGTAGGTCGTCGACCAGATGCTTGACGATGCGCCGCATCGGAATGTCGTAGATAGGGTCCTGATTGCGGTGCTGGCCGGAATGGGAGCCCAGCGACGGTTTCGGTCGTGGCGGTGCCAGGGCGGGCTCGCGCCAGCGCGAGGCCAGCAGCCGAGCCGGGCCGATGCCGCCGGGGCCGGCGCGCGGCCGGGTACCGTGCGTGCCGCTGAAGGTCTCGTGCGTCCAGGCGACAATGCGGCCATCGGCATCCAGGCTTGCCGACAGGTCGGCGACCATGGCCGAACCATAAGGCTCCCAGGCATGCTCGTCGGCCCGCGTCCATTTCAGCAAAACAGGGCGGCCGGGCAGGGCGCAGGCGATCAGCGCCGCGTCGAAGGCGGCGTCGTCGGCGCCGTTGTGGCCATAACAGCCGGCCCCCGGCGCGTGGATCAGGTGGACGGACTCGACGTCGCGACCGAGTGCCTCAGCCATGCTTTCGCGCAGCGGATAGATGCCCTGCGAGTGGGTCCAGACGGTCAGCCGATTTTCGTCGAGATGGGCCAAGGCCGCTGAGGGGCCGATGCTGGCGTGCATATGATAGGGCCAGTGAAAGCGGGCCGTCAGGGTCGTCGCGGCGTCGGGCGAAACGGCCAGCGGCGGCGGTACCGGCTGTTCGACGGCAGCGCCGTCGATCACCGGCCGGCTGCTGCGCGGGTTGCCGAGCAGCTTGTCGCTGATATCGCCAGCGTCGAGTCCCCGCTCCGGGCTCCAGCGGGCCGCGGCTGCAACGCGCTCGGCCAGTTGCACCGCCGTCCATTCGTTTTCGTGCACGACGGCCAGGAAGCTACCGTCGCGGATCAGCTGGCCGCCGCGCAGATCTCGGGCGGGATCGATGTCCAGGTCGACCAGCCGGGCGTGGTAATGCGGCGGACGCACGATGCGGCCGTGCAGCATTCCGGGTAGGCTCATGTCGTGGACGAAGCGGGTCGCCCCTGTGGTCAACCCGGCGAGACCTGCCGCCTCGTGAACCCGGCCGAGCAGGCGGTGGGCCGTGGGTGCCTTGACTGACGCCTGCGGGTCGATGGCCAGGTTGAGCGGCTCGCCGCCGGTAAGCTCCCAATAGGTGACCGTGCGGTTGGTATCGCGGGCCCGGATAACGCCGTCCGCGACGTCGAGCTTGTCTGTCGCGCTCTCCAGCCGACGGGCGGCAAGGTTCAGTAGGTGGCGGCGCGCCGTTGCGGCGGCAAGCCGGATGGCCGTCGCCGAATCGGGCATCGAGCGGCTGCCCGAGCTATAGCCTTCGTCGGGTACCTCGCCGGTCGCGCGCGGCGCTACGCGCACGCGGTCCAGGCCGATGTCCAGTTCCTCGGCCGCCACCAGGGCGACGGCGGCGGAAATCCGCTGGCCGATGTCGACCTTGCCGGAACGCACGGTGAGTCCGCCATCGGCATCGAAGGACAGCCAACCGTCGACGTCAGGATTTCCCTTCAGGCTGTTGCTGCCGGACATCAGCCGGCACGCTCCGGACGCAACAGCCGCGCCACGGCGCGCAGCACGGCGGCGTGGGTGCCGCAACGGCAGAGATGGCCGGTCAAGGCCTCGCGCACGGCCGAGTCGTCAGGAAGCGTCAGGCGGCGACGCAAGGCTTCGACGGCGACGATCAGGCCCGGCGTACAATAGCCGCATTGGGCAGCTGCCTCGGCGATGAAGGCACGCTGCACCGGGCCCGGTTTGCCGCCTTCGGTCAGGCCTTCGACGGTGACAATGTCGGCGCCGTCGAACTGGCCGATGGGCGCGGCGCAGCTCATCTGCGCCACCCCGTTGGCCAGCACGGTGCAGGAACCGCACTGCTCCAGGCCGCAGCCGAGCTTGGCCCCGGTCAGGCCGCATTCGTTGCGCAGCACATACAGCAGCGGCGTCGCCGGGTCGACGTCGACCTGGCGGGCGGTACCGTTGACGGTGAGACGGATGACGGTCATGGCGGGGCAACTCTGCCAGAGCCTGGCCGCGGCGTCGAGGTCCGTGGACGTATCGCTTGCGATGCCGGCGGCCTGCCGCTATGGCTTCTGACCGTGAAATGGACCGGGCGAATGGGAATGCTGCAGAAGACCTACGATTGGACGATGGAAAAGGCACAGCACCGTCATGCCATCTGGTGGCTGGCGGCATTTTCCTTCATCGAAAGTTCGGTCTTTCCGATCCCGCCCGACGTGCTGTTGATCCCGATGGTGCTGGCGGCGCCGACTCGCTGGTTTTCCATCGCGGCGATCTGCACCCTGTCGTCGGTGATCGGCGGCTATCTTGGCTATGCCATCGGCTATTACGCCATGGACACCATCGGCTGGCAGATTCTCGGATTCTTCCACCTGGTCGAGAAATTCCACGCCTTTAAGCCGATGGTCGACGAATACGGCGTCTGGGTGATCATCGTCAAAGGCGCGACACCGATCCCCTATAAGCTGATCACCATCGCTGCCGGGGCTTTCGACTTCGATCTTGTACAGTTCACCTTTGCCTCGATCATCTCGCGCGGCATACGCTTCTTCCTGGTGGCGGCCCTGCTGTGGAAGTTCGGACCGCCGATCCGCACCTTCGTCGAGAAGCGGCTGAAGACGGTGATGCTGGTCGGTGTGCTACTGGTCCTCTCCGGATTTCTAGTATTGCGTTAGCATGCCGTTGGCCAACATCACCAACATGGCGATGCCGACGGCGATGCGATACCAGGCGAACGGCACGAAGCTGTGGTGGCTGACGAAACCGATCAGCCAGCGCACCACGACGATCGACGAGACGAAGGCTGCGGCAAAGCCGATGGCGATCAGGGCGAGGCCGTCGGCCGCCATCAAACCGTCGCGGTTCTTCCACAGGTCGTAGGCGGCGGCACCGAAGATCGTCGGCATCGCGAGGAAGAACGAAAACTCCGCCGCCGTCTTGCGGTCCGCCCCCAGCACCATGGCGCCAAGGATGGTGGCTCCCGAACGCGAGACGCCGGGAATCATCGCCAGGCATTGGATGAAGCCGACGCCCAAGGAAAAGCGCCAGGAAAATTGTTCGACCGCGTGGATGCGCGGCGTCCGGCAAAGGTATTCGATCAGCAAGATCACCAGGCCACCGACGATGAAAGAGCATGCGATCACCGGCATCGAAAACAGGTAGGCCTTGATGAAGTCGTGCAGCAGCATACCGATGACGGCTGCTGGCAGAAAAGCGATGGTCACCGCCGCGACGAAGCGGCGCGCGTCCGGGTCGCTGCCGATGCCCACCGCCACCCGCAGCAGTTTTTGGAAATAAAGCACGCAGATGGCCAGGATGGCACCGGTCTGGATGACGATCTCGAAGACCTTGCCCGGCGGACCGGCGAAGCCCAGCAGATCGATGGCGATGATCAGATGCGCGGTGGACGACACCGGCAGGAATTCGGTCGCGCCTTCGACGATGCCGATGATGACGGCGCCGACAATCGATTCGGCATTCATGCCAAGGTACCTTTCGTGGGGGTTGGTGCTGCCGCCGATACAGCCGCCAACATAGCCGGCAAGACGACAAGGGTGCAGGCAAGCGCGTAGAAGAGCGACAGGGTCAGCAGGATGCCCATATCGGCGGTACCCGGGTGATTCGACAGCGCCAGGCTGCCGAAGGAGCAGACGGTGGTCGCCGCACTGAAGACGATGGCGCGCGCCGTGCTCGATTGCAGCGGTCCGACGATGCCCTTCTGCCAATTGGCGACGAAGTAGATATCGAAGGCGACGCCGATGCCGAGCAACAGCGGCAGCGTGATGATATTGGCAAAGTTGATCGGCAGGCCGATGGCGACGCAGGTGACTACGGTCAGCAGCGCCGCCAGGCCCAGCGGCGCCAGCACCAGGGCCACGCCCAACCAACTTCCCAAGGTCAGGCGCAACAGCAACGCAATGGCCAGGAAGGCGAGCGTGCCGGCAGTCGTGAAGGCCGCCACCACCGTATCGCCGGCGCCTTGGATGGACGCAGGCGTGCCGGTGGCCGTCGGCGCCGCGCTGCGCACCGTGGCGACAAAGGCCCGCAGCACCGCGTTGGATCGACCGTCTCCGGCCGGATAGGCGGCGACCCGGTGGCGGCCGTCGGCGGCGATCCAATCGCGTGCGATCTCCGCCGGCAGGCTGGCCAATTCGACCCGTTCCGCCTGCAAGGCCAAGCTGAGGTCGGCAAGGCGCGGTGGAAAGCCGGCCATCAGGCTTCGCTCCAGCACTGGCAGGATGGCCGGTCCGCCCGCCAGGGCGGCCCGCAGGGCTTCGCTCAACCGCCGCACCGGATGATCCACGGGCTGACCGACCGCCGCCGCTTGCAGCTTTTCGGCGGTGGCGCGCATAACGGTCAGTATGGCCTCGTCGGCCGTCAACTCACCGATCGGGGCGACGGCTAGCGACGGCTCGACGATGAAGGCCAGGTCTTCGACGATGGTCAGCTTGCGATCCTGCTGTTCGGGCACGAAGCTGGCCACGGACATGACCCGGCCGACCTCGGGCAGCGCCTTCAGCCGTTCGCTCAATGCTTGCGCCGCCGCCCCGTCCGCCGTCAGGACGTTGAGCGTGTTGGGCGAGGTGCGCGGATCGTCCATCAGGTCGAATAGGGTGGAAACCGATTCGGTGCGCGGGTCCTTCAGGTTCAGCGGATTGAAATCGAATTGCAGCGCCGGCAGCAGTGCCAGTCCGGCCACGGCGGCCGCCGCCGCCGCGATCAAAACGCCGCGTCGCCGTTCGATCAGGAAGCGGTCGATGGGTCCTGCCCAGGCATAGCCGACGGACATGGTTTCCGCCGGTGGACGCAACAGGGTGAGCAGCGCCGGCAGCAGCGTCAAATTCAGGAACAAGGCGATGGCCATGCCGGCACTGGCGATCAGGCCCAGCTCGGAGACGCCCCGATAGTCAGTAGGCAGGAACGACAGAAAACCGGCCAACAGTGCCAGGGTGGCCAGGATTAGCGGTGCGCCGACGTTGCCGGCGGCAAGTGTCAACGCCGTACGCAGATCATCGTGGCGATGCCGTTCGCCGCGATACTGGACGGCATATTGGATGCCGAAATCCACGGCAATGCCGACAAACAGCACGGCGAAAGCCACCGAAATTAGATTGAGCGTGCCGATGGCCACTGCCGCGAAACCGGTGGTCAGCGTCAGGCCGACCAACAGGGTCGCCTGAATGGCGACGATCAGGCGCCACGATCGCAGGGCCAGATAGAGCAATGCGCAGACCGCGAGGAAGGCACCGACGGTGGCGACGCCGGCACCCTCCGCGACCGTGCTGAATTCTTCGTCGTTGAGCGCCACCGATCCGGTCTGGCGGACACGGAAGCCATTCGCCGGGGTCAGCTCCA
>CAMCUA010000129.1 GCA_945878455.1 Asaia bogorensis | reverse complement strand
CTCCGCCTCGCGCAGCTTGCCGATAACTTCTTCAGGCCCGTGCTTCTTGCCCATGTTCCGTCTCCTTCAGGGTCCAGTCTAAGTTAACTTTTGGACCGCTCTAAAGGGGGCAGATCACAAGCGCACCTATGGCCTGATTCCTGACGCGGCGGAACTTGAGGATGTTTACGTGGGATTCATCCATGATGCCTACGATGCGGTACCGCCCGCCCCGGGTGCCCAGGCGCTGATCGCCCGAGCCCGGAAGGCCGGATGGAGGATCGCCGTGGTCACCTCGGGTCGCGAGGATATTGCCGGACGCTGGCTGGAACGCACCGGTTTGGCCAGCGACGTGGACCTGCTGGTCGGCGCTGGTTCGGTCCTCCGCCACAAACCGGACCCGGAGCCTTATCGCCATGCGCTGAAACGCACGGGCTGCGCCGCGTCCCTTTCGGCGGCGGTCGAAGATTCGCCGCGTGGCATCGTTGCTGCGCATGGCGCCGGGCTCACCGTCTTCGCCTTGCGCTCGCCCCTGCATCCTACACTGGATGTGCCTTCCGGGGTGCGCCGGGTGGAGCGCCTGGATCAGGTCGAAAGGGCCCTGTTCGATGTTTGAGCGCAGGCCGCTTTCTCAAGAGACCTGCGTCGTTGCCGGAGACGATCCACCCTCGCTGCCGGCCGAACTGGCAGCGCGCGTTGCTGCTTTGTGGCAGGCAGCACAGGAGGATTGCGGCGGCATCATGTTCGACGGCCGCATCCTGACGCTGACCGAATTCGCGCCGGGACGATTGGCGGGTCACTACGTTCCCTATAGCTGGTTCATCGCCCAGAAGCGTGACCCCAAGTTGATCCCCATCCTCGATATCCGGCCTTTGGCGGTCAGCGGAATCTTGACCGTCGGCGACTGCCTGATCTTCGGACTGCGCGGGCGCGACGTGGTCGCCGACCGCGGCTCGTGGGAACTGGCGCCATCCGGGTCGGTTGACATCCAGGCTCTGCGCCCCGACGGCACCGTCGATGCCGCCGGTCTGCTGTTGCGCGAAGCGGTCGAGGAGTTGAACATCGATCCCGCCTGGGTGTGCGACATCAGACCCATCGCTCTGCTGGAGAATGGCACCACGCGCGTCAACGAATTGTGTTTTGCGGCGCACCTGGAGGGTTCCGCCGAACGGCTGCGCAAGGCGTTCGCCGGGCGAAATAATCAGGAATACGAGGCGCTTCGGCTGGTGCCCATTGGCGATATCGCCGACTTTGTCGGCGATCCCGACCGGCCCATTGATCCGGGTTCACTTGCCTTGTTGGCTGCCGTGGGCCATCTCCATGCAGCGGCGTTTCTCGCCGCCTCTGCCTAGGGACGTGCCATGGGGGCTGCCGCCAGGGTGTTGAATCTACCGTCGGACTTGTCGAACCGGGATTATGCGCTGCTCTGGTATCTGGGATTGCAGCGGCGCGTGCTGGGGGATGCCGGGTTGAAGGCGCTGCATCCGTTGTACCGGAGCAATCCTGCCCATATGACCAATCTCGACTATGTGCGCCAGATGCACTATGCCGCGATGAGCCGCATAGCCCATGCGCTCAACGGTGATTTGCTGCGTCAGATGGTCCGTGCCGTCGACAGCTATGTGCGCGACACTTTGGCGGTTCCAAAGCTGCGCGAGACAGCGGCGGCAGCACCCTATGTCGCGGAGCTCGACCGTTCCGGCCATGTCACCCTGCCGCCCATCGACGCGACGCGCGTGCGCGAGATGGCCGACTGGTTCGCCGGGCAGCCCGTGCGTCCGGGACTATACGATGCCGAGGGTCCGCTTTGCCCCTTGTCCGAGGTGGGCGAGGCCAATATTGCCAACTATCCAGCTGCTACCGTGTTGGCCTGTCCGCATCTGGCCGCCATCGCCAGCGATCCGCTGATCGTCGAAACGGTTGCCCGCCATCTCGGCGCGCCCCCGATCATCGTTGGCTATACCGCATGGTGGTCCTTTGCCGGACGGGCCGAGGCACGCGATGCGCAGCTATTCCACCTCGACAATGCGGATTATGCCTTCTGCAAACTGTTCGTGCAGCTGACCGATGTCGACATGGACGGCGGACCGCATGCCTTCATGCCGAAGAGTCACGATCCCGTCCATATCGGTGCGTTGCGCGCCGCCTGGCCGGAAGGCGCCAAGGCGTTCAACGATTGGTATTTCCTGACACTGCGCAAGAGCGATGCCGACACGCGGCGCTTCCTGGGCGAGCCCGATTATATCACCGGTCCAGCCGGCACCGTGTTTCTGGCCAATACGCGCGGCATCCACAAGGGGATGCTGCCGACCAAACACGACCGGTTGGTCTGCCAAGTGGTCTATGGTGTCACGCCCTATATGCAGGAACCTTTTCTGGACGAAGGGATCTTTCCGATCTCTCTTTCGGCTGCCGGTGGGCCGGCCATGGCGCGCCAGCTACTCGATCCGCCAGGCGATTACCTGCATCGTCTGTTCCTGACGTCATGACCCCAGCCGTCGACATGGAGCTGATGTTGCGCACCGCCTTCGGCGAGGAAGCCGTCGTGACCCATCTGCGCAACCGATTGGCCGGGCGGAGCTTCGCCGACAACGGACCCTTGATCGCCGCCCTGGAGGTCGAGCTTGCGGCGATGGAGAGCGACCCTGCCGCGCTGCGTTTCGATCCGCCGCGCCTGCGCCGGGATTTGGACGCGGTGAAGCGGCGCATGGCGGAAAACGCCGACGCCTATAACCCGCGTACCAAGCCCAATCCGGACGCGGTGTTTTGGCCCAATCCCCTGCGCGACCCGAAAAGCGACCTGTATGAGATGCTGCCCGTGGTGCGCAATCTGGGGCTGGTGACGCGGCGCACGCCGGTCGGCTCAGCCGGTAGCTGTTTCGCTATGGAGATCGCCTACGCCCTACAGCGCCGGCAGTTCAACTTCGTTGTCACCGAGCGCGAGGCCGACGATATCCCGGCCGGGGTGATGATGGGGGGCTACGACGCGGCCAATCCCTGGTCGCGCTTTCCGGCTACTTGGGGCCTGCTGTTCAATACGCCCAGCTTTCGTCAACTGGCGGAACGGGCCTTCGGTGTATGCACGCTGCCGCGGCTCTTGGTGCAGGCGCCGGGACCGGGGGGGCGGACGCTCTATGCCGATCCCTATCGCGAGGGCGTTTTCTTTGCGTCGCCGGAAGCCTATGAGGCCAACTACGAACGCCATGTGGCGGCGACCCGCGAAGCGCTGCTCACGTCTCGTGTCTTCGTCATCACGCTCGGCCTCAACGAATGTTGGGAATTCATCCCCAACGGTTCGGTGCTGTCGCGCAATCCGCGCGATAAGCAGTTCTTGTCGTTGGTCCGACCGCGGGTGCTGACCGTCGCCGAGAATGTCGCCCATATCCAAGCCTTCATCGATACGGTGCGGGCGCACAATCCGGATTTCACGGTCATCATCAGCGTCTCGCCGGTGCCGTTCCTGGCCACGACCCAGGGCGACCGCCGTCATGTGATCACGGCCAACGGCCATTCCAAGGCCGTGTTGCGCATCGCCGCCGAGCAGTTGGTGAGGAACAACCGCGATACCTACTACTTCCCCAGCTACGAACAGGTGACGGTCGGCACCCGCGAGCCGTGGGACGCCGACCAGCGCCATGTGTCGCGCGAGGCGGTGGCAGGTGTCATGCGCCTGTTCGACGCCATGTTCGTGCGTGAGGACGGGCCGGTGCAGCACCCTGTCCAGAGAGTTGCGACCGAGCCATGCGACACCGGGCCAGCGGCAGGGAAAGGCGCGCGGCATGAGGCGAGCCGCCCGGTCGCGCCGACCATCGTGTTGGGTGGCGACGGTGCTTTGGGCGCGGGCGTCGCCGAACTGATCGTCGATTCCATATTCGCTGAACCCGCCGTGCGGCGGCGCGTGGGCGAGGGCTTGGCCACCATCGATCCGCCACCCCAGACCCATGGCGAACTGTTGGCCGCCATCAGCGCTCAATTGCAGGCGATGCTGGCCGATCGTCGCGCGCTGCAATTCGATCCGTTCGCGATGCGCGATGCCCTGGCCGACTATGGCCGCCGGCTGGCGCGCAATGCCGATGTCTACAACATGGCGGCCAAGTCGAACCCCGATGCGGTGTTCTGGCCGAATCCAAAGCGCCCTGGCTCGCGTTCGTTGTTCGAGACCTTGCCCTATGTGCAACGGTTGGGGCTGATCGGTCCGGATACGCCGGTCGGTTCGGCCGGCAGTTGTTTCGCCATCGAGATCGCGCGCGAATTGCAGGATCGCGGCCTGAACTATGTCAGCGCCGAGGACGAGGCGGCCAGCGTTGCGGCAGGTGTCATCATGACCGGCTACGATCCGCAGCAGCGGCAGACGCGCTTCCCCGCCAGTTGGGGCCTGATGTTCAATGCGCCCAGTTTTCGCCAGTTGGCCGAGAAGGCCTTCGGCGAGCGCCAATTGCCGCGTCTGCTCATCCCCGTTCGTGCCACCTCGCCGGAAGCGCCCCTGGTCTACAGCGATCCGTTCCGCGAAGGCGTGTCGTTCCTGTCGCCGGAGGCCTTCGCCGCCGATTACGACTGCCATGCCGCTGCCTGCCGGGATGCGCTGATGCGCTGCAAGGTCTTCGTCGTCACGCTCGGCCTCAACGAATGTTGGGAATACATGCCGGCGGGCGCCGTGCTGTCGCGCAATCCGCGCGAACGATCGCTGTTGCCCTACCTCAGACCGCGCATCCTGACGGTCGAGGAAAATGTTGCCGACATGCAGCGCTTCATCGACATCGTGCGCGCCCACAATCCGGATTTCACCCTGATCGTCAGCGTCTCGCCGGTACCGCTGATCGCCACGGTACGCGGCGCCGAGCAGCACATCATCGCCGCCAACGGCCATTCCAAGGCGGTGCTGCGGGCTGCCGCCGAGAGGCTTGTCGAGCGCAACCGCGACAGCCACTATTTTCCCGGCTACGAAATGGTCACCGTGGCCACCAAGGACGCCTGGACGGCCGATCAACGCCACCCCTCGCGCCAGGCTGTCGAGCGCGTCATGGAGCTGTGCGACGTTATGTTCATCCAGTCAGCATCATGAATTTGGCTGTCATCCCGGCGCGTGGCGGCAGTACCCGCATTCCCGGCAAGGCGATCCGCCCCTTTCTTGATCGTCCGATCATCGCCTATGCCCTCGATGCTGCGCGCGACAGTGGCCTGTTTTCCGATATCCATGTGTCGACTGACAGCGCCGATATCGCGCGGACGGTGAGTGAGCTCGGCTTTCCTCCGGCCTTTCCGCGCGATGCGGCGCTGGGGCGCAATGAAGTGCCGTTGTATGACGTTCTGGAATGGGTCGTCGATACCTATGCTGCGCGCGGCAAGACGTTCGAGTCCGTCTGCCTGATCTATCCCGCCGCGCCGCTGCTGCGCGGGCGGGACATTCAGGCTGGCTATGACGTCTTTCAAGAAAGCCGGAGGCTGCATCCCGTGGTCAGCGTCGCCGCTTTTCCGACGCCGATCGAACGGGCATTGCGCCGCGATCCCAACGGCGTATTGCGCTGGGACCGGCCCGACCGGCAGTACAGCCACAGTCAGGACCTGGGCATCGCCTATTACGATTGCGCCGCCTTCATGATGATGACGCCGGCGCACCTCAAGGCGACGAGCCGCGAACCTTCCCGCGCTATGCTGCCCTACGTGGTGCCGGCAGAGCGGGCGGCGGACATCAATACCGAGGAGGATCTGGTTCTGGCCGAAATCCTGGCTCTGGGTCTGGCAACGAAGGAGCGGCGATGAGCGGACGCGATTTCGACCCGGTGGTCTTACGCCAGAAGTACGCTGAAAACCGCAATATCCTTGCCCATCTGCGCGAGGCGCGGAAGCTCGACGTCAACGACGAGCGGGCCGTCATGGTCGCCTATGATCTGCAGGCTGGCAGCTATGTGGCCCGCCTTGAAAGCGATCCGGCGGTGGCCGAACAGCATCGTGCCTCGGCGACAGCCTTTGCGCGGTTGTTCGACGATCTTGGTGTGGTCAGCCTGCTCGACGCCGGAACCGGGGAGGCGACCATGTTGGCCAGTATCCTCGGTCAGATGCGGCAACCGCCGGCCGACATCCATGGTTTCGACATTTCGTTTTCCCGCCTGCTGGTCGGCCAACGGTGGCTGTCCCGTCAGGGATTCGTCAGCGCGCGCCTGTTCGCCGGGTCGCTGACCCAGGTGCCGGTACTGGCCGATACCTTCGATACGGTGTTCACCAACCACGCTTTGGAGCCCAATCGCGGCCGTGAGAAGGAGATCATCGCCGAATTGTATCGCGTCTGCCGTCGCTACCTGATCCTGCGCGAGCCATCGTGGGAGCTGGGCGACGAGGCGACCCGCCAGCACATCGAGCAGCATCGTTACATCAAGGGACTGCCCGGCGTGCTGGCCGAACTCGGCCTCGATGTCATCGAGCACCGCCGTTTCGAAGGCGATGTCAATGCTGCCAACCGTTCGGCGCTGACCATTGTGCGCAAGCGTCCCGGCGATATCGGGCCAAACGCGCCGGCTGCCTTTCCCAAAATTCCCTATGCCTCGCCCATCGGCAAGGGACCACTCCGCTTTACCGGTGAAGCCTATTACAGCGCCGATGACGCGTTGATTTTTCCGGTAATTTCAGGGGTTCCCTGTCTGTTGGCGGAGAACGGGGTGTTTTCGACGCGCTATCTTGAGGTCCGATAACGCATTTGTGCCCGCTGCCGACATCGCCGCGCCGACTGTGACCGCCGTCACAGACGGATCCCCAGTGCGCGGCTAAGGTGTTCGCGTTTCCTCCCTCAAGACCAAACTCAAAGGCCGCCCCGCAAAGGCGGCCCTTTTTTTGCCTTTTCCAGAGGTGCCATTGCCCCCCCATGAGGCTTGGGGGTAAGTTAAGCACCATTCGCCGTCAGCTGCGGTCGCTTTCGGTGCCGCCACGTTATGACGGAACATCATCCGTGCTTGGAGAGGGATTGTGCCCATGTCGCCTTTTGCCGCGCCGGCCATCAAGATCGTCAAGTCCGTGCGGGAGCAAGTGAGCCCCGCCGAATGGGATATTCGGGTCAATCTCGCGGCGTGTTATCGCCTGACCGAGCTTTTCGGCATGACCGACATGACGGCGAACCACATTTCCTTTCGCCTGCCCAATACGCCCGATCATTTCCTGATCAATCCGCACGGCATGCTCTATGACGAAGTGACGGCCTCCAGCCTGATCGTCATCGACTGCGACGGCAACGAGATCTTCAATGCGACGGATTTCAAGGTCAACCAGGCCGGCTTCGTCATCCACAGCGCCATACACATGGCGCGGCACGATCTGAAGTGCGTGCACCATACCCATACGCCGGCCGGCATGGCGGTATCGTCGCTGGAATGCGGTCTGATCACCATGTCGCAATCGAGCTTGCGTTTCCACAAGATCGCCTATCACGAATACGAAGGCGTGGCGCTGGAACTCGACGAGCGGCAGCGGCTGGTGCAGGACCTTGGCGATGCCGATGCGATGATCCTGCGCAACCATGGCCTGTTGGTCGGCGCCGCCAACATCAGCGGCGCCTTTGCCTTGGCCTACCGCTTGGAGCAGGCCTGCCAGACTCAGATCATGGCGATGTCGTGCAACTCGCCGATCCGCATGCCGCCGCAAGCGGCCATCGAGAAGACCTATGCCCGCGAGCTCGAACGGCGCAAGGTCGACCCCAGTATGCGGATGACCCAGGTCGGCAATCAGACCTGGGAATCGCTGAAGCGCCGGTTGGACCGCATCGATCCGTCTTATAGGGAGTGACGGTAGGGCGGTAGCAGCCGACCGGCTGCTTAACCGCCCTTTTCGATTTTTTCCAGCTTGATCACGACGCGGCGGTTTTGCGCCTGGCTTTCCGGGAGCGGGTTGTTGGCGGCGTCGCGGTTCGGCGTCTTGGGCTTGGAATCGGCATAGCCGGCCGCGCGCAGCCGCTGTGGCGAGATGCCGCGGTCGATGAAGAAGCGCACCACGGCTGCGGCGCGTGCCGTCGACAGTTCCCAGTTGGAGGGAAATTGCAGCGTGCGGATGGGTAGGTCGTCGGTGTGACCTTCGACTGTGATCTGGAAGTCTTGAAGGTTATCGGCCTTCAGGTTCTTGTCGATGACCTCCTGCAAGATCCGGGCGCCACTGTCGCTGAGGTCGGCCGAGCCGCTGGCGAAGAAGGCGGCGCTCGGCATTTCCAGGGTGGTCAGCCGATAGCTATCGTCGAGCGGCCTGGGTGGGGCGTTGCGGCTATCGCTGGCGGCGAGCTGGCCAGGGGTCAGAATGGGATCGAGCGGTGGGATGGCAGCTGACGCGCCGGCCGTTGGGTTCTGGAAAGAACCGACGATGGAAGGCAGGGCATCGAACGGCATCGTGCTATCGGGGAGGTTGGGAAATGTCGGTGCCTTGCCCTCGCGGTGGTAGGGGTCGGCAAAGCGTTCGAGGACCCGCTGGCGGGCCTGATCGAAAATTTCCTTCTTCGGCATCGATACGGACAGGAAGACGACGAAGAAGCAGAGCAGCAACGTGATCATGTCGGCGTAGGTCATCAACCAGTCGTCGACGCTTTCGCTGCCGTGTTGACGTCTGTAGCGATAGGCCATCAGACCTCCGTGATCTTCAGCGGTTCGACGGCGTCCATATTGTGTTGACGCTCCGGCCGCAGATAGCTGTTCAAGCGGTCCTGGATGTAGCGCGGCGAGCGGTTTTCGACCAGCATCGACATGCCTTCGGCGATCAGATAGTTGCGGAAGCGCAAGCCCTCCTGCTTCTGAGTCAGCTTCGCCGCCGCGGGCATGTAGAGCATGCGCGCCGTGATCACGCCGTAGAGCGTGGCCAACAGCGAGATAGCAAGACCACGGCCGACGCCGGACATATCGTCGCTGAAGTTACCCAGCATGATGACCATACCAACCAAGGTGCCGACCATGCCGAAGGCCGGCGCGTGACTGGCCATGGCCATCAGCACGTGGGCGGGAATGGTGTCGCGCTCGAAGCGGGCCTCGGCGGCGGTCTCCAGCATGCTGCGTACCTCGTCGGGGGCATAGCTGCTGACCACCATGTTCAGACCGGTGCGCACGAAGGGATCGGTGATGCTGCGGCCGCCGACCTCGTCTTCCAGGCCCCGCAGACCCTTTTCACGGACGATGCGCGCCCAACCGATGGTTTCGACCAGATCGTTGTGCAGAGTTTCGTGCGAAGCATGGGGGGGCGGAACATCAGGCTGATCGGCCCCCATTAGGTGGTCCGGGTTGAATGTTAGTGCATTGCTTCCTCCCTGGCCATTGCCGGCTGTAGGTGGAGCGAAGCGGAACCGGAAGGCGGCAATGGCGGCGTCGCGGTTTCCGGGGCCGGTGGCTGGTAACCGAGGCT
>CAMCUA010000128.1 GCA_945878455.1 Asaia bogorensis | reverse complement strand
GGGGCGATTTCAAAACGTCGTCCTTGAACGAGCTGTCGGAGACCTGCTTGGTCATTTTATGATGTCCTTTCAAAGGATTGCCGCGACTTCCCCCCGATCCGCGCGGCACGGCGCCCCAGCCCCCTGGGACGAGGGAAGAAAGTAGGGGGCGGGAGGTGGGGCGTCAAGGTGGGGGGCATTTGGGTGTAAGTGAGCGTATCGGCGTCGACAGGCATTCGGATTGCGTGCCCGAAATATGCTTTATGTCCTTTCCATTCCGTGTGCCTGGTTGGCCAACACCGCTACTGTAGCCCCCCACCGCACCCCGACCCTCTCCACCCCCGGAGGGCGGAGAGGGGAAAGAAGAGGGGAAACGCTGTTGCTGCGTTCCGTCCATTCGACAGCGTGCAGTGCAGGCGCCCCGGGAACAGCACCTCGCACCACCATCTTGCCCATCGTCGTCGTCGGGGGCACAATCGGCTTAACATTCAGTCCGGCCCTGGCGCCGGGCAGCAGCGGGAGAGTGCGGCATGCAAGTTCTTGAGCAGGGCACCATGACGGTGCGCAAGATTTCCGAGCATATCGGCGTCGAGGTTACCGGCATCGACCTCGGCCGGCCGCAGGACGCGGCGACACAGAAGCGGCTGCACGATCTGGTGGTCGAGAACATGGCCATGGTGGTACGCGATCAGCGCCTGACCCCCGAGCAGTTCCAGGACGCCGCCCGCATGTTCGGCGAGCTGATGGATCAGGACCATCCGAAGTATTCCTTCCCCGGCATGCCCAGCATCAAGCGCCATTCGAGCTTCAACCTGGGCGCCGACGGCCAACCGGTGAAGGAAGGCATCCGCTGGCACACGGACGGGGCCTATCGCCTCAACCCACCCAAGTTCACCATCCTCTATGCCGTCGAGCTGCCGGATTCGGGCGGCAACACCAACGTCTGCAACATGCGCGCCGCCTATAACGCCCTGCCCGCCGACTTTCGCAAAAAGATCGACGCGATGACGACGGCGAACGTGCGCCAGGGTTCGGCAGCGCGCGACAAGTACAATGCCAACAACACGGCGATCATGGCGGCGGGCGGCCAGGTGCCGAACCTGCATCCGCTGGTGCGCACCAACCCGGACAACGGGCAGAAGGGCATCTGGATGAATCCGACGGCGGTCGAGAACATCGTCGGCATGGACCCGGATTCGTCGCAGGATTTCCTGGCCAACCTGATGGCACGCACCGTCTGCGAGCCGTTCATCTATGCCCATACCTGGAAGGTCGGCGACCTAGTTCTATGGGACAACCGCCAGTCCATGCACAAGGTCGACTTCGATTACGACCGCAGCCAGCACCGGCTGCATTATCACGCCATGACGAAAGGCGAACGGCCGGTCTGAGGCCGGTCGCGCGGGCCCATCCTTCGAGACAGCCGCTGCGCGGCTTCCTCAGGATGAGGGCGGATTAAAAAACTTCCTCATGCTGAGGAGGGTCGAAGACCCGTCTCGAAGCATGGGCAAGCGCCGAGCCGTCAGACCGGGGCGTGGGCGTCCAGCGCGGCGGTGGGGAGTTCCATCAGGCGCGGGCCGTCGGTCCAGAGCAGCAGGCAGCGCATCGCCTTGCCGGGATAGATCGATTCAAGCGCGGCGCGATAGGCCGCCATCTGGGCGAGATAGATCGCCGGCACGTCTTTGGCACGCGTGGGCGGCGGGCGGTTGGTTTTGTAATCGACGATCAGCACCGCATCGTCCGTCACCAACAATCGATCCACTTGACCCGACAGCACGCGCCCGCCGATCAGGCCGACGAGCGGCACCTCGGCACGGCTGGTCGGGCCGAACAGGGCGGCGAATGCCGGATGATCGAGCACGGCCAGAGTCTCCGCCGCGATGGCGGCGGCCGCTGTCGCGTCGAGGCCGTGCAGCGGGCGAGCGAGGAAGCCGGCGGCCGCGGCGGCGCGGCGTTCGGGCGGCAGATCGGGCAGGCTTTGCAGCAGCCGGTGGATCAACCGGCCGCGCCGGAAGCGGGCCCCATCGTCGGCGCCGAAGGGCGAACGCACGGCGGGCTCGTCGCCAT
Organism: Asaia bogorensis; assembly: GCA_945878455.1. GTDB lineage: Bacteria > Pseudomonadota > Alphaproteobacteria > Rhodospirillales > CAMCUA01 > CAMCUA01. The sequence goes on along the minus strand of CAMCUA010000128.1, from coordinate 7,296 downwards.
CCGGGCGCGACGGCGCGAGCGGCTTGGGCGGATCGGCTTCGGGCGGCGGCGGGCGATGCAGCCAGACCGGCAGCGGCGGCGTTGCGCCTGACATGGGCGCGGCTTCGGCCAGGGTCACGGCGCGCGACTGCGGCGAGGTCAGGCGCAGCACCGGGCCGGCGGCGGCATCGAGGGCAAGATCGGGATCGGCGACCGTCTCGGCCAGGGGCGCCAGGGCGGCGCGGATCAGGTTGTACCAGCAATGCTCGGGGGCGGCGTTCTTGTTGTTCCAGCCGCAGATGTATAGCCGATCCTGGGCCCGCGTCATGGCGACGTAGAGCAGGCGGCGGTATTCCCGGTCACGGCCGGCGTCGAGGCGGTCGCGTTCGGCTTCGGCGACGGCTTCCTGCCGGTCGCGCGACGGCGCCCACAGCAGATAGGCTTTGCCGTCGCTGCCGCGCGGCCACAGCAGGCGCGGACCGCGACGCGGCGACTGCAGGGTGTCGGGCAGGAAGACGATGGGCGCCTGCAGACCCTTGGCGCCATGCACGGTCATGACCCGCACCGCCGTGCGCCCGGCGTGCTCCAGGTCGCGCTTGACCTCGATCTGGCCGGCTTCGAGCCAATGCAGGAAGCCTTCCAGCGAGGCAGCGTGGTGGCGTTCGAAGCCGAGTGCCAGGTCGATGAATTCGGCGATGGGGTCTTCCGCTTCGTGGCCGAGCCGGGCGATCAGCCGGCGGCGGCCGCCGAGCGGTCCCAGCACATGGGCGTAGAGCTCGAACGGCGGGGTGAAATCGGCCCGCGCCAGCAGACCGGCGAGCAGATCGCGGGCGGCGGCGAAGGCCGGCGTCTCCCCGGCGCGCTCGCTTAAGGCCGACCACAGGGTGCCGGCGCGGCCATGGGCGAGGTGGAAGAGCTGATCCTCGTCGAGGCCGATCAACGGTCCCTTGAGCACGACGGCCAGGGTCAGGTCGTCGTCGGGCAGGAGCAGGAAGCGGCCGAGCGCGATAAGGTCCATCACCGCCAACTGATCGGTCAGCACCATGCGGTCGACGCCGGCGACCTCGACGCCCTGCTGCTTGAGCAGGCGCACCAGGTCCTCGACGAAAGCGTCGCGGCGGCGGACCAGGATCATGATGTCGCCGGCCTCGACGCGGCGGCCCTGGGAGGCCAGCATCTCGCCGCCGACCATGCGGGCGATGCGCCGGGCGAGCATGCCGGCCAAGCGGGTGCGCGCCGATTCGCCGGGCACCGCTTCGACCGGCGGCTTCCATGGCAGCGGCGTATCGGCCTCGGCGACGGCGATCGGCGGCCACAGTTCGACCAGGCCGGCGTCGCCGCCGCGAGAGGCGGTATGGACGATGGGCTCACCATCCAAGGCGACGCCGGCGCGCCCCGGATCGGCGGCGAAGACCGCGTCGACGGCGGCGAGCACGGCTGGCGTCGAGCGGAAGGAGACGGTGAGCGACACCTCGCGCCACGCGCGTTCGGCGGCGGGCACGATGGCGCGGTAGCGTTCGCGCATGGCATGGAAGGCGGCCGGGTCGGCACCCTGGAAGCTGAAGATCGATTGCTTGGCATCGCCGACGGCGAAGACGGTGCGAGCGACATCGCGCGCGCCGAGGCCGGCGAAAAATTCGCCGGTCAACCGTTCGACCACTTCCCACTGCACCGGATTGGTATCCTGCGCTTCGTCGATCAGCACATGATCGATGCCGCCGTCGAGCTTGAACAGTACCCAGGGCGCGACGTCGGGGCGGGCGAGCAGGTCGCGGGTGGCGGCGATCAGATCGTCGTAGTCAAGCCTGGCGCTGCGGCGCTTCTCGTCGGCGTAGGCCGCCATCATGGCACCGCCCAAATGCAGCAGCGCGGCGGTCGCCTCGGCACAGACGGCGGCGCGCTGGCGCTCGGCGCACGCGAGCAGGCGTTCGGCTTCGGCTTGCAGGATGTCGTCGGCGCCGGGCAGGGCGGCGAGGGTCGCCTTGGTGATCAGGCTGGCGCGTATCTTGCGCGCCTTGTCGGCGAGGAAGGCGGCGGCATAACGCTCGAACATGCCCATCCGTTCGGCGGCTGAGGCGGCCAGCCATGCGGCCATGACAGCGCCGCGTTCGCGATCCGTCTTGCTTCCGGCGAGCAGGCCGTCGCAGAGAGAGCGCAGCAGCAGGCCTTCGAATGCCTCGTCGGCGCAAGCCGCGGCCAGCACCGATTCAGGCGTATCGCCGGAATTGAGACCGAGTTCGTCATGCAAGGACACGGCGGCGCGCGCCGCCGATTCGCCGTGGCGGCGCAACAGGTCGGCCAACTCGCCGCGCTGGCGCGCCAGCTCGCCCATGATCTCGTCGAAGGCCTGTTCGTCGGCATGGGCGGTGACGGCGGCCAAGGCCTGGGCGAGCCTGTCGTCGTCGCCACGACGGGCGGCGAGCAGCACGGATTCCCGCGCGCTCAGCAACATCTCGTGGGCGTCGCGTTCGTCCATCACAGCGAAGTGCGGCGCCAGGCCGGCTTCCAGCGGGAAGCGTCCCAGCAACGACTGACAGAAGGCGTGGATGGTCTGGATATTCATGCCGCCCGGGGCGTCGATGACATCGGCGAACAGGCGCCGGGCGCGATCCCGCTCCCGCGCTGTCGGCGCGCGGCCGAGCAGGAGGGCGAGGTCGCCGTCGAGTTCGCCCACGGCCTGCATCGCCCAACGGCCGAGGCGCAGGGCGATGCGGTTCGCCATCTCGGCGGCGGCAGCGCGCGTGAAGGTCAAACAGAGGATGCGGCGCGGGTCGATCTCCCCCAGCATCAGGCCGAGCACGCGGTCGATCAGCACCTTGGTCTTGCCGGTACCAGCCGAGGCCGCCACCCAGACCGAAGCGGCGGGGTCGGCGGCGCGGCGTTGGTCGGCGCTAGGGTCGGCCGATGCCGCGGTGGCGGCCCACCCCTCTCCCTGTCCCTCCCCCTCACGGGGGGAGGGAACCGTGCGGGCAGATCGCGACTCAGCATTCGACTGGACGGTCGGCGGCGACAGCGCCCTCTCGTCTCCCGCAACAAAGACGGGACTATGTTCTTCGGTCCGAACGACGCCTTTCGGTTCCCTCCCCCCGTGAGGGGGAGGGACAGGGAGAGGGGTGCGGTCGCCGCCAGGAGGGCCCTGCCCGGTCATTCGGCCTCGCCGCCGCCGGCCGACCATTCCTTGACACGGGCCAGATGCCCATAGTCGCTGTAGCGCGGCGCATGTTCCGGATGCGGCCGGGCGCGATAGGCTGTGTCGGGAAAATCGAAGGCGGCGATGAGGCGCAGCAGGCCTTCGCGGGCATCTTCCGCCAATACGGCCGGATCGCCACCGGCGGGACGAATCTCGCCGGGGGGATCGCCGCCCTTCAGCCGCCAGAAGTCGAGTTCAACGACCGGCGCGGCGGGCACATCCTTGAAACCGCCAGCCGCCGCCATAGCAGCCTCCAACGGCAGTTGCGGCGCGAAGCCGGCGGCAACTTCCCTTTGCGTCGGCGGCGCGCCGGTCTTGTAATCGATAATGGCCAGCGTACCGTCGCGCATCCGGTCGATGCGGTCGGCGATGGCGGTCAGCGTGAAGGGACCGGCCGGCGCGTCGAGGACAAGTTCGCCGCGCGCTTCGGTGACCGTGGCCACCAGCCGCGCCCGCCGTTCGCTTTCCGTGGCGATGAACCAATCGGCGATGCGCAGGAAGCGCGGCCACCAGAAGGCCCAGACGCCGGGCCGGCCGATATGCGTGGCGAACACATCGCGGCCGGTGGCAATCAAGCGTTGCGCCGCGTCGGCCGGCAACGGACCGGTGGCATGTGCGACCAGGAAGCGGTCGAGCGCGTCGTGGACGATGGTGCCGTAATCGGCGGCGCCGGGATCGGCGTCGAGCGGATCGAGGGCGCGCAGGCCGAGGATATGGCGCGCGTAGATGGCATAGGGATCGCGCATCCAGGTTTCGACCTGAGTCACCGACAGCCGGCGCGGCCGGGCGGCGACCGGCGGGCGCGGTTCCGGCGCGCCCCTCGGCCGCACGGCGGCGGGACGGTCGAGCCCGCGCTGCCAATCGCGCCAGCCTTGGTCCGCAACCGCCAGCCGGCCGGGGCCGAGCAAGGTATCCAACCGCAAGAGCCAGCGCGACGGCACGGTCGGCGTGCCTTCGACCCGTTCGGAGCGGGTCAGCACGACGACGGGAGCGGTGAAGGCCTGGGCGAAATCGTGCGCCGCCAGACCGATCCGCCGTTCCGGCAGCGGCAGGCCGAAGGCCGATTGCATCGGCCGGCTCATCCACGGATTGGCGGTGGTCTCCGGCGGCCAGGTGCCTTCGTTGAGGCCGGCCAGCACCATGACATCGGCATGCTGCAAGCGGGCTTCCAAGGGTCCCCAGATGTGGAGGCGCGGATGGCGGCCGTGGGCGGGACGCACGACCCGGCCTTCCGCCAGGGTATCGAGCAGGGCGGGATAGGCGGCGGGCCCGACGGCGGAAAAGTCGCCGGCCGCTTCGGCCAGTTCGGCGACGAAACCGGCCGCCGCTTCGCCGGCTTCGCCGGCCCACAGGCGGGCGGCGCCGTCGGCGCCGAGATCCCCTGGCGGGCCGGCGGCCAAGGCTTCGGCGAAGGCGATGTGGTCGCGCAGCAGATCGGGCAGCGGACAGGGCCCGGCGGCCAGACGCGCCGCGAAGGGTGCCACCGCGCGTTCCAGATCGGCGAGCAGGGCAGCGACGTCGGCGGGCTTGGTCGTCAAGGCCTGGCGCAGGCCGTCGATGCCGGGGCCCGGACGCGGGCCGCGCAGCACCGCCATCTCCAGCCGGCGGATCACAGCGCGGAAGACGCCAGGCGGCCGGCCGAGGGCGGCGAGCGGATGCTTCAGCGCGGCGAGCAGCGGCACCGGCGCGAAAGCCTCGCCGGCCAACCGGGCGCAGAGACGCAGGAAGGCGCCGGGCGCCGTCTGATCGAGCGGCGTGCCGGCCGAGTCGTCGACCTCGACAGCCCAGCGCCTCATCTCGGCGGCGACACGCCGGGCCAGGCCGCGATCCGGCGTCACCAGGGCGGCGGTGCGGCCGGGCGTTTCCAAAGCCTGACGCAGCACCAGGGCAACGCTCTGTGCTTCCTCCTGCGGGCCGGGGCAGTCGAGGCGCCAGACGTTTTCCGTCGCTGCCGGTTCGACGGCGGCGTCCTGCCAGGCGGCGAGGCCTTCGGCGGGGCGCAGCGCGAGATTGACCAGGGCGGCGCGGGCGGGAGGAGACGCGGTGGCGATTCCCGTCGCCGGCCAATCCGGTACGTCGGACGGCGAGACCCCCAACCTGGCCAACAGGCGGCCGAGGCCGTATTGGGGGTGGCTGGGCGGCAGGGCGGGCCAGAGGGCGGCGGGCAGGTCGCGGTCGAGGCCGGGCAAGACGACGCGGCCCCGCGGCAAGCCGGCGACGGCGGCCAACAGGTTGGCGGTGGCCGGGATGCTGCCGGTCGAGCCCGCGGCGATCACCGGGTCGGCAGGCGGATGGGCCGCCCAGGCTTGCGCCTGGGCTTCCAGCAACAGGTTGCGCCGCTCTGCCGGATCGATGCAGCCTTCGGCGGCGAGCACGAGGGGCCATTGCTCGGTGAGTATCTTCAGGAAGTCGAGGGTGATCCGCCAATGATCGGCGAAGGCATCGGGCACCAAGCCGGCCAGACCGGCGAAATCCAGCCGTTCGGTATGCACCTGATCGAGCAGGCGGGCGAGTTCGGCGGCAAGCCGCGCGGCCTGATCGACGCCGATGTCGCGGCGCGGTCCGGCCAGCACCAAACGAGTCAGCAGCAATTGGCGGCGCAGGCCGGGAATGGCCGGCGGCAGATCGGCGGGCGGCAGGCTTTCCGGCGTTAGCCAATCGGCGCCGGCAGCGAAGTCCCATTCCTCTTCGTCGACATCGCCCAAGGGACGCAGCCGCGGCAACAACGTCGGCCGGCCGCCGGAGAGCCTGAGGAAGGCCTCGCGCAAGGCCCGCACGGCGCGCCGGGTGGGCAGCAGCACGGTGGCCCGCGCCAGCACCAGGGGATCGCCGCCCGATTCGGCCAGCAGACCGGCGGCCAGGGCATCGACGAAGGCGACACCGGAGGGGATGGTGACGACGGCGCCGTGGCGCGGCGCGGTGGTCGTGCGCGACCCGGTCGCTTGCGTCGCCGAAAGCATCACCCCTCTCCCTGTCCCTCCCCCTCAAGGGGGGAGGGAACCATGCAGTACCACCGCAGCACATTGTCACGTCGATGGGAGGCTGAAACAGCGTTCCCTCTCCCCTTGAGGGGGAGGGACAGGGAGAGGGGGGGGACAGCGACGCGCGTGAGTCCGTGGCAACTTGCGCTCGCCGCCCGAGGGCCGCTCATCGCCGGCGGCTGTCGGGGAAGGCGGTGGATAGGTAGGCTTCGGCAGCGGCCAGGCCCTCCGGCGTGCCGACGTGGAACCATTCGCCGTCGTGCACCATGCCGTAGAGACGGCCAGCTTCAATGGCGCGGTCCCACAGGACATTCAGTGAGAAGGCACCCCGCGGCGCATCGGCGAACAAGCGCGGGTGGAGGATCTGCACGCCGGTGAACAGGGTGGCCGATACTTCTTTTTGCGGCCGCCGGGACAGCCGGCCGAAGGGATCAACGACGAAATCGCCGAGACCGTCGTAGCCGAAGGCCTCGACCGTCGAATGCATCATCAACAGGCCGTCCATCGCTTCATCGTCCCATGCCGCGCCGAGGCGGGCTAACGCCGTGGTCGGACCGTTCAGCCAGAAGACATCGCTGTTGACGGTAAAGAACGGACGCTCGCCGAGCAGCGGCAAGACCGTCGCGATACCGCCGCCGGTATCGAGCAGGACCGGCTCGCGGTTAAACACGACCCTCGGGCGCGGCCGGTTCTGCAGATGCGCTTCGATCATGTCGCCCAGATAGTGCAGGTTGACGACAGCGGTAGTGATGCCGTCGTCCGCCAGCCTGTCCAGCGCCCGATCGATTAGCGTCCGGCCGCCGACGGCAACCAGCGGCTTCGGCTTGTTGGCGGTGACCGGGCGCAGACGGGTGCCGAGGCCGGCGGCCAGCACCATAGCATGGGTCGGCTGGGTGCCCGACGGGCGGCGGGATAGATAGCTCATTCGGCGGCGACCTCGTGTTCGATTCCACCGCGCAGATTAGCCGGGACGTTGCGTTCGAGCCAGGAAGCGACGGGCGCCAGCGCCGGATGGAGGACGGCCCGCTGCAACAGCCGCCACAGGCGCGGCAGATGCACCAGATAGCGCGGCTTGCCGTCACGCCGGCTCAAGCGGACGAAGATGCCCAGCACCTTCATGTGACGTTGCGCGCCGAGAATGGCGTA
>CAMCUA010000127.1 GCA_945878455.1 Asaia bogorensis | reverse complement strand
AGAGATGACGATCATCCTGCAGAACCAGTTCTGGAACCTGACGGTTCGCGATGACGGATTCGAGGTAGCGCTCAGCTTCGGGGGTATCCGTACCAACCTTGGCATTCCTTTCCATGCGGTTACGGCCTTTGCCGATCCAGGGGTTAATTTCGGTCTGCAATTGAAGCCCTTCACACCGGAGCCCAAGGCCATAGTCGGTAAGGGGCAAGGTGCTGTACTGCCCTCGAACAACGCGTCGCCCGCGCTGGTGGAAAAGACAAACGGCAAAGTCGCCACAAGTTCCGCGGCCGGCGAGGACACGGCCCCGGTACGCATTGCCCGGGGCGGCAGCCGGGAGAAGGCTGACAAGCCTGCTGCAGAGGCGAAGAGCGGACAGGTCATTGCTCTCGACACGTTTCGCAAGAAGTAGGGGTCGCAAGAAGTAAGGGGCCGGGCCGGATTGCTTTCCGCCGGACCGAAGGTTGAGCGCCAACTCTCCTGACATGAGATCGGTACGTTTCGGGCGTGGTTATCGACACGGGAACGATCGACATGAGGCCATCGTCATTAGGGCAAGGGACTACTGTCATGAGCGAACCGTCGCATCACGATCTTTTTCCGCTTGGCGAGGACAGCACGATCTATCGAAAATTGTCTGGCGATTTCGTCAGTACGATCGATGTCGAGGGGCGGAGCGTGTTGAAGGTCAGGTCCCAGGCCCTGACCTTGCTCGCCGATCAGGCAATGCGCGACATCAGCCATTTGTTGCGCCCCTATCATCTGCAGCAACTGCGCAATATCCTTGACGACCGGGAGGCTTCCGACAATGACCGCTTCGTCGCCATCGAACTGTTGAAGAATGCCAACATCGCCGCTGGTGGCGTGTTGCCCATGTGCCAAGACACCGGCACGGCCATCGTCATGGGCAAGAAGGGCCAGTACGTTTGGACAGACGGCGATGACGAAGCGGCATTGGCTGAGGGGATACGCCGAGCCTATGCGGAAACCAACCTGCGATACAGCCAGATGGCAGCACTAGACCTCTACGAGGAGGTCAATACGGAATCGAACCTGCCGGCCCAGCTCGATATCCTGGCAACGCCCGGCGATGCCTATAAGTTCCTCTTCGTTGCCAAGGGCGGCGGCTCTGCCAACAAGACTTATCTCTATCAAGAAACCAAGGCACTGCTGAACCCGAAAAGCTTGGCCCGCTTCATCGACGAGAAGCTGCGCTCCATCGGCACCGCTGCCTGTCCGCCCTATCATATGGCCTTGGTCATCGGCGGTCTGTCGGCGGAGATGACTCTAAAGACGGTGAAGTTAGCCAGCACTCACTACCTCGACGCCCTGCCGACCAGCGGCGACAGAAGCGGGCGGGCCTTCCGCGATCTGGAAGCGGAAGAGATGGTGCTCCGCTTGTCGCGCGAGATGGGCATGGGGGCGCAGTTTGGCGGCAAATACTTCTGCCACGACGTGCGGGTGATCCGCCTGCCGCGCCATGGCGCCTCCTGCCCGGTGGGACTTGGGGTGTCCTGTTCCGCGGACCGCCAGGCAATGGGCAAGATTACGGCCGAAGGCATATTCCTCGAGGAATTGGAGCGCAACCCGGCGCGCTTTATGCCCGACGTCATGCCAACAGCATTGGGTGGCGAGGTCGTGCGCATCGACCTGACGCGTCCGATGGCTGAGACATTGTCGACGCTGACCCGCTATCCGGTGGCGACGCGCGTGCTGTTGAGCGGGCCGATGATCGTCGGGCGCGATATCGCGCATGCCAAGCTGAAGGAACGGCTCGATGCCGGGAAGGGCCTACCGCAGTACTTCAAGGATCATTGCGTCTATTACGCTGGCCCGGCGAAAACTCCCGACGGCTACGCCACCGGCTCGTTCGGGCCGACCACGGCGGGCCGAATGGATTCTTATGTGGATCAACTCCAGGCAGCAGGCGGCAGTATGGTCATGCTGGCCAAGGGCAACCGCTCGCGCCAAGTGACCGATGCCTGTCGCCAGCATGGCGGCTTCTATCTGGGCTCCATCGGCGGTCCAGCGGCACGCCTAGCCCAGGACTGCATCAAACACGTCGAAGTTCTGGAGTATCCCGAACTCGGTATGGAGGCGATCTGGAAGATCATGGTCGAGGATTTTCCAGCCTTTATCGTCGTCGATGACAAGGGCAGCGATTTCTTTGCCAAATTCACGGCTGCGAAGGCCTCTTGAACCAGGTGGCCGATCCGTCAAAGGGAACGCCGCCGCCACCGCCGCCGCTGCTGTTTGCAGGCCCTGATACGGCAAGATTGACTTTGGTCTTGGCCCATGGTGCCGGGGCACCCATGGACAGCCCGTTCATGGCGGAGGTGGCCGAAGGCTTGGCTCAGCGCGACTTGCGTACAGCCCGCTTCGAATTTCCATATATGGCGGCACGGCGGACGGGCGGGCGACGGCCGCCTGATCGCTTGCCGGTGCTGTTAGAGACCTGGCGGGCCGTTATCGCGAACCTCGGCCGGGAGCGGATTGTCATCGGCGGCAAGTCCATGGGCGGCCGGGTAGCCAGCGTGATCGCGGCCGACTTGGACGTGGCAGGGCTGCCGGTGCTGGGTGTCGTCTGCCTGGGCTATCCCTTTCATCCGCCGGGGCGCGATCCGGGGCCAAATCGCATTGAGCATCTTAGCCGACTGACGACGCCAACGCTGATTTTGCAGGGAACGCGCGACCCGTTTGGGACGCCTGAAGACATCGAGGGTTACAACCTAATGCCGGCGGTACGACTGATTTGGCTGGCGGATGGCGATCATGACCTTAAGCCGCGACGCGTGTCCGGACGCCATTGGCCAACCAATCGCGACGAGGCCTTGGACGCGATTGCCATGTTCGTTGGGGAGCTAGGATCCGCGCCGGTCCATCGATAGGTCAGCCTTACTGGCTGCTCCAGACGATGCGGGCCATCCAGTCGATATCCTCGACGGCCAGTTCCACCTCGGCAGAGCCGGCGGCGAAGGGTTGCAGTTCGACGCGTCGGGCGCTGCGCCTGACCAAGCCCATGGCCAGGGAACTGCCGTCCTTGCGTCGCACCAAAACGCGATCACCCCGGCGCAATCCGGCGTTGGGTGAAACTATCAGTATATCGCCCTCACGGTAGCAGGGCAGCATGCTGCCGTCGGCAACTTCCAGGGCATAGGCCTGGGTGTCCTGCAGGTCCGGAAAAGGAATGGCGTCCCAACCCTCGCCGATGGGATGGCCGAAATCATCGAAATAACCACGTCCGGCTATCCGATCGCTACCGATTAGCGGCAGGTTGCGAAAGCTACCGCGGCTGGTCCCTTCGCCCGCATAGGATAGGAATTCATTCAGGCTGGCGCCAGTTGCTTCAAGGATTTTGGATATGCTTTCCGTGCTCGGCCAACGCGGCTTGCCGTCACGCGATACCCGTTTGCTTTTGTTGAACGTCGTAGGGTCGAGACCGCCAACGCGTGCCAAGCCCGATGCCGACAACCCACGCTCCCGCGCCAAGCGGTCGATGGCATGCCAGATATTCGAATGCCTCAACATAGGACCGCCGTCTCAGGAGGATCGATGATGCTTCCGCCAACCTTATTACGTTCCTCCCGAGTGGATCAAGTATGTTAACATCATGTTAATAGATTATTCCCTATCGTTAAGTGTTGGCTCGCGATCCGGTGCTTCTGCAAAGTCGCTGGTGCGCCACGACAGGTTGTGGTCGGTGCCGGAAATGCCTTTGTTGGTTTTGCGGTGCAACAAAAATGTTGCATTGCAAAATTTGCTGTGCTAGCAAGACCGCCCTTCACCGATGCTTTCGAGAGCGACGATGCCTAGGTCTTCAGATTTGATTGAGTTCCTTGCCGATTCGGCTAGCGATCTTGTGCGTTCCGCCAGTTGCAATACTAGCTCCGGTCCCGGGCAGCAGCTGACCGAGGCCGCGGAGCTGTTGTCGCTTGCCGCCCGTTTGATGCTCCGCCACGACGTCATACGTGACCGGCGGGTATCGGACCGGCCGATGCGGGATGCTGCCTGATGGCCTCGCGCAGCTCCGAAACGAAGAAGCCGGCATCTGATCAGATGCACGAGCCGAAGCGGCGCCCCTGCCTGATGTGCGGACAAGGTTTCGTGTCGCACCACAAAGGCGAGCGGGTATGCGCCACCTGTAAGACGACGGCCGCCTGGCGCGAGGGTGCGGGCGCCTTCTAAGGGCTTTGGCGCCCTTCAATTCAATCGCCACGAACCGCGATGGTACGAGCCGCGCGCGAGAGCTTGCGCGCAATGGCCTGCGATGGGATAAAGCGGCAGTCCAAAGCCCATCCATCAAGGGAGACGTTCAATGGCGAAGAAACCCGCCGGCTCCAAGGCCGCGCCCAAGCGTGCCGCAAAGCAGGCATCGGCAGCTGACTGGCCTGATACAATCTATCGTCTGCTGCGCGAAGGCGGAGTCACTCAGTTCGCCTATGTTCCGGATGCCGGTCATTCGGTCTGTATCGATCGCTCGCTGTCCGATCCAGGTGCTCTGTCAATTGCGCTGACGACAGAAGAAGAGGGTGTGGCGTTGGTCTGTGGCGCCCATCTCGGCGGTGCGAAGGCTGTGCTGCTGATGCAGAGCAGCGGTGTCGGCAATACGGTGAACCTGTTATCGTTGGCGCAGTTCGGACGCTTCCCCTTCCTGACACTGGTCAGCATGCGTGGCGAGTTCGGTGAGGGAAATCCCTGGCAGTACGCCATGGGCCAAGCCGTGCAGCCCGTGCTCGAAGCCATGGGCGTGCAATGCATACGGGCCGAGAAGGCGGAAGAGGTCGAAGAGGTCGTCCGGGCTGGAATGACGATGGCTTATCAGTCGGGAATGCAGGTTGCCATCCTGCTGACCCAGCGCCTGATCGGCGCCAAGGCTTTTCCGACAGCGGCGTGATGGGGGGAACCAACAATGGCTAAGACAACAACGAAGACCACAGGGAAGACCAAAGCCGTAATGCCGGTGGAAAAGCGCAAGGCAAGTGGCCACATGGACCGCCGCATGGCGGTTTGCCGCCTAGTCGGCAATGCCGACGACGTGCTGATCATCGGCGGCATCGCCGGGGCCAAGGACGATGCCATGGCGGCGGCCGGCGGCGACGTGCCGCACGTCTATGCATTGGGCGGCGCCATGGGCGCGGCCTCGGCGATGGGTCTCGGTCTGGCTCTGGCGCAACCGAAGCGGCGCGTATTCGTGGTGACCGGCGAAGGCGAGCTGCTGATGAGTTCGGGCACACTGGCGACCATCGGTGTGCTTAACCCGCCGAATCTTTCCCTCATCATCGTCGACAACGAGCACTACGGAGAGACCGGTTATCAGCTGAGCCATACGGCGCGGGGCGTCGATCTGACCAAGATCGCCGAAGGTTCCGGCATCAAGGCAACGCGCATGGTCACCAAGGAATCGGAATTGGATGACGCAGCACGCATGCTGCGCCAGTCCAATGGCACCTCGTTCGTCGTTGTCAAAGTTGCCCCGACCGATCCGGAACGGGTGCCGCACAGCCGTGACGGCAATTGGCAGCGTCAGCGCTTCGTGCGCGCTGTGGCGGCCTGGAAAAAATAGATCGCCGTCATCGGCGGTAGCATTCCCTCGGCGGCACGCTTCGGTGTGCCGCCGATTTTTATGGTGTGGCGGGCCGTGACGGGTCCTTGGATTCCAGGCAAGCTATTGGACAGAGGCCTGCCGGCGGCCAACTACGCCGCCCAACGATAGAGGAGAGGGAACATGACCGTCAGAATCCAAGACTTCGATATGACCAAGCTGCTGGCTAAAGGATTGCCGGCGCCGACACCGCGTTTCACCGGCTTTCCCAAATACAACTTCATCGGCGGTCACAACGATCCGACCCAGATCCCGGTCGAGGCCCTGGCAGAAGCCGCCGCCAAGGTGGTGCGCCGGGAAGGCGACAAGCTTGCCATCTATAACATGGGCCATGGGCCGCAGGGTTTCCTCGGGCTCAGAGACTTCATCGCCAACAAGCTCGGCCGTCATCGCGGCATCAAATGCACGGCCGACGACATCCTGGTGCTGTCCGGTTCGGGGCAGGGAATCGAGATGATCAGCCGGCTATTCGTCGACCCCGGTGATACGGTGCTGGCCGAGGAATTCACCTATGGCGGCGCCATCACCCGGGTACAGAAAAGCGGCGCCAAGATGATCGGCGTGCCGCTCGACGACAAGGGTATCCGCGCCGACTCGCTGGCCGCGATCCTGGAGGATCACAGGAAGCGCGGCATCCAGCTCAAATACATCTACACGATCCCAACCATCCAGAACCCAACCGGCAGCATCATGCCGCTGGAACGACGTCAGGAGATACTGTCGCTGGCGCGTCAGTACGGCGTGCCGATCTTCGAGGACGAATGCTATGCCGACCTGACCTGGGCCGGCGAGGCTCCCCCGGCGTTCTACGCGCTGGATCCCAAGCAGGTGATCCACATCGGATCGTTTTCCAAGTCGCTGGCCCCGGCGTTGCGTGTTGGCTACGCGGTGGCCGACTGGTCGATTATCAGCCGCATGATGGCGCTGAAGACCGATGGCGGTACCGGTGCGCTCAATCAGATGTTGATCGCTGAATACTTCAAAGACCACTTCGAATCCCACGTGAAGAAGCTCGGTGCCGTCCTGCAGGACAAGCTCGACACCATGATCGATGCGTTGAACAAGGAGTTCGGAACGGCGGTCGAGGCCTGGCGGCCGGCCGGGGGCATCTTCCTGTGGATCAAGCTGCCCGAGGCGGTCGATACGGCGAAGTTGCTGAAGCCTGCCGCCGACGCCGGCATCGCCTACAACGCCGGGCCGGAATGGGCGTGCAACCCCGGGACCGGGCGGTCGTCCATGCGGCTGTGCTTCGCGCTGCCGACGAAGGATGAGATTCGCGCCGGCGTGGCGGCCCTGGCCAAGGTATGTAATGAACAGACAGGCATTCCTGTACGCAGCGGTAACGTGACGCGCGGCTGAACGGTCGAGGGCGGCGGTAACGGTTAAACCGCCGTCTTCTTGCCTCTGATCACGTCGAGCACGTTCAAGGCGGCGGTCGGAATATGGGTGCCTGGTCCAAAGATGGCGGCAACGCCGCGGGATGTCAGTCCGGCATGATCGGCGGTCGGTATGACGCCGCCACAGACCACGTGGATGTCGCTGGCGCCGTGGGCGTGGAGTTCGGTGATCAGTGCCGGCACCAGGGTCTTGTGGCCGCCGGCCTGGGTCGAGACGCCGACGACATGGACGTCGTTCTCGACGGCTTGGCGGGCGACCTCCTCGGGGGTCTGGAACAACGGCCCGATATCGACGTCGAAGCCCAAGTCGGCGAAGGCGGTGGCGATGACCTTGGCGCCCCGGTCGTGGCCGTCCTGGCCCATCTTGACCACCAGCATGCGTGGCCGGCGGCCTTCGGCTTCGGCAAACTCGGCGACGGCACGGCGCACCTGATGCAGCTCGCCACCGTTGCCGTAGGCGCCGGCGTAAACGCCGGAGATCGCCTGTACCTGAGCCCGGTGACGGCCGAAGACTTCGGCCAGGGCGTCCGATATTTCGCCCACCGTCGCGCGCGCCCGGGTGGCGACGATGGCGGCTTCAAGCAGGTTGCCGCCGTCGGAGCGGGCAACCCGGGATAGGTCGGCCATCGCCAATTTCCAGGCGGCGGCGTCGCGGGACTGACGGGTGGCGGCCAGTCGCGCCACCTGGTTGGCACGGACCTCGCCATTGTCGACGTTGAGCACGGGGATCTCATTGTCTTCGTTCGACTGATAGCGATTGACTCCGACCACGATATCGTCGCCGCGGTCGACGCGGGCCTGTCGGCGCGCCGCGGCCTCTTCGATGCGCAGCTTGGGCAAGCCGATCTCGACGGCGCGCGTCATGCCACCCATCGTTTCGATTTCGGCAATCAGCTTGCGGGCTTCGGCGGCGAGGGAGGCGGTCAGGCTTTCGACGTAGTAGCTGCCGCCCAGCGGATCGATGACGCGCGGAAGGCCGGTTTCCTCGGCGATGATCAACTGAGTGTTGCGCGCGATGCGTGCCGAGAAGGGAGTGGGCAGCGCCATAGCCTCGTCGAGCGCGTTGGTGTGCAGGCTCTGGGTGCCGCCGAGCACGGCGGCCATGGCCTCGATGGTGGTGCGCACCACGTTGTTGTAGGCATCTTTCTCGGTCAGCGACACGCCAGATGTCTGGCAATGGGTGCGCAATATCGATGAGTGCGGATCTTTTGGGGCGAATTGCGCCATCAGTTCGCACCACAGCAGGCGCGCCGCGCGAAGCTTGGCCACCTCCATGAAGAAGTTCATGCCGATGCAGAAAAAAAAGCTGAGGCGTGGGGCGAAGGCATCAATGTTGAGGCCCTTGGCAATGGCGGCGCGGACGTATTCGAGGCCGTCGGCCAGGGTGAAGGCCAGTTCCTGGACCAGCGTCGCCCCGGCTTCCTGCATGTGATAGCCGCTGATTGAGATCGAATTGAAGCGCGGCATGCGCCGGGCGGTGAAGTCGATGATGTCAGCAACGATGCGCAGGCTGGCGGCGGGCGGATAGATGTAGGTATTGCGGACCATGAACTCCTTGAGGATATCGTTCTGGATGGTCCCGGCCAATTTCTCGGGGGGTACGCCCTGTTCCTCGGCGGCAACGATATAGCCAGCCAGCACCGGCAGCACGGCGCCGTTCATGGTCATCGATACGGTCATCTCGTCGAGCGGAATGCCATCGAATAGGATCTTCATGTCCTCGACGGAATCGATGGCGACGCCAGCCTTGCCAACATCGCCGACGACGCGCGGATGGTCGGAGTCGTAGCCCCGGTGGGTGGCCAGATCGAAGGCGATGCTAAGACCTTTTTGGCCAGCCTCCAGGTTGGCGCGGTAGAAGGCGTTGGAGTCCTCGGCGGTGGAAAAACCGGCGTATTGGCGGATGGTCCACGGGCGGTTGGCATACATGGTGGCGCGCGGCCCGCGCAGGTAGGGAGGAAAGCCGGGCATGCTGTCGAGGTGTTCGATATCCGCTAGGTCGGCAGCGGTATAAAGCGCCTTAACGGGGATGCCCTCGGCTGTCTGCCATGTCAGTGCTTCGGGAGAGCGGCCATCCAGCTCGCGTGCCGCATTCGCCTGCCAGGCATCTAGAGCGGAGGGTCTCTTGTTTGGCACCGTGGCCGCCTCAACAACACCACATTGTCATGCAATATAGTGCGTCAGGCCGCCATTGGGTGAGATTTGTGCGGCTCCGACCATCGGTCACCGGGTTCTTGGCTGAATTTCGCGTCATCCTCAACATCTTGGGTATAACGTAACTGCCCAGGTTTCCTTGTAATTTCAAGCCGCGCGTAGCGCCTTTTCGAGGTCGCCTGGGTCTTGGCGCAGGGCTTTGATGATGTTCCAGCCCTGCTTTCTGGCG
>CAMCUA010000126.1 GCA_945878455.1 Asaia bogorensis | reverse complement strand
GCCTCGGTTACCGGCCACCGGCCCCGGAAACCGCGACGCCGCCATTGCCGCCTTCCGGTTCCGCTTCGCTCCACCTACAGCCGGCAATGGCCAGGGAGGAAGCAATGCACTAACATTCAACCCGGACCACCTAATGGGGGCCGATCAGCGTCAAACACCCCCACGATACGCCGCCTTACCCCGTCTCGCCGTCACCAACTTCCGCGTATAACTCCCGTGGTCGCCAGCGGCGGCTTGCCGGAGCGGCGCGTCTTGTCCCGCAACAGCCCGTCCACACCTTCCAGCATGAAGCGTTCCTGCCAGCGCCACACACAGGTCTTGTCCTTGCCAGTCTGGCGCTCGATGCCGGTGGTCCCGACACCGTCAACCGTCAGCAAAATGATCCGTGCCCGCCAAACGTGCTTCTGCAGGCGATTGCGATCCGACACGATCGCTTCGAGACGAGCACGATCGGCGGCATCAACAGTGACGGTGATCCCCTGGCGCATCCCCAGATGCGCACACCCGGTCAGCGGCGGGAATCCGATATCGGAGTCTTCTGTCAGATCAGATCCACTAGGGATAGAAGGCAAGCTCAGATACCGCGAGGTCGGCGTAGAACGCACGTCCGATAGCGACCAGACCGATGCGCCGGAGCCGCGTCCTGTCCAAGAGTGCTTCCAGCCGATAGGGCACAAAGGTCTCGAAAGGAAGGTCGATAGTCTCCCAGTCTGGTCCTGCGTTGAAGTGAGCCCTGTAGGACTGCCAAGACCGCACATTATCCGGCGTGCGGAGATGAACCGAGTATTTCTCGCCATTCCCGCGGACGACGATGCGCGCTCCGGTAAATCCAGACGCGTCAATAGTATCTCCTGAGGGGGCCAGATCGAGCGCCGCTTGGATGAAGCCGCCGTCGTTTTCCAGACGAACGTCGCCAGTCATGCGCAGGCTGGGGCGGCTATCTATCACGCCGTGAGATATGGAGGCCTTAGAGATCCCGCCCATGACTTGGTCGCTGACACCACGCCACTGGGTACCCAGCTTGGAAACCAAGCCTTCATCGGTAAAGTCGTCGATCAACATGGCTCCACTCTGCGCCAAGAGCTCGAAATTGCGCAAGGAGATCGCGCCGAACAGCCCCGTGCCCAAAAGCACCTTAAAACATCGTCTTCTTGCCGGGTCTGGTCGTGGCCTGGCACGCGCCGACCTCGGCTTCATCGGAAGCCAGATCCTTTTATCGTAGTCGCATCGGAAGTTACACCATCCGCATGCGACGCATAAATCTGCGTGCCAGAAGACATCGTACAATATGAAGTGATGTTCGGCAGCCGAGGCGCAGCACGTTGTCGAGGATGAAACTCTTCGCGACCGCCTCAAAGAGGCCAAGGGAATTGGTACACCTGCGAAGCTCGGTGCTCGCTATGCCGCAGGTGGTTGGTACGCGCCGCCGGGCGTAGATCTTTCTGCCTTCAGCGCGCAGGGGTGGCTCACCCCTCGCCTGGACATCTCTTAGTTGGTTGTGCCAGTTATCGGGGGGCGGGGGCCAGAAACGGCTACAGACGGGTTAACAGCCCGATGCCGAAGTCGAGTTTAGCTCAGTCGAGTTGCAGGGCAACGACGATGACGAGAGTGGCGATTTCGCCGTTGATCTTGGCAAGCCGGATAATCACGGAAAGCAGCATGGTGCGACTATCAGAGCGACGCCGCATGGTGTGCTAACGGCAGGCCACGAAGGGACGCCGATGTCCGAGTCGGGTCAGGAACTGCCCTGGGCTTGCTCGCCCCATATGTCCGTATCACCCCCCACAGCGGAAGTCGGCGCCGAAGGGGGGCACGCCCCGCTTCGTCCACCGGGCGGCTACGGCCAATTTTCAAACCCTATTCAAACCCCAATATGAAAAAGGGCCGCCGAAGCGACCCTAAAATATAGACTAAGTCATTGATTTAAAATGGTGCCGCCGGAGTGAATTGAACACTCGACCCCACCCTTACCAAGGGTGTGCTCTACCACTGAGCTACGGCGGCAACCGGGCGGGGCGCAACATGCCACACGGTCCCCAGGCAGGCAAGCGCGCCGGGCTGTCGAGCGCGACCGCTCCGGCGGTTGCATTGGCTGACCTGCGCCGGCACCATGGCGCGATGGTAAATAGTGAGGAATCATCCGCGAATCGACGGGCCAAGGTGGCCGCGCGCCAGGCCAACCGTAAGGATCGCTCGGCCGAGGCGCTGCGCGAAAATCTCCAGCGCCGCAAGCAGCAGGCCCGTGCCCGTAGCGCCGATGCCACGAACGAGGACAAATCCGAAGGTACCGCTGGCGAGGAAAACGCCAGCCGCCCCGATCCCGCCTGAATTCCGTCTCAACACCGCCCGAATCGTAACGGATCTTCGGTCCTCGAGCGATTTCCGCCAAACAAGGGACCGGGCCGGGCTATGGACATAATCGACTGGGCGGCACTGCACGATAGGGCGCAAGGCACCTCGCTTGGCGTCCAACCGCCCATTGTTGGCGGTGGCCTGGTGATACCTTTTCCGGCGGTCCTTGAGACCGATCCAGCGTGGCGCTATAACCGGCCGGCCCGCGCGGAACGGCCCCTGCCGGGGCCGCGACGGTCGCGTCCCACCCC
This sequence comes from Asaia bogorensis, assembly GCA_945878455.1. Classification (GTDB taxonomy): domain Bacteria; phylum Pseudomonadota; class Alphaproteobacteria; order Rhodospirillales; family CAMCUA01; genus CAMCUA01. The sequence goes on along the minus strand of CAMCUA010000126.1, from coordinate 6,807 downwards.
CCGCCTACCGGGAGACCCGATGGACCGCATCATTATCCGTGGCGGCCGGCCGCTGAACGGCCGCATTCCTATCGGCGGTGCCAAGAATGCGGCCTTGCCGTTGATGGCGGCCAGCTTGCTAACCGATGAAACACTGACGCTTTCGAACCTGCCGCATCTGGTCGATATCTCCACGATGGCGCATTTGCTTGCCGAGCTGGGCGTCGACATCGCCATGGACGGCCACGCCACCAACGGCGGTTTCGACGGTCGGGTCTTCGCGTTGACTGCCAAGAACCTCAGCGACACAACCGCACCCTACGACCTGGTGCGTAAGATGCGGGCTTCAGTGTTGGTGCTTGGGCCGTTGCTGGCACGCACCGGTCGGGCGCGCGTGTCCCTTCCCGGTGGTTGTGCCATCGGCACGCGTCCGGTCGATCTGCACCTTAAGGCCTTGGCCCAATTGGGTGCCGAAATAGAGCTGAAGGAAGGCTATATTCAGGCCAGTGCACCGAATGGCCTTGCCGGCGGGCATGTCGTTTTTCCAATGGTGACCGTCGGCGGTACCGAAAACGCAATGATGGCAGCGACTCTGGCGCGGGGCGATTCCGTTTTGGCGAATGTTGCGCGTGAACCCGACGTCGTCGATCTGGCGCAGTGCCTTGTGGCGATGGGTGCCGATATCCAAGGCATCGGAACCGATACCTTGCGCATTCGTGGCGTGCCGCGCCTGCATGGCGCCGCCTATACGGTGCTGCCCGACCGAATTGAAACCGGAACTTACGCCGTGGCAGCGGCCATAACAGGCGGCGATGTGGTGCTGGATGGAGCCCGGCCGGAGCTGATGGAGGCGGTTAGCGACGTACTTGCCGCTGCTGGTGCCGTGGTGGAAACGGTGCCGGGTGGCATGCGGGTGCGCCGCGACGGCCGGGCGTTGAAGGGTGTTGACGTGATGACCGAACCCTTCCCGGGCTTTCCTACCGACATGCAGGCCCAGATGATGGCTATGATGGCGGTTGCCGAAGGTGCTTCGATGATTACCGAGACCATTTTCGAGAATCGGTTCATGCATGTTCCCGAACTCTGCCGCATGGGTGCCAATATCAACGTCCATGGTTCGTCGGCTATCGTGCGCGGCGTGCCGCGCTTGTCCGGTGCTCCGGTGATGGCGACCGACTTGCGCGCCTCGGTCTCGCTGGTGCTGGCCGGTTTGGCTGCCAGCGGCGAAACGGTCGTTAACCGGGTCTATCACTTGGACCGTGGCTACGAACGGCTGGAGGAAAAGCTGGCGGCCTGCGGCGCCGATATCGAGCGGGCCAAGGCCTAAATGGCTCCTGCGGCAATGTCCGGGAGCCTGCGATGGCACTGAGCAGGGTGACGCGGGACCGCCTGCGGCTAACACTGATCAGCGCGCTGGTCGGCAGCGGCGCCGGCATCGGCTATGTCGCGGCTCGCGGCCTGCTGCAGGGTGACGGGGCCTGGCCGGCCTTCGCCCAGGGTAGCCTCAACGGCCTGCTGATCGCCGGCGGCCTGTTCGGTTTCGAACTGCTCGTGGTGCCCAGCACGGTTGGCGGTTGGCTGCGCCGCCGGTCCTTTCTCGTCGGCGTTGCGATCCGCGCTTTGGCTTCGTGCGTCATCATTGTCGCCGGCCTGTTCTCCGGCCGCGCGGCCATTGCCTGGCTGTTCGACCAGCCGGTGTCGCCTTACAACGCCGCGACGCTGCTGCGCGACGTCGGCTATTCGTTCGCGGTCTTCTTCACGTTTCAATTCGCGTTGCAGGTCGTAACGCTGGTCGGTGCGCGCGTCCTGGTCAATTTTTTGGTCGGCCGCTATCACCGCGCGGTGCACGAGGAAAGGATATTCCTGTTCGCCGATCTCGTGGACTCCACCGCGATCGCCCGCCGGCTGGGTGACGACGGGGTGCACGCTATGATTAGCCGGGTCTTCTTCGATCTCGACGACGTCATCGCCGATCATGGCGGGGAGGTCCACCGCTACATCGGCGACGAGGTCGTGGTGACGTGGCCCCTGGCCGCCGGCCTGCGCGACAGCCGCTGCCTGCGCTGCTGGTTGGCGATGCAGCAGCGGATGGCGGCTAGGGGGCCTTGGTACGACAAGACCTTTGGCGTGCGCCCGCAGTTGCGCGGCGGCATGCATGGGGGCCCGGTGGCAGCGGGAGAATGTGGCGACCGCAAGCGCGAGATCGTCTATTTTGGCGACACGGTGAATGCTGCCGCGCGCATTGCCGGCGCCTGCCGTCAGGCTGGGCGGTCCTTCCTAATGTCCGGCGACCTGTTGGCGCGTTGCGATCTGCCCGCGGGAGTTACGGTGGTTTCGGCCGGCCGAACGGCTCTGCGCGGTCGGGGCGAGGAAACCGAGTTGTTTTCCCTGGTCGTGCCGGAGGCGTCGTCCGCCACGTCCGGATGATCGCCGCCGCCCCTGGAATGCCGGCGGAAAACGGTCTATGTATGCGCCGCTTTTGACGTAGACCCTGCGCGGAGCCCCCGACGTGTCCGAAACCGGCAAGCTGATCATTGCCCTGCCCAAGGGCCGTATCCTCGACGAGGTGATGCCCCTGCTGCATGCGGCCGGCATCGATCCGGAGCCGGATTTCGCCAACGAATACTCGCGCAAGCTGCGCTTCGAGACCAGCGTGCCCAACATCGATATCGTCCGTGTCCGCAGCTTCGATGTCGCCACCTTCGTCGCCTTCGGCGCCGCTCACCTGGGCGTCGTCGGCAACGATGTGCTGATGGAATTTGACTATCCGGAGATCTATGCGCCGCAGGATCTCGGCATCGGTGCCTGTCGGCTGGTGGTCGCCGAACCGGCCGACCTGCTGGCAACCGATCGTCCGGAACGCTGGAGCCACGTGCGCGTCGCCACCAAGTATCCGAACCTGACCCGCCGCCACTTCGCCGCCCGCGGCGTGCATGCCGAATGCATCAAGCTCAACGGCGCCATGGAACTGGCGCCGATCATGGGGCTCTGTCGGCGCATCGTCGATCTGGTCTCCACCGGGGCGACGCTGAAGGCTAACGGCCTGGTCGAGGTCGAGCAGATCGCGCGCATCAGTTCGCGCCTTGCCGTCAACCGGGCGGCTTGGAAGACTCGTGCCGACGAGATCGAATTCTGGCTCGGCCGCTTCCGCGAGGCGCGCAATGCCGTGCCGGCTTGACGCCCGCGATTCCGACTTCGAAGCGGCGTTCCGCGAATTCCTGGAGGTCAAACGCGAGGTTGCGGAAGATGTCGACCGCGTCGTCGCCGACATTCTGGCCGACGTGCGGGCCCGTGGCGACACAGCCGTCATTGAGTTGACGCGGCGTTTCGACGAGCTCGCCCTGACGCCGGAAACCATGCGTGTGCCGGCCGATGAATTGGCCAACGCTGCCGAAGCATGCGATGCGAAGGTTGTTGCCGCCCTGCACACAGCGGCCCGCCGTATCACCGATTTTCACCGCCGTCAGATGCCCGCCGATCTCGATTATGTCGACGCTGACGGCCTGCGCGTCGGCTATCGCTGGACGGCCATCGCTGCGGTCGGGCTGTACGTGCCGGGTGGTACGGCGGCTTATCCGTCGTCGGTGTTGATGAACGCCGTGCCGGCCAAAGTCGCCGGGGTGCGGCGTCTGGTGATGACCGTGCCGGCTTCTCGTGGGGTGCTCAATCCGCTGGTTCTGGCCGCCGCCCATATCGCTGGCGTCGACGAGGTCTATCGCATCGGTGGGGCGCAGGCGGTGGGCGCGCTGGCCTATGGAACGGCAACCATAGCCGCAGTCGATAAAATCGTCGGGCCTGGTAACGCTTATGTCGCCGCTGCCAAGCGGCGGGTCTTCGGCACGGTTGGCATCGACATGATCGCTGGCCCGTCGGAAGTACTGGTCCTTGCCGACGGTGCCAATGATCCGGCTTGGATCGCTGCGGACCTGCTGTCGCAGGCGGAACATGACACCGCCGCTCAGGCCATACTGATGACCGACGATCCTACTTTTGCCGCGGCTGTCGAACGCGCGGTCGATTCCCATCTGCAGACCTTACCGCGTGCCGACATCGCGCGCCGTAGTTGGTCCGACTACGGTGCCGTCATCCTATTGGGGGCATTGGATGACGCCATACCCTTGATCGACCGCTTGGCGCCCGAGCATCTTGAACTGGCAGTCGCCCAACCACGCGCGATGGCGATGCGCATCCGCAATGCCGGGGCTATCTTTCTCGGCCGCTATGCACCTGAAGCGGTAGGCGATTATCTGGCGGGGCCTAACCATGTGCTGCCAACGGCGCGCAGCGCCCGCTTTTCATCGGGGCTCGGCGTTCTTGATTTCGTCAAGCGCACCTCGATGATCGACTGCGATGCCGAAGCGTTGGCCAAGATCGGGCCGGCTACCATGTTATTGGCTCGCGCCGAAGGTTTGGATGCGCACGCTTTATCGCTGGCCATCCGGCTCAACCGGCGGAAGGGCTGAACGCCCGGAGGAACGTATGGTGGCAACGTCGATGAACGGCGATGACCCTTCGGACCGCCCATCAGTTGCGGGGCGCATAGCCCGGGTCGATCTCGACCGCCCGGCCAGGGTCCGTTATTCGCCGGCAGTCGAGCATGAGTTGCGTGTCGCCCTCTATGACTTGGCTGAGGATAACCGGTTCGATCTCGTCGACGATCTGCCTGGACCCTACGCTTTGCGCCTTGTGGTCGAGGACAATCGGCTGATTTTCGATGTGCGCAACGATGGCGGCGGCGAATTGACTCGTTTCGGCCTGTCCTTGACGCCCTTCCGTTCGGTTATCCGCGACTATTTTACGATCTGCGACAGCTACTATACCGCCATCAAGTCGGCACGCCCGGCGCAGATCGAAGCCATCGATATGGGTCGGCGCGGATTGCACAACGAAGGGGCGGCGCTACTGCGCGAGCGCCTGAGTGGGCGGGTGTCCGTCGACGACGACACGGCGCGACGACTGTTCACCCTGCTCTGTGTCCTGCACATCCGAGGTTGACGCGCATGGCTGAATTGCCTTCCGCCGTGCTGTTCGCCTGTACCATGAACGCGGTGCGCTCGCCGATGGCGGAAGGCATGCTCAAACATTTGCACGGTACGCGCATTTTCGTCGATTCCGTCGGCGTACGACCGCGTGAGATCGATCCTTTCGTCGTCCTGGTGATGGCTGAAATCGGCATCGATATCGGTCGCCACCGGCCAAAGGGCTTCGACGATCTCGAAGATGAATCCTTCGATATGGTTATTACCTTGTCGCCTGAGGCGCAGCATCGGGCCGTCGAGATGACCCGGGTCATGGCGGTGGAGCTTGAATTCTGGAATACCTTCGATCCATCGCTGATCGAAGGCGCACGCGAGGCCCGGCTCGATGCCTATCGACAGGTGCGAGACCAGTTGTTTGTCCGGATCAAGGCGCGCTTTCCCACCGCTTCGCCCGGCAGGCGGACGGGCGACCTTCCAGCATAAGGCCTTGACCCGGACGCCGGGGAGACTAATTTCTCTCCCGCTTACATCACCAGGAATGAGGGCTAGATGGCGAAAGAAGAAATGCTGGAGTTTCAAGGCACAGTCACAGAACTGCTGCCCAATGCCATGTTCAGGGTCAAACTGGACAACGAGCACGAAGTGCTGGCCCATACCGCCGGCAAGATGCGTAAGCATCGCATCCGCGTGCTGGCTGGCGACCGGGTCAATGTCGAAATGACCCCTTACGATCTATCCAAGGGCCGCATCACCTTCCGGTTTAAGTGACGGGCCGCTTCACGTGATGGGCCCTACATGACGGTGGCGGGGATCCCCGCCAAGCCTGAAGTCGGATGCCCAACATCCATGCCCGATTTCATTCTCGCATCCGCATCGCCGCGACGCTTGGACTTGTTGCGCCGTATCGGTATCGAACCGGCGGCCGTATTGCCGGCCGATGTCGATGAAGCGCCACTCCGCCATGAACTGCCAGCCCAACTGGCCGTGCGGCTGGCCGAAGCCAAGGCCCGCGTCATTAAGGTTTCTCAACACGACGCCTTCGTGCTGGGGGCCGATACGGTGGTTGCCTGCGGCCGGCGTATTCTTCCGAAGGCCGAAGATGTCGCAACAGCACGCCGCTGCCTCGAATTCCTCTCCGGCCGTCGCCATCGGGTGATCGGGGGGATCTGCCTGATGGCACCGGATGGACGGATCGGTCGGCGCAGGGTGACTACCCAGGTGACGTTCAAACGCCTCACCGGTGGCGAAATCGATGCCTATCTTGCCGCTGGCGAGTGGCAGGGCAAGGCCGGCGGCTATGCCATCCAGGGCTCGGCTGAGGCTTTCGTCCGTCAGATCATCGGCTCCTATTCCAACGTCGTTGGTTTGCCGCTGTATGAAACGGTCAGTTTGCTGCGCGGTCTCGGCGCGCTGCGGGACGGTTGAGGCAATGGCGATCGACCGAATCTACGTCGGTGTTGGACCCGGCGAGACTCGGGTGGCTCTGTGTGACGGCGACCGGCTGGTCGATCTGATCGTCGAGCGTGACGGCGAGGCCGGGCGCAGTGGCGATATCTACCGAGGACGGGTGACTCAGTTGGCGGTTGGACTGGGTGCCGCCTTCATCGATCTCGGCCTCGATCGCCCGGGGTTTCTCCCGCTCGGCAGGACCACGTTGTTCGAAGGCGATGCAGTATCCGTGCAGATCGTGCAGGAGGCGGTCGGCGAGAAGGGCGTCAAGTTGACGCGCGAGTTGACCCTTACGGGCCGTTACATGATTTATGCGCCGGGCCAGGATCGCATTTGGCTGCCGAAGCGCATCGAGGGTAACGTCGAGCGGGCACGACTGATCGGCATCCTGAAAGAGCGG
>CAMCUA010000125.1 GCA_945878455.1 Asaia bogorensis | reverse complement strand
GTGACGGTGACGGGAAGGCTGCTGACGCCGATGGGGAAGGTCAGGGTGGTGGTGGCGACGGGATTGTAGTCGCCGCCAGAATCCGCCGAGCCGCCGGCCGGCACGGTGGCGACGTCGATGGTCTGCGCCTGGCCGAGGAGGCCGGTGCGCCACACGGTGAAGACCAGGTCGGCGCCTTCGACGGCGGGCACCGCCGGCGCCTCGACCGTGAAGCCGCCGGTCAGGCCGGAGACGGCGATGGCGGTGCGGTTGTCGGCGGCGTCATAGGTGTGGGCGATCGTCGCGTCGCCGGCGCCGTAACCGACCTCGACCAGCCGGCCGAGGGCGTCATAGGTGTAGGTGACCGTGACATCGGCCAAGGCCGCCGTCGCCGCCAACAGGCCGGCGGCAACCGCGCCGAACCGGAGAAGGCCAATGGGGAGAAGGGAGGCGAGAGTCCGGCGGAACATCATGACGGCCACCACTGGTTGAACCGATGAAACATAACTATTATTGGGCCTTTGGTCAGAGATGTAGACGCGATTTTCATGACGAAATTAAATATTATATTATCGAAATTATTATAATTTAACTACAACACATGAATATCATCAACTTCTACCGCTAACATTTCACTTTTCCCATCAATGAGTGTCAATTCCAAGGTTAAATCTGAACGGCCCTCATCAATCGTCCACAGCTCGCATCGAACCGACCACTTGGCTGGTTTCTGCCCTTCAATACTGATCACATCCAGACTTCTGAATGCGGCCTCTGGTGGCATCGACAGCTCATGTCCATAGTCAGATATAGCCCTTTTAATTAAGTTCGACGACAATATAATTCCATTACTATATTTCTCTAAATGATCGTATTCCTTGTTAACCAACCATTTAACTATGGTTTTTACTGTATTTGATATTTTCTCATCAGATTTGAGCATTTCTACCTCTTTTTTTATCTATTGTCTGGCACGCGGGTAACCGTATCCGGACCCACTCCAATTCCCTCGAAATAGGTATCTGCGCGTTGGATGGCCCCTCGGGCTTCATCAGGTGATACACCAGCTCGGCGAAGAGCTTTGTATCCTATTCGGCGTTCGGCAGCGTATGTGCCACCACCCGCTTGTCTTTGGACCTGTGTCGCCAGATTGTGCGGCGTGCCAGTAGCGCTGGCGGGTCCGGGAAGTTGAATGCCTGGAGCAGCGTTAGTATTGTAGCCGCGTAGATCACGGACAGCGGCATCCTGGATAATATGATGAGCGTCCTTCCGTCCGGCCGCGCGTAACGCACCTATAGTTCCCTCAATCGCCCGCCCCGCTTTGTAGAGACCTTTTAGCTGCTTGAGTACGGGCAATTCCGTGGCTAGCAAGATTCCCGCAGTCCAGCAATTTCCTCCTTGAGCCTCCTGATAGGCCTCCACCACTCCGCTGCCAGGAATGAACCCGACCGCGACTGTCCCTGCAGCTTTGAGGATGCTCCACGCCGTACTCGCATGCCCCTGCTGCGCCGCCGCCTGTTTGGTCAAACCATAGGGATCGACCATGTTCAACGGGTCGTTCCCGACATAGGCATAGACGTTCATCCCGTCGCCAGTGCCGATGGGGTCGGTCTGCAAGAAGCGCCCCAAGAGCGGGCTGTAGTCGCGCGCCCGCAGGTGGTAGAGGCCGACGGAGGCTTCGTAGCGGTAGCCGGCGAAGCGGAAGGGGTTGTTCTTGCCGACCTGGCTGGCCGGTTCCGAGGTCTCGCCCCAGGCGGAATAGCTGTAGCTGGCGACGATGGCGCCGGCGCCGTTGCTGAGCGCGATCACCGAGCCGATGGCGTCATAGTGGTAGAAATAGCGATTGGCGCCCTCGATCATAACCACCGGCTCGTCGGTGCCGGGGCCGGGGATGAAGCGGCGCAGCAGGGCGCCGGCGCCGTCGTATTCGGCGATCTGATCCTCGCCCGACCACAGGAACTTGGTGACCGTTCCATCGAGCGTGCGGCTGGCCCGCCGGCCGGCGGGATCGTAGGTGAAGGTCAGCGTGTGCTGGCTGGGCGTCTCATGGCGGGTGAGGCGGTTCTCGACGTCGTAGGTCAGCGTCGCGGCGCCATCGCCGGTCAGGTTGCCGCGCGGCTGCGTCTGGGGCGATGACGCTGCGCATCGTCTTTCGTCCGGCGGCGCAGAGCGTGTTCGAGGCAGCGGCGGGCCGGTTTGAAACCGGTCCCTACGTCGGTCGAGAGGTGACGAGGCCGGTTCTCTTCAGCTTTGACAGAATTACCCTTAAAGGGTAATATAGCGACGTGGAAAAGCGCAGGCCGCACTATGACCTAGCCCGCATCCAGGCCGATGTCGCGCGGTTGGGGGCGGCGGCTTTTACCAAGACCGCCTTGGACGGCGGCCGAAGCATGGGGCTGACGACCGCTGACATGCTGGCGGTGATCGGTGCGCTGTCGCGGCGCAATTTTTATAAGTCGATGACGACGTATGGCGATCATCGCGTCTGGCAGGACGTGTATCACACCGCGACCGCATCCCGGAAGACGGCCTACATCAAGATCACCTTGCGTGACGTGGCGCCGGTAATTCAGTTCAAGGAGCGATGACGATGGCGCGCAAGTGCGTGAGTTGCGGTGCCCCGCGGGCGATGACGCGTTTCGAGAATGAGACCTTCGGCATCGATCACGCCGGCCTGTCGGCCCGTGTCGAGGGATTGTCGGGCTGGCGCTGCGGCACCTGCGGCGAGGTGGAATTCGATGCCGACAGCGCGCTGCGCTACGCGGCGGCGGGCGACGACCTGGTGCTCGGCCACCGTCAGCGCCAGAGCCGGGATATCCGCCGAATCCGGCGCAAGCTCGGCTTGAGTCAGGCGGCGGCCGCGCGGCTGACCGGCGGCGGCCACAACGCCTTTTCGCGCTATGAGCGCGGCGAGACCGTGCCGTTGCCGGCCGTCGTCAACCTGTTCCGCCTGCTGGATAAGCATCCGGAACTGTTGAAAGACCTGAACCCGGCATCCTGAGACGGGCCGGTTCGCAACCGGCCCTGATGCGGGGTGGGTGCCATGACCTCGGCGACTCGGTCCTTGCCGGGGGCGAAGGCGGCTGGGGTCGCTTCGCGCTACGGGTCCGGTCGCCGTCAATCCCCGCGCAGCCAGTTGTCGCGCCGCAGGCCTTCGACGCGGGTGAGTTCCCGTTCGTTGTCGGTGACCAGGATGCAATCCAGGGCGACGGCTTGGGCGGCGATCAGCAGATCGTTGCCGCCGATAGGCCGGCCGGCTTGCTCCAGGCCGGCGCGCAGCCGGCCATAGACGGCATCGGTCGGGCTTTCGAGCGGCAGCACGTCGAGTGCGCCGAGTACGGCTTCGAGTTGGGCGGTCAGCCGGGGCGATGCCTTCTTGGCGGCGCCGTAGCGCAGTTCCGCGGCGACGACGATGCTGGTGCAGACCAGGGATTCCCCGATCTCGCGGATGCGTTCCGCCACCCGGCCCTGGGGATGGCGGACCAGATCGGAAACGATGTTGGTGTCGAGCAGGTAGCGCATCAGAGATCGACGGGATCGGCCGGCCGGTCGCGGATCGGCGGAAAGTCCTCGTCGAGGGGCTTCAGGGCGGCGAGCACGGCGAGCAGCGACCGGGGCGGCGCCGGCTCGATGATCAGCCGCTCGCCTTCCTTGCGCATGACCGCCGCATCGCCCGGCAGTTCGAACTCGCGGGGAATGCGCACGGCCTGGTTGCGGCCGTTCTTGAAGAGCCTGACATGGCGTTCGCCGGTCATTGGCGCCTACTTCGGCATATGTCATAGCATAGGCCAAGTGGGGCGGGATGTCCAAGCGCCAGGGCGTCCATCGGGCAGGAGGAGAAGCACCGCCGCCGTTAGTTAGCAGCCATGCCCATGCTCATGGGCACCAGGCCGAGATGCGGCACCATCAGTTCGTCGGCGGCTTTCTTCTGATCGTCGGCCAGCGTTGCATAGAGGTTCGCCAAAGCTGTTTTGATCGCCTGGATGCCGCCGTGCCGGGCCGCGTACCAGCGCTCCTGCTGTTCAAGACGTTGAACCAGCGTCAGGGGTTGAGCGCCGCCTTGCGGACTCATGCCCATCGTCATGGCGCGCGTCTCGCCGAGCTTCTTGCTGTTCTCGCGCAGGGCTTGGGCGAAGGCGTTCCACGCCTTGGCCTGCGCCTCGGTGATTTTGAGTTCGGCGCGCAGGAAGGCGATGCGGCCTTCCACCCGGTCGGCCATGTCCATGCCGGGCATGGTCATATCCATGCCGGGCATCCCGGGCATGCCCTTGCCCATCATCGACACCATCATGGACATCATCGGCATGCCGCCGGTGGGCATCTGGGAGGCAGGCGCGGCAGCCGTGGGAGCCGCCGCCGCCCCCGGCGGATGATGGGCATCCTCGGCCAGAGCGAAGGTGGGCAGGCTGGCCGCCAGGGCCACGGCGAGGGCGATCGATCCGATTGTCGGCGACATGGGATTCTCCATTCATTGAGCGGGGTGTCACACGGCGGGGTAGTCCCGCCGCATATAACGGTTGAGGGGATATCGCCGTTCCAGGTCGACCCGCGAAAGGGCATGGGGGGCGACGGGACCGGCAACCGCCCGTGGCCTACGACGGCGTCTTAGCGTTGCCGTCACAAGATTGGGGCGAGGCCCGGATTAAGCGAGGTGGAAGGGTTTCGGCGGCCGGAAATCGGGCCTGTTGCTCCGGCTGCGGTAAAGCGCATCGACAACGGGCGGCATCGGCGCGGCGGCCCGCCGTGGCGGCTGAAAGCTCGCGGCTGAAACCTCGACCGCGATAAAGGTTCCCGCATGCGCTGTCTGACAGGCAGCATGGTCCTTGTGGTCGCTCCCCGACGGACAGGGTGGGGTGGCGGCATCCTGGGACGCCATATCCGCCGGCTCGTGCGGATGCACGCAGCGGAGGCAAGGACGTCACCCATCCGCCCGGCTATAGCCAGGACCATAGAGAACAGGATCAACCAGCAACGAACTCTTGACCTTCGGCCCCGGCGAAAAGAATGAATCCGCTTATCCATGCAGACTTTATAGGCCGAGGGAACAGCGGCAAAATTGACTCAAATCAAAGATATGAAAAAACGCTTGCCGCTAGAGCAAATCGCGATCGGGTGGAAGCACCTGATCGCGTGAATCTGCTCTAAATTCAATTAGGCATGACCACTTATCGATCGCAGGTGATCGATAAACGCTCTAGGCGGGTCAATCCCCGCGCAGCCAGTTGTCCTGCCGCAGGCGGGCTTGAAACCCGCCCGGAATCTCTCAGACTGGTACGTCGCCGCGCAGCGTCACCACCAGCACGTCGCGGTAGGCCGGTTGGGTGGGGTCGATCGGGGTGATTGGGGTGACGCCGTGGAGGATGCGCCGGTCGTCGACGAAGACGGCGTCCATCGGGTCGGTCAGCGTGAAGGCACCGAGCGGCCTATGGTCCAGCGTGCAGATGCTGGTGACGCCGCTGGCGACGTTGCGGCGGCGGACCAGCATGACCAGCACCCAATCGACGCCATCGCGGTGCTGGCCCTCGGGCGTCGGCATGCCGGGGGCGTCGGGGCGGGCGAGAATGCGGAACTGGTGCATCTCGGCATGCCAGGCTGGCGCATCGCCCTGCTCGCGGGTCAGCGGCGCGAAAACGTCGCGGCAGAGGCCGAGCGTCGCTAGGGTCACGGCATGGCCTGCGACGGCGTCGGTCACCGGCTCGAACCAGCGTTCGATGCCGCCGTTGAGCGGGTTGTAGTCGCGGCTTTGGTAGTGGGGCTGATGCGGCTTGCGCGCGATGCCCTGTTGCGCAAGGGAGAAGACGGCGAAGCGACGCTGCCGGTAGCGGCCGCCGTCGGCCATGTAGAGGTCGGGGCCTAGTTCGTTCCAGGAATCGGCGAAGGCGGCCCAGACGCCCGGCGCCGGATCGCCGAGCAGGCCGCGCAGGGACGGGGCCGTGCAACGGGCGAAGCCGGTGTCGCGAATATCCCCGACGATGGCGTCCTGCGGCGTTCCCATCTGCACGTCATGCATCGCGTCGAGCGCGTCCTTGGCACGGCGGTTGCCCGTTCTTCGCGACAGCCGCTGCGCGGCTGCCCCGGACGAGGATCAATGGCCTAATAGCTCATGCTGGCGGCGTTGACGATGCCGATGGTCAGCGAGGCGCCGGCCAAGACGGTGGCGGCGGCCACGTTGCCTTCCTCGATGCGGCGCGAAATGCCGCTGAGCAGCCGGTCGACCAGCAGGAAGACGGCAATCTGCATGACCAGGGCAATGGCGCTCCAGATCGCCATGTCGATCAGCGAGACAGCATGAATGACGACACTGGCCAAGGGCAAGGTGAAGCCGAGCATGGCGCCGGCCAGACTGATGGCCGCAGCGGTGTTGCCTTTGGCGATCAGTTCGGCCTCGCGATGGCTGGTCATCGCCATGTAGGCCAGCAGGAAGATAGCCTCGGCGAGCAGTGCTGCACCGAAATACAGCAGGAAATTGCCCATGCCTTGCAGCGACATCATGACGTCCATGGTGTTAATTCCTCGTGCTAGAGCAGATCGCAATCTGCCCTAGATTCGATAAGTGCTCTAGGGATCGACGGCATCATGCCCGTGCAGCCAGACCATGGACAGAGAAAAGGCCGCGCCACCCCCGATTCCGCTCGGGGAGGGCGCGGCCCTTCGATTTCAGACCCGAATTAGGGCTTGAGTTCGATCATCACGCGGCGGTTTTCCACCGACTTGACTTCGTCGTCGGTCTTCCGCGCCAGACGGTTTTCGCCGAAGAAGACGACACCGACTTGATTGCGTGGCACGCCGGCGGCGACCAGCGCGTCGGCGATGGCTTTCGCCCGGCGCTGCGACAGGTCGGCGTTGTAGGCCGGATTGCCCGAGGTGTCGGCGAAGCCGCTGACCGCCAAGGTGCTCGGCTTGGCGCTGCGGAAGGCGGCCACCGCCTGGGTGACGACCCGCCGGGCATCGGCGTCGAGCTGGCTGGCGCTATGGGCGAAATACACCGTGAACGGACCGGGCAGCGCCGGAGCACGCGGTGCGGCGGCCGGTGCCGGCGCGGGGGCCGGAGCGGGGGCCGGAGCGGCGGCAACGGGCGTCATGTTGGCGCGAATCTGAACCATGGCGTTTTCGAAGGCGGTGCGGCAGGCCCGGATGTCTTCGGGCTGATGGTTTTCTTCCTGCTGTTCCATCCAGCAGTCGAAACTCACCTGGGCGCGGGCGGCGATATCGGGCCATTTCTGGCCGGCGCCGGCATCCAGCGCGGTGACCAGCTGCTGGCGGGCGGCGGTGAGATCGGGCTTGGCCGCATCCGGCAGGTTGCGCGCCGCAATAGCCTCGGGCGCCGGGGGCTTGCCGGCGGCGGCGGCGTTGGCGCGCAAGGCATAGGCATCGGCGCTGCCGTAATCGCCTTGCTTATACTCCGAAGCGCCTTCGGCCATGTAACCCTTGTGCAGGGCCTTGGAGAACGCATCGCCGGTCGGCGCCACCATCTTCGCATTGTCGTATTCCATGCCGGCGCAGGCCGAGAGGGCTAGAGCGGCGATACCCAAGGCCGCCGCCTTCCATACGTTACGCATTTTTGATCCTCGCTGTTGGACTAAAAGTGACAAAAATTAGATGGCGGATTCATTGCATTGTGGCGCGACGATGGCAACCCTGTCGGGGCCCTGTCTGCGCAAGTACCTACTCCGTCAGCGTCGGCCCCAAACCGGCGATGCGGGATTGGCGCATCCGGCGGCGGTATTTATCGGCGTCGTAGCCAGTACCGCGGTGCAACAGGCAGCGGTTGTCCCAAATCACCAGATCGCCCGGCTGCCAGGCATGGGCAAAGACGTGCGCCGGGCGCACGGCCTGCGCCACCAGATCGTCGAGCAGGGCGCGGCTGTCGGCGTTGCTCCAGCTGACGATATTGCGGGCGTGGGAGCCGACGTAATAGTTCTTCGCCCGGGTGCGCGGATTGGCGCGGACCAGCTTCTGTTCGACCGGCGGCAGCGAAGCGGCGTGTGCCGGGGTCACCGCGTCGGGCGCGATCTTGGAGCGGGAATAGACATAGTCGTGAATGGCGATCAGCGGATCGATACGCGCCTTTTCGCTGTCGCCCAGGCGGGCATAGGCGGCTCGCGTGCTGACGAACTCGGTAATGCCGCCTTCGGCCGGTACTTCGTAGGCGCACATGATCGAGACCAGGGCCGGCACCTTGCGGAACGACGAATCCGTGTGCCAGACGTTGTTGCCGGTCATGAAGACGGTTTTCTTGTCGCTGTTACCGAGCTTGCTGCCGTCAGGTTGCACATTGCCGATGGTGCCCAGGTATTCGATGACGCCTTCCTGACCGAACTTGACGTGGTTGATTTCGGGTTCGCCCAATAGCCGCGTGAAGGCCACCTGACGGTCGTCGTCGAAGGGTTGATTGGGGAAGCAGAGGAAGGCGTATTCGTCAATCGCCGCCTGGATTTCCGCGACAACATCGGCGCCGAGCGGGGCGCGCAAATCGATGCCGGCGACGCGAACGCCAAAATCCTCGTGCAAGGGCGTGAACTGCAAGGTGGCCACGGCATACCTCTCCGGTTGCGGCGCGCATAGAAACACCGTCGGGCCGTGAAGGCAACAGGCGGCGGTCCCGGCGCTGGATAGCGATTCAAGAGATCGCTCCGGCGGCGTGCCGCTTCAGGCCTTCGAGATAGAGGTCGACGAAGGTGGCGGTCAATTCGACGATCTCCCCGCCATTCGGTGCGCTGACAGCGCGACCGACGATCTCGACCGAGATGCCGCCGTCGATCACCCAGGTATTGCGGCAGATCCGGCCCGGGGCGTAGACGGGATTCGAGCAACCGCTGCTGACCGGCTTGCCGTGGACCGCCACCAGGGCATCGACGTAGGCGCGCTCGCCGGCACGATCGACGCGGCGGAGAGTGCGGAAGCGATAGGCCTTGCGTCCATGTTCGCCGTCGAGGAAGGCAACGATATGGCGCACACCCGCCGCTTCGTAGGTGCCGGCCAGTTCGCCACCGGTCACTGGTGACAAGGCCAGGTCCGGGCGCAGACGCACGGCACGGCCGACCGGCACGCCGAGGTAGAGGCCGTCGAAGCGGCTGGCCGACGCGTTGACCGTCTTGGCTGGCGTCGCATACCGCTCCCACAGGGTGACGCCATCGATGCGCATGCCCACGACGACCAGCGCGAACAGAGCGCAGAGGCTGAGCAGGCAAAGGGCGATCAGCCGGCCGTAACCGGAGGGTTCCGCCGGTTCGTCATCACCCTCGTAGGCTGACCAGTCGATATGCGACAGATGGTTCCAGTCGGTCTCGTCGGTGCCTTTGCGTGCGGTCGTCGCTAAATTCTCATTCCAAGTGCAACACCGTTATGCTTCGGAGTTGCGATGGGAATTCACTATGGTCAGCTCGACCTTGATGAGCGTTACGAGCTTTATCGTCTCCGGGAGGACGGTAGAGGCGTTCGAGAGATCGGCCGCCTGATG
>CAMCUA010000124.1 GCA_945878455.1 Asaia bogorensis | reverse complement strand
CAATCGGCGAGCAGCCGGTTGTAGCCGAGCCCCGCCCACTCGAAGTAGAGCATCGCGATGCGGCCGTGGAAGCCATGGCGGATGGCGTCGATCACCTGTGGGCTGCTGAAGGCGGCGATGTACCCTTCGCGCTGCATGCGGGCCTCGTCCGGGTCGATGCTGCCCGAGACATCGACGGCCAGGATCAGCTCCAGATCGACCGGTTCGGAGGCAGGCTGTGCCATTGGTGCCATCGACAGGACGAGGATGGTGGCGAGAGAGAAAATCCAGCGCAAGGGTCGATCCTCCGACAGGAGATGTCTCGATCCTGACCATTACAAAGCAGCCAATCGCGGCTGGCAAGGTCCGTGGCGGCGGCTGGCGGTGGCGGCTATGCTGGGCCTGGGCGCATTCACCGCATGACCGTTGCTGCAGAGAGGGAGTCCAAGACATGAACGAGACGGATTACGACATAGGCTTGGCCATCCGCCGCGAGGCGTTGGGGGCGGAGCATGTCGACAAGGCGATCGCCGCCGCCGATGATTTCAACCGGCCGATCCAGGACATGGTCACGGCCTGGGCCTGGGGCAACATCTGGTCGCGGCCGGGCCTGGACCGCAAGACCCGGTCGCTGATCGTCATCGCCATGCTGTCGGCACTGAACCGACCGCACGAGTTGCGCATTCATCTGCGCGGTGCGCTCAACAACGGTGCCACCCGCGAGGAAATACGCGAAACCCTGTTGCAGGTGGCCGGCTATTGCGGCCTGCCGGCGGCGGTCGACAGCTTTCGCAATGCCACCGGCCTGTTTGCCGAAATCGACGGCAAGTGATTGTGACAGGGAGCACGATAGGATGATCATTAAGCGTCGGCTTGGCTTCGTCGGCCTGGGTATGATGGGCCATCCGATGGTCTGCCACCTGGCGGCGAAAGGGTTCGCACCGACAGTCTACGATGTCGATGGCGCTGCAATGGCGCGCCTGGCCGGCGTCGAAGGCGTCAAGGTCGCGGCGAGTCTGGCCGAACTGGCGAAGGCATCGGATGTCGTCATCACCATGCTACCGGACGGCAACGTAGTGCGCCGTGTGGCACTGGGCGATCCCCTAGGTAGCAACGACCACCTCCTTGCCGGTCTACAGGTCGGTTCGGTTATCGTCGATATGAGTTCCTCCGATCCCTTCGGTACCCGCGAACTCGGCGCCGTTTTGGCGACGCACGATATCGGCTTGCTCGATGCCCCGGTCTCCGGTGGCATCAAAGGGGCCCGGGCGGCGAGCTTGGCCATCATGGTCGGTGGCGATGCGGCCGACGTGGCAAGCTGTCGCGATATTCTGCTGGCGATGGGTAAGGCCGTGCATCATGCCGGTTCGCTCGGTGCCGGGCATGCTGCCAAGGCGTTGAATAACTACGTGTCGGCGGCTGGGCTGTTGGCCGCCGTCGAGGCGGTGATCGCCGGGCAGCGTTTCGGGCTCGATCCTGCCGGACTCATCGACATCATCAACGCTTCCACGGGACGGAACAATTCTACCGAATCGAAGGTCCACCAGCAGATTCTATCGCGCGACTTTGCCGGGGGTTTCGCTCTAAGTCTGATGGCCAAGGACCTGCGCACCGCGCTGGGCCTGGCTCGGCAGAGTGGATTGACCCTGCCGCTGGCAGAGGCCTGCATCGAAGTCTGGAACAAAGCCGAGACCACGTTGGAGGCAGGTGTCGATCACACCGCGATTGCCCGCCTTCTGGAAGGTATCAACGGCGAGGTCCTTCGCTCGCCGTCGAAGGGCTAGGAGCCCGCAGAGCAGGCGACGAAATCGTCGAAATGGCGCCAAAGCTGTTGGCGAATGTCGTCCCGCTCGCGGAGTAAATCATGGCGCGCATCGGGGATGGCTACCAATCGGCCATTGGCCAAGTCCTTTATAAGGTGATGCATTGCCTTGTTGTCGACCACCCGCTCATCTCCGGCGGCGATGATTAGGACAGGCGTGCGAATCTCCCTGGCCTCACGGCGAACGTGGGCGATGGAACGAAAGCTGGCGGCCAGCCAGCCGAGGGTTGGTCCGCCGAGGGCGAGGCGTGGATCCGCTGCAATGTAGGCATGCTCGCGGGCGAAACGCGTGGAATCCGAGGTGAGGGCGTTGCCCTCAAATCGTCTGTTCCGAACATCGTATGGCCCGATGCCGGGAACATAAGCTTGAATGACGCCCAGCCCGCCGGCAATGGTAACCAAGACCTTCGCACAGCAACCCAGGAAGCCGCTGCGGATTCCGATCATCGGCGCGCACAGCACGGCACGCTCGAAAAGCTCGGGATGATCGTGCAGGAAGCGCAGGCCGATGTGGCCTCCCATGGAATGGCCAAAAAGGACCAGTGGCCCGGCCATCTGGCCCTTGATGTGGCTGAAGACCAGCAATTGCAGGTCCTGCAGATAATCTCGGTAGTCGGCGACGTGGCCCCTATGCGGGTCCTGCAAGAGCCGTCCGGACAAGCCTTGGCCGCGCCAGTCCAAGGTCCAAACAGAAAACCCCCGGCGGCGCAGTTCGCCGACCGTTTCCAAATTCTTTTCGATAAATTCGGTTCGCCCTTGAAGAATGAGGGCACAGCCGAGCGCGGGCGGGCGGACTGGGGGCCAATAGGCGCAGCGGAGCGACACACCGTCGAGCGATGTCATAAAAATTGTTTGCCCCCCGGTTGACTCGATAGTGGGCAATAGGGGCGAATGCTTCGGTGCCTTGGATTCGGACTCTGAATGCATGCAGGCCATCTTCGTTGACGGGGTGCGCGGGGACCAGAATACCTGCGCAGAAGAGCGGGGCGAATCGCGGTCTTTATAGGTGTGGGGCTTGACTTCTAAAGTATTTGGAAAAGAGTGGGTTTGCAGAGACTCTACCGCGCAATCTTTTTCAGTTTTGGATCCTCAGTGTCCAACAATTTTGCCGATGCTTCGGTGACGCACGTTGACAACGCCGATTGGGATCGGCTGTTACGTTACAGCCCGTCCGTACTGTTTGTCTGCGCTGCCAACGAACCTTTCACACCTACTCACATCAGTTCCAACCTGATTGACGTGCTCGGGCTATCGAGAGCGGATGTCATCGCCGACTCGTCGTCGTGGACGGAACGTATTCAACCCGAACATCGTGCTTCCCGGCTCTCTGGCCTACGCCAGGCAGCGGCCGGAGCGAAGCATACCGGTGAATATCTGTTCTGCCGCCCGAATGGTACCGACATTTGGTTGCGCGAGACGTTGTCCCCCGAACCTGACGCAGATGGCATTGTCCGTCGCATCGTCGGTAGCCTGACCGACATTTCCGATTCGAGACAGAGGCAAGTTGGCCTCGCTGAGTCCGACTCCCGATACCGCCTTGCTTTCGAAACGGCAGGGCTTCCTGCGGCAATGATCGGCGAGGAGGGTAGGCTGATCGACGTCAATCAGGCGATGGCAGCCTGGCTCGGGTATAGTATCGACGAGATGCGTGGCATGTCTTTCTTCGAGATTTTCCATCTAGGCGAAGTGGCCGAAAATCAGTATTTGCGAGACAAAATGTGGCACGGCGGGGTCGAATGCTTCCATCTGGAGAAGCGTTACCTGCGCAAGGACGGCAGTGTCCTTTGGGGGCTCTTGAACAACGCGATTGTCCGCAACGCCGAGCGGCAGCCCCTATACAGCATCGCCTTCATTCAGGACATCACCGAACAGCGGAAGGCCGACGACATCGCGCGCAAGGCGCACGAGCGTTTGGTGGATGCCATTGCAGCCATGCCCGATGGTTTCGCCTTGTTCGATGCCGATGAAAGGCTCGTTCTGTGTAACGACGGTTACCGGCGGTTGCCGGCGGTTGAGTCTGCGTGTTTGCCGGGGACCCACATCGAGGACATTCTCGCCGCCGCGGCAAGCAACCGCTCCGATTCGGCGGGCGGGCCCGTCCGCTGAGGAGTTCCTTGGCCAGCACCTCCGATCCTTCCGAGCGGCAAGCGGTGTACCGCTTGCTGTCCTCTCTGGTGGCCATTGGTTTCAGTTCGCCGAGCGGCGTACCCGCGAGGGCGGAACGGTTGTCGTCGCCTCCGACATTACGGAATTGAAACGTGCCGAGGCGGCAGTGCGCGATAGCGAAGAGCGCTTTCGCTTGTTGGTCGAAGCTTCGGCTCTCGGCATTATGGTCTCGGAAAATACCCAAATTCTCTTTGCAAATAGGCGCTTGGCGGAAATGCTCGGCTATGCAACTTCCGAAGAATTCATCGCCATGGGTTCGAGCGATGCGTTCAAAGCCCCTCATGAAGTCGAGCGACTGCGCGGATATCGGGCGTCGCGTCGGCGTGGCGATCCGGTGCCCACATGTTATGAATACCAGGCTCTCCGCGGGGATGGCACCTTGATGTGGGTGGAAAATCAGGCCGCATACATCAATTGGTGCGGCAGGCCAGCCACACTCTCTTCCATCACCGATATCAGCGAACGCAAGCGCGCGGAAGCGGCCCAGCGTCAAAGCGAAGCCCTGTTTCGCGGTACGTTCGAACACAGCCCCTTTCCCGCAGCCATCGCCGATGAACATGGGCAATATCAGTACGTCAATCGTGCCCTGTGCGAACTGGTCGGCTATTCGCAAGCCGAACTACTCGATTCATACGCCGGCTTTCTGACCTACCCTGAAGACCGTAAAGCAGCAAGGGACCGCAACACCGTCAATGCGGCTACGGGCAACGCGCACTACCCTGCTCGCAAACGATATGTCCACAAGGATGGACGAATCATCTGGGTCGTGGTCAACGTTTCGATGCTGCGTGACGAAAACGGCCGGATATTCGGCTCCGTTCGCCAATTACAGGACATTACCGAAGCGGTTAAGGCGGAACTTGCGCGACGGGACATTGAGCAAGAGTTGCGCGCTGTCGTCGACAACTCGCCATCGGGCATTTGCATCCGCAAGCCGAAAGGGCCGGTCCAAATGGTGAATCGGGCTTATGCCGACCGGTTTGGCCTTACCCGCGAAAAAATGGTGGGAATGCTGAGCCACGATTTTTTCCCTCCCGCCCAGGCCGTTAGTGTTGACGAAGCCGATGCGTCCATCGCGGCGACGGGCCGATCCGTGGTTCGGGAGGTGCCACTAAAATTTGCCGACGGCAGCCTGCATACGGTTTTGTCTGTCAAGTTCCCCATCGTCGACGGCGAGGGTCGTATCGTTGCCATCGGAGTCATCTCGAACGACATGACCGATTACAAGAACGTCGAGGAACGCTTGCATCAGGCTCAAAAGATGGAGGCGGTCGGTCAATTAACCGGTGGCATCGCGCACGATTTCAACAATCTGCTCAATGTCATCCTGGGAAATCTCGAATTGATCGATGCTGCGGTCGGCGAAATGCCGGAAGTTGCCCGGCGTCTGAAAAACGCCGACATCGCCGTCCACCGCGGTGCCGAGTTGACCGACCGGCTGCTGGCGTTTTCGCGGCGGAAGTCGCTTCGGCCGCAGGCTGTCGATGACAATCTCTTGGTAGAAAGCATCGTCGATATGCTGCGCCGGACATTGGGCGAGGATATCAAAATTGAGACACTCCTCGATCCAATGCTTCCGATGGCTCGTATCGATCCAGGCCAATTGGAAAACGCGATACTCAATCTATCGCTCAACGCGCGTGATGCAGTTTCGCCGGGAGGAAAGTTGAGCATCGAAACTCGTTCTGATCGTGTCGACTCAGGGTCCGATACCGAATTGGAGCCGGGGCCATATATTTCTCTCTCGGTTTTGGACGATGGTGCCGGTATGTCGACAGAAGTTCGCAATCGCGCCTTCGAACCCTTTTTCACCACCAAGGATGTCGGTAAGGGTTCCGGTCTCGGTCTGAGTATGGTCTATGGATTTGTCAAACAGTCGGGAGTGCATGTAGAGATCGATAGCGAGCCCGGTATGGGAACGTGCATCCGAATGCTGCTGCCCGGAATGATCGAGTCCGAGTTGATGGTACCTGTCACGGGTGTCGTGACGGGTGTTCCACGCGGGAACTACGAAGGCATACTCGTCGTCGAAGACGATCAAGAGTTGCGCCGCATTGCGTTCGAGATATTAACAGATGTTGATTATCGGGTACTTACCGCTGAAGACGGGCCATCAGCTTTAGCAATTATCGCCGGTGAACATCGTATCGATCTGTTGTTCATCGATATGGTCTTGCCGCATGGAATGAACGGCGCGGAACTCGCCTGCCAGGCGCGGGTGCGCCGACCCGACCTCAAGGTGGTCTTTACAACTGGCTATCCAGAGGAGGTACTGCAACGCCAGGGGTCGATCGATCCAGAACATTTTCTTGTCGGCAAGCCGTATCGCTTGTCTGAGGTTGCCCGCACCATTCGACGTGCGCTCGACAATGAGCAATTGTCCTTTTCTCTCGAAAATGATTGAACTTGGGTATCGCCCAGAACGGCAACGCACTTGCCTGGGGAGGCCGACGGCGATAGGTAGATGCGGATTGACCATCGTCGTTCCTCACTTCCTGTATTCTTTCGCCCATGACTGACACCGATAGCAAACTAGTGCCAGCCGATCCTGCCGACTCTGGATCGTATCGCCATTGGACCAAGATCACCCTGCGGTTTTCCGATATGGACCGCATGCAGCACATCAACAATCTGGCCGTCGGCGATTTTTTCGAGACGGCCCGCGTCGGATTCCGCGAAGAGATTCATCCGCCGCTCGACATCAGCACCGGGGTCGGCATCGTTATCCGCCGGATTGCCATCGAGTTCGTTGGGCAGGCCCACTATCCGGGCGAGGTGGCGGTGGGCAGCCGCGTGCTGCGCCTCGGCCGCAGCTCCTATACGCTCGGCCATGGTGCGTTCCAGGATGGTCGCTGCTTTGCGACCTGTGAGCTGATCAGCGTTTATGCCGATGCACGGGCCGGAAAATCGCTGCCGCTGCCGGAAAGTCTGCGCACGGCGCTCGGAGCTTATACCTGAGGGTGCAGGACATTAGCTGCGCCTATCGGCAGCGTGTTTACCCGATTTTGCCAGGACATCGACGTCGTTCAGTACCCCCGAAAGGTCGGTTTGCGCTTTTCCAGGAAGGCAGCCAAACCTTCGCGCTTGTCAGCGCTGTCGAACAGCAGCTGAAAGGCCTTGCGTTCCAGGCGCAGGGCGGTTTCGAGCGGCGCGTCGGCGCCGGCGAGTGCGACCTCTTTGATCTGGCGCATGGCCAGCGGCGGCAGGGCGGCGATGCGCTCGCCAAGACCGATGGCATGATCGACGACTTTGTCGTCCTCGATCAGATCGCTGACCAAGCCCATGCGCCAAGCTTCCTCGCCGGTAATCCGCTCGGCTGTCAGCAGCAGGCGCATGGCGTTGTATTTGCCGACAGCACGCATCAGGCGCTGGCTTCCGCCTGCTCCGGTCATCAGGCCGACGGTCGGTTCCGACTGGGAGAAGCGGGCGCTGTGGCCGGCAACGATGATGTCGGCGTGCAGTGCCAGCTCCATGCCGCCGCCGAGCGCATATCCGAGCACGGCGGCAATGACTGGCTTGGGGCAAAGCCGGATCGGCTCCCAATAGCGTTCGGTGGCACGGAGCATTTGGTCGATGGCATCGACCTCGGCGAATTCGGCGAGATCGGCACCGGCGACAAACGCCCGCTCATCGCCGGTGACAACGATGGCGTGGATTGCCGCGTCGTCGGACAAGCGGCTGAAGGTCTCGGCCAAGGCCTGGCGCAAGGCGAGATTTAGCGCATTCAGCTTTTCAGGACGATTGATGCGGATCAAGGCGACGCCGGGTCGCGGCATGCTGACGAGAACGATATTTTCCGATTTTTCCGATGCGCTCATGCAGCCCCTTAGCCCTGAGCGACGAAGATCGTCAAGCAAATCGATGGCCGTGCTGCTGCCGATAGCTGTTTTAATTTGTTGCCTGGTGCAAGCAACGCGGGGTGCGAAGCTGGCTTTGCACCGCTGCGCGGCAATATTTTGTTAACGCCCTCACGCCATGATGGGAATCTCGACGTCACTTCGGCGGCCCTCAGCGGAGGATGGTGATCATGACCGGCCTTGGCATCATGCTTGGCGCCCTATCGATGTTGATCGGCTTTGCTGCCCTGTGGTTGGCGGCGGACGCCCGTCATAAGGCGGAAGGGCAAACCGCGCAGCTGGTGCGCAGCCAAAGCACTGTTCTGCGCAAGAGCGTTGAAGACGTCGCCGGCATCGTTGCGGTCATCGACCAGCGCCTAAAGGATACCGAACGCCGCCTGGAACTGCGCGAGCGCGAGCGTGGCGAGGTTTTGGCCTTGCGCGAAGAACTGTCGGTGGTGCGGGCTGCTTTGGGTTCCATACGCGATGCTGCCAGTCCCAACAAAGCCGCGTCTGCCCTGCGCCACTGATCCTCTGGACATAAAATATCTCCCGGCCGGGGAAAAGTCCTGGATGGCCGGAGACGCTGGTCCCTGTCATTGCTGCTAGTCTAAGGTCGGTGGAAGCAAGCATCCGCCATTGCTGCTGTTGACATGAGGCGCAGGGACACCATCGTCATAAACCAGGATATCGGTGCATTGCGCCGTCGCGGCGTTCTCTTGGCGGCGACGGGCATCTTGATCATCAGTCCTGATGGGCTGTTGTTGCGGTTGTCCGGCGACGCGGGACTATGGGAAGCAGCCCTTATCCGTACCTTGGCGATGGGAATCGGCTTGGGCCTGCTGTTATTGGCCTGGCATCGCCAAGCGTTGCCCTCGGTGCTGATGGGCCTGGGTTGGGGCGGCTGGGCTTCGGTGCTGCTGTTGTCGCTATCCAATATCGCATTCGTTGCCGCGGTCAGTATGACGACGGTGGCCAATACCCTGCTCATTCTGGCCGCCATGCCGTTGTTCAGCGCCGTCTTGGGCTTGCTGTTCATCGGCGAAGCCGTGCGATTTGCCACGTGGATAGCCATTGCTCTCGCCATCCTGGGTATCGCGGTGATTGTCGGTGGGGGATATGGCGGGTTCAGTCCAGGGAATCCCAAGGGCGATGCCATGGCCTTGCTAGCAGCCTTCCTCATCGCAGCCAATCTTGTGGTGATGCGCCGCTTTCCTCACATCGATGCGCTTGTCGTTCTGTGTCTGTCGGGCTTCATATCGGCCATGGTCTGTTGGCCGCATGCCGATCTCGGTGGGATTGCACCGCGTTCCATTGTCATCTTGGTTTTTCTTGGCGGAATCGTCATTCCGCTATCGCTCGCACTGTTTTTTCGCGGCCTGCGGTATTTGCCGGCAGCCGAGATCGCCTTGTTCTCCTTGATAGAAACGGTGCTCGGTCCGCTGTGGACATGGATCGGCGTCGGTGAAGTGCCGGGAACATGGGCTTTGATCGGGGGCGGTGTTGTCATCGCAGCCATTGTTGCGAATGGACGTGCTACTGTGCAACGCTGAACCGGGACCCACAAACCCGTCAACTATGTTGGCGGACACCATGGCTTATGTCCGCCGCATAAGACCGGGCACAACGGCTCTGCGGCAAGTACTAACTATGCCCGGTTTCAGAAATGATATTAACTATCGGCAGGTCTCCAGGGATACTTCGCTAAATTCTCATTCCAAGTGCAACACCGTTATGCTTCGGAGTTGCGATGGGAATTCACTATGGTCAGCTCGACCTTGATGAGCGTTACGAGCTTTATCGTCTCCGGGAGGACGGTAGAGGCGTTCG
>CAMCUA010000123.1 GCA_945878455.1 Asaia bogorensis | reverse complement strand
CCATCAGGCGGCCGATCTCTCGAACGCCTCTACCGTCCTCCCGGAGACGATAAAGCTCGTAACGCTCATCAAGGTCGAGCTGACCATAGTGAATTCCCATCGCAACTCCGAAGCATAACGGTGTTGCACTTGGAATGAGAATTTAGCCTCGTCTGTTTCCTGGTTGGCCTGCTGCTGAGTTTCCTCGACGTCGATCTGCGCAACTTGTTCGACGATCTGGTCGGCTTGGTGCGCCGGATTTTCGAGTTGTCGGTCGATTTTTTCGGCTGGGCGATTTCTTACGTCCTGCTCGGCGCGGCGGTGGTGCTGCCGATTTGGGCGGTCATCCTGTTGTTTCGGTTTTTGCGCGCCCGACCTTGAGGGCCATGGGCGACAAGGACCGGTGGCGCTTCGGTCCCAAGATCACGGAAGGCAGGGGGAGGTGATGACAGCGATGCGCTGGCGGCGACGTCCGGAGGGTTCCAACTGGGGCGACTTCGGTCCCGACGACCAATTGGGACGGATGAACCTGTTGACCCGCGATGTGCTGATGAAGGGCATCGCCGAGGTCAAGGCCGGCAAAAGTTTTTGTCTGAGCCTGCCGCTCGACCTGCCGGGCGGCACCGTGGTCAATCCCCGGCGCCATCCGCCACAACTGCTGCCGACCATCCGCGAAGGCATGCCCAACATCAACTATCCGCTGAATCGTGACAATCCCCGCCTGCTCGACGTGTCGTGCGACGACATCGTGCAGATGTCGCTGCAATACTCCACCCAATGGGACAGCTTCGCCCATGTCGGCCAGCACTTCGATGCCGACGCCGATGGGCGGGCGGAGATGGTCTATTACAACGGCTTTCGCGCCGGCGAGGATGTGATCGGTCCCATCGATTATCGCGATGGCGGCGAACGCCCGGTGGCGGCGCCGCAAGGCGCGCGGCGGCTGGGCATCGAAAACATGGCGGCCACCTGCGTGCAGGGCCGCGGCGTCATGGTCGATCTGGAAGCTCACTTCGGCCGGGCCCACCGTTTCGTCGGTTACGACGACCTGATGCATGTGTTGGAGGCCGACAAGGTCGTCATCGAGCCGGGCGACATGGTCTGTCTGCGCACCGGCCTCGATCGCGTCATTCAGGCAGCCAAGGGCAGGCCCGACGCCAGTATCCGCCAAGTCTGCTGCGGGCTCGATGGCCGCGACCAGCGTCTGTTGCAATGGATCACCGATTGCGGATTGATCGTGCTGATCTCCGACAACATCGCGGTCGAAGCCTCGCCGGCGCGGCCCATCGACGACGATCCCTGCGTCAATCTGCCGCTGCACGCCCATTGCCTGTTCAAGCTTGGTATTCACTTGGGCGAGATGTTTCTGTTGTCGGATCTGGCCGACTGGTTGCGCACCGCCGGCCGCTATCGTTTCCTGCTGACGGCGCCGCCGCTGCGCCTGCCCGGCGCCGTCGGATCGCCGGCTACCCCGGTGGCGACGGTTTGATCAGGCCTGGGTCTTGTTGAACACGCCGACCAGTTCGACGTGGGTCGTCCAGGGAAACTGGTCGATGGGCGTCACTGCCGCCAAGTGATAGCCGCCGTCGGCCAGCGTCCGCGCGTCGCGGGCGAAGGTCGATGGGTTGCAGGACACGGCGACGACCAGCTCGGGGCGCCCCGTCTCGGCGATGGCGCGGGCCTGCTCGGCGGCACCGGCGCGCGGCGGGTCGAATACCACGGCATCGAAGGCGGCGAGTTCCTTGCCGGCTAACGGCCGGCGTGAGAGATCGCGGGTCTCCGTCTCGACCCGTCCGCCCAGGCCGGCTTGGCCAGCAGCCCGCGCGATGGCGCCGTTCATCGCGGTATTCTCCTCGACGGCCAGCACCCGGGCGTCGTCGGCGAGTGGGAAACTCAGGGTACCGCAGCCGGCGAACAGGTCGGCGATTCGGCGAAGGCCGCTTCGGCCGGCGAAGGCGGCCCGCACCGCGGCAACGATGATCGCTTCGCCGTCGCTGCTCGCCTGCAAAAAGGCCCCGGGCGGCGGCACCACGGCGACGTTGGCGAAGCGGACCACGGGTTCGCGGCGGACGACCACGGGCTCCGGCGGTTCGCGCTCGTCGCGCTGCCAGGACAGTCGTGCAATATCGGGCCGCTCGGCGAAGGTGCCCAGTTGCCGGCGCTCGTTCAGCCCCGGTTCGCGAGTGAAGACGAAGACCAAATCGAGTCCGGTCTCGCTCAGCAACGCCTCGACCCTGCCGCCCTTGGCCGCTGCCGGCATGCTTTTCAGCAGGCGGCGCAAAGGCTCGATCGCATCGGCCAATTCCTTCCGCACGGCCGGGCACTCGGCGATATCGACGACGCGATGTTCGTTGCGGCGATGAAAGCCAACAGCAAGTCCGCTGCGTGTCGGGGTTACGGCGAAGGTCGCGCGCCGTCGGCGGCCCAGTGGTGCCGTTTGGGTGGCGCCAACCACGGCCGGATCGAGGCCGCGCCGGGCCAGCGCATCGGCTATGGTGCGGCGTTTGAAGGCCGCCGCTTCGCCCTCCGGCACATGCTGGATAGTGCAACCCCCGCAGGGTGCTTCAAGGTCGGCGAAATGCCGGCAGGCGGGCGCCAATCGGTGTGACGCGGCCTCGAGGGTGGCCAAGGTCTCGGCGACCAGCCCGTCGCCGCGCCGGCCCACCAGGCGGACGCGCAGCCGCTCCCCCGGCAGGGCAAAGGGGATGTAAACCGTCTGGCCTTGATGCTTGGCCAAGCCGTCGCCGAGCGCGCCGAGCGTTTCGACCGTTAGCTCGATGGCGCTGGATGCCAACTGTGGCGGCAGGCCGGCAGGCGCGCGCCGGCGGCGGGGTCCCTTCATGCGGGGTAGCGCTTGACCAGGTCGCGGGCAATGACCGTTCGCAGGATTTCATTGGTGCCCTCGCCGATGACCAGCAGCGGCGCGTCGCGATAATAGCGTTCGACATTGAACTCCCGCGAATAGCCATAGGCGCCATGGATGCGCACCGCTTCGGCGCTGTTCTCCATGGCCGCTTCCGTGGCGAACAGCTTGGCCATGCTGGCCTCCATGCCGCCGCGCCGGCCGGCGTCATAAGCCCGCGCCGCATCCTCGACCAACAGCCAGGCGGCGCGCGCCCGGGTCGCCATGTCGGCCAGCTTCAGCTGGATCGCCTGATGCTCGGCGATGGGCTGGCCGAATGTGCGGCGTAGCTGGGCATAGGCCAGGGATTCCTCCAGGCAGACACGAGCCATACCGGCGCCACGGGCGGCGACGTTGATGCGGCCCAGTTCCAGGCCGCCCAGGACGATCTGCAAGCCGCGCCCTTCCTCGCCGATCAGGTTGGCGGCCGGCACCCGGCAGCCGTCGAAGACGATCTCGCCCGTATCGATGCCGCGATAGCCGAGTTTTTCCAATTTGCGCACGACCCTGAAGCCGTCGCTCTTCTCGATCAGCAGCAGGCTCATGCCGCGATGGGCCGGTGTGGTATTGGGGTCGGTCTTGACCAGGACGGCGAGGATATCGCCATGGACGCTGTTGGTGATCCAGGTCTTGCTGCCGTCGACCACATAGCCCTGGTTGTCGCGCTTGGCGCGCGTGCGCACGGCCTGCAGATCGGTGCCGCAATCAGGCTCGGTCAGGCCGATGCCGCCGCGCAGCTCGCCCGTGGCGAAGCGCGGCAGATAGGACCGCTTCATGGTCTCGCTGCCATGGCGTTCCACCGCCGCGGCCATGATGAGATGGGTATTGAAAAAACCGGTCACCGACATCCAGACTGCGGCGACGCGCTCCACCACTTTGGCATAGGTCAGGGCCGACAGGCCGAGGCCGCCGTATTCGGGCGAAATGGTCATGCCAAAGAAGCCGAGTTCGCGCAGCGCCGCGACGATGCTTTCGGGATATTCGTCGGCGGCTTCCAGGGCGCGGGCATGCGGCCGCACCTCGCGCTCTAGGAAGCGATTGACCATCTCGAGGATCGGCGCCTCGTCGGCGTCGCTGGGCTCCGGCACCCCGATGGCGGTTGCGGTCATGCTCCGGCTGCCAGACGCATGCCGGTTTCGAGATCGGAGCGCGTCAGTGCCATCAGGGCATGAATGTCGGCGACATCCTCTAGGGCCAGTAAGGTGGCGGCCAGCCGGTCGCGGCGGGCTGCCGACAGATAGGGTGCGGTCAGGCCGTCGAACTTGGCGCGCAATTCGGCCGGCGTGACGAAGTTTTCGGGCTCCCCCTTCGGCGAGACGACGAATTTCTCGAAGCTGCCGCGCCGCGTGTGTAGGCGGACGATACCGCTCATGTTGCGGGGGAACTCGGCCTCGGGCTGCGGGTCGGGCCGGGTATGGATGCGCTGGCAAAGTTCGAGCGTCGCCGGATCGTTCAGGTGGCGGCCGTAATCGTCCCATCCCATGCCGCCGGTGCGCAGGGCAACGGCAGCGAGGAAGGGCATGGAAAACTGGCCGTCGACGACCGTCTTGGGGTTCTGCTTGGTCGCTTCCGGCTCGCCGATCAGGATCATGGCGGTGCGCGACACGCCGACCTCGATACTTGTCACGTCGGCGGCAGCAATGTCGTTAGCGGCGCGCAGGGCGAGCAGGGCATCCAGCGGCGCATGGCTGTAACGGCAGGACGGATACGGCTTGATGGCGATGTTCAGCGTCTCCCATGTCGTACCGAGTCCGGCGGCGCCTTTAGCCGGATCCGGGTTCGGGGCATAGGCGGCGAAGAAACCGGCCTTGCCCTCGAAGGCCTGTGCCGGCCCCCGGAAACCTTCGGCCGCCAGGGTCGCCGCCACCAGCCCGGCCTGTGCCGCCCAACCCACCTGGAACCGCTTGGTCCAGGCGCCGTCGGCGAGGAACTGCAGCGATCCGGCGGTCTGGCTCAGGGCAATACCGAAGGCGCTTTGCAGGCCGCCCGCGTCCAGGCCAAGCAGACGGCCGGCGGCGGCAGCAGCGCCAAAGGCGCCGCAGGTGGCCGTTGGGTGGAAGCCACGCCGATAGTGCTCGGTGGGTCCGAGACCGAGACTGGCGCGAATTTGTACTTCGTAGCCGACGATGACGGCGGCGAGAAGATCGCTGCCCGATGCCCCGGTCATGGCGGCCGCGGCCAGCGCCGCCGGCAGGATCGGCGCGCTTGGGTGCAACGATCCGGCGGCGTGGGTGTCATCGAAGTCGAGCGAATGCGCCAGGGTGCCGTTGATCAAGGCGGCGCCCGGCGCTGTGTAACCGGCGCCGAGACCGGCCACGGCATGGGGGCCGCCTTCGTAACCCAGCCGCTCCGCCGCGGCGAGCACGGCCGGTGTCGATTCGGAATCATGGGCGGCGCGGATCATATTGCCGAAGGTGTCGAGAATGAGCAGACGGGCGCGTTCCCGTACCGCCGCCGGAATGTCGCGCGGGCGAATGGTGGCGGCGAAACGAGCCAGGGATTCAGTGACCGGAATCATCGGGAAGTCTCCTGCCAGGGGCCGTGCATGGGGCCATGATAGGGGCGGTCGACGGGATCGGCAACGCGTCGGGTGTCAGGAACCTGCCGGCCGCCGACCCGATCCCAGTATGACCACCCCAACGCCGGCAAGGATCAGGGCGGCGCCCAGCAGCAGCGGGCCGTCGACGGTCTCGCCCAACCACAAGGCCGAAGCGGTCAGGCCGAGCACAGGCACGCCGAGAAAGCCCAGGGACGATACCGTTGTCGGCAACTGGCGCGATACCGACGTTGCCGCCCAGGTGGCTGCTGGTCCGGCCAGCAGGCCGAGGTAGGCGAGACAGGCGAGCGTGCCACCGGTCAGGGCGACACCGCCTTCGGGCTCGAAAAGCGCCGCCAGCGGAAAGACCAGTACCGTGGCCAACAGCAGCTGCCAGGGCAGCAGTTCGAGAGGGCCGAGGTGCCAATCGTGCCGGCGGGCGTGGAAGATGGCCAAAGCCCAACTGGCCGCCGCCATCAGCAGCCAGAGGTGTCCGGCTATTGAGCCCTCTATTCCCCAGTCGATGGATTGCGGCGCCAGCAGCACGACGACGCCGGCCATGCCGAGACCGCAGCCAATGGCGTGCCAGCGGCCGATGGCCTCGCCCGTCAACCGGGCAAGCGGGATGAGAAACAACGTGGTGGTATAGGCGAGAACCGCCGAACGCCCGGCCTCCAAGTAGCGTAGGCCAAGTTGGCTGAAGCTGTGGAACAAGGTCAGTTGGCAGATGCCGATGGAGGCGACCGCCGGCAGGTCGCGCCAAGCCGGGCGATGCAGGCGCCCGATGGCGGCGAGCAAGGCAAAGGCCGCGACGGTACTGATGCCGATGCGCGTGGCAGCAAACCACAGGGGAGTTGCTCCCGACAGGCCGATCTTCATGACTGGCCAGGCGGAACCAAACAGTATGATGGCCAGCGCCAGCCGGCCGAAAGCCGAACGATTGCCGTGCCGGGGTGGGTTCACTGCTGAATCCCGAAGGCGAAAAAAACTTGCCCTTGTGGGGGGCGTGCCGGATTAACCGATCACGCCGAGCGGAAAAGCGCTGCCGGCAAATGGCTAGAGCGCCTGGTTGCCGGTCTCGCCGGTGCGGATGCGCACGGCCTGGAGAAGATCGGTCACGAAGATCTTGCCGTCGCCGATCTGACCGGTACTGGCCGATTCCTGGATCGTCTGCACGATGCGACTGGCCAAATCGTCTTCGGTGGCGATCTCCAGTTTGATCTTGGGCACGAACACGACGCTGTATTCGGCACCGCGATAGATCTCTTTTTGACCCTTCTGACGGCCGAAACCCTTCACCTCGGTGACGGTCATGCCTTCGACCCCCAACTTGGTCAAAGCTTCGCGAACCTCGTCGAGTTTGAAGGGCTTGATGATGGCGATGACCAACTTCATGACGGCTTTCTCCCTCTGTCGGGCGGCCTGGTTGGTAGCAGCTCAGATATCGTACCCGCGTTCCCCGTGGGCGGTGATGTCCAAGCCTTCCACCTCCTGATAGGCATCGACCCGCAACCCGACCGTTGCATCGATGATCTTCAGCAATACGAAGCTGACGATAGCCGACCAGGCGGCAGTGGCAAGGACGCCGGTCAGCTGCACGCCGAAAGCACCGCCGATGGTTACCGTATCGCTTAAGCCACGTCCACCGAAGGCTGTGTCGGCAAAAATGGCAACCAACAGGCTGCCCAGGGCACCACCGACCCCATGAACGGCGAACACGTCGAGCGAATCGTCGATCTTCAGGCGATATTTGACGATCTGCACCATGGCGAAACAGACGATTCCGGCTGCGATGCCCAACAGGAAGCCGCCCAACGGCCCGACGAATCCGGAGGCCGGCGTGATGGTGGCGAGACCGGCAATGGTGCCGGTGACGAGGCCGACCAGGCTCGGCCGTCCGTAACGCGCCCATTCGATGGCCATCCAGGTCAGCGAGGCGGTGGCGGCGGAAATATGGGTGACGGTCATGGCCATACCGGCCGAACCGTTGGCGGCCAGGGCGCTGCCAGCGTTGAAGCCGAACCAGCCGACCCACAGCATCGCCGCGCCGATCATCACCAGACCAGGACTGTGCGGTGGGCTGATCTCGCGCGGAAAGCCGTTGCGCGCGCCCAGCACCATGGCGAAAACCAGGGCGGAAACCCCCGCCGTGACATGCACCACCAGACCGCCGGCAAAGTCCATGACGCCCTTGTCCGCCAACCAGCCGCCGCCCCACACCCAATGGCAGACCGGAGCATAGACAACGATCAGCCAGGCGCCGCTGAACAGGCAGACGGCGGAAAAGCGAACGCGCTCCACATAGGCGCCGACGATCAGGGCCGGCGTGATGATGGCGAAGGTCATTTGAAACATGAAATAGACCGTCTCGGGAATGTCGCCGCTCATCGAATCGACCGTGACACCGGACAGGAAGAGCTTGTCCAAGCCGCCGATCCAATCGCCGAGCGGCCCGCCATCGCCAAAGGACAGGCTATAGACGGCGATCAACCACAGCACCGATGCCAGGCAGGCAATCGCCGTGCAATGCATCAGGACGGACAGCACGTTCTTCGAGCGCACGAGTCCGCCGTAGAACAAGGCCAATCCGGGCAGTGTCATGAACAGGACCAAGGCGGTCGAGGTCATGATCCAAGCGGTATTGCCGTCGCTGAGCGCCATGTCGGCTGCGGCGGCCGGACTGCCGAGGAACAAGCATGTCAAAACAGCGAAAACGATTGTCGTCGGCGCGGGTCCGCGTGAGCGCAAAGCCAGCCTTGTCATCATTATGTTTCCCCTCTCCACCAACCCGGCGCCGGGTATCAGGCAATTCAGCTTGTATGATCCCTGCCGCCCAATTTTCGGGCATTATAATAGGCCGTAGCGCCGGATCGATAGAGGCAATCGTTCTCTCTGGCTTCGGCGCGGTCGATGGATTCAGGCGTTGATAACGCGGATGGGCTTGCCGTTCAGCCAAGCCTGGATGTCTTCGACGGCTCCCCGGTAGCCTTTCTCAAAGGCTTCGCGCGAAACGTAACCCGTATGCCCGGTCAGAATGGCGTTCTCGAAGCGGCGCAGCGGATGATCGGCCGGCAGGGGTTCGATATCGAAGACGTCAAGGCCGGCTCCGGCAATGGTGCGATGCTCCAGGGCCTGGATCAGGGCGGCTTCGTCGACGATGGGGCCGCGCGAGGTATTCACCAGATAGGCGGTGGGTTTCATCATGCCGAATTCGCGGGCGCCGACCGAACCGCGGGTACCCTGGTTCAACGTCACCTGAATGCTAAGAAAGTCCGAATCGGTGAACAGGCGGTCGCGCTCGACCCGGGTGACGCCATGCTCTGCCGCGATAGCCGCCGTCAGCGACGGACTCCAGGCGATGACCTTCATGCCAAAGGCATTGGCGTATCGGGAAATCTGCTTGCCGATGCGCCCGAAGCCGAGAACGCCTAGGGTCTTTTCGCCCAAGGTCACGGGAAACTCCACCTGCCAGGCGCCCGACTTCATGGCCCGGTCCTCCATGGGGATGCGCCGCACCAGCGCCATGACCAAGCCCCAGGCATGCTCGCCGGCGGCAAAGCTGATGAGGGGCGATCCGCAAACGGGGATGCCACGCTGGCGGGCTGCTTCGCCATCGATGGAGGCGTTGCGCGAGCCTGTCGTGATGATCAACTTCAGCCTGGGCAGACGCCCGATGACCGCGGCGGACATGCGGGTTCGCTCGCGCATGCAGATGACCACGTCGAAATCCTGCAGGGCGGCAACGACCCGGTCATCGCCGCCGGAAATGTACTTTTCGAAGACCACGGCCTGACAATCGGGCAGCGAACCCCATGGGGCCAGTTTTAACGCTGCGTTCACGTAGTCGTCTAAAATGGCAATGCGCGTGGTCACGATGGTCCTCCCTCACCGGCGAGCTGGCCCTGCCGCCGCCGCGTTTTTCCGTTGCTGGCGAGCCTGTCGCGCTGATGGCGTGGTGGCAAGACCTCAGAAAAGAAAAGCGCCCATATATTGCCGGATATTGGCGTTCATCTGCTCGTCGAATGACTTCATCATGTCTTCGACCAGCGTGTAGAGGGCCTTGTCCCGTTCGTTGAGGGTGATGCCTTCCGGCACCGTGCGCGACAGGCTGACGCGCGAGGTGGAAATGCCGCGCCGGAAACCGCGATCGTCGAACAGTTCCAACTTGGCATCGGCGGAGGCGGTATAGCGCTTGGCCTGATCCTTGGTGAAGGCGCCGGTTATGCC
>CAMCUA010000122.1 GCA_945878455.1 Asaia bogorensis | reverse complement strand
CCGGCAATGGCCAGGGAGGAAGCAATGCACTAACATTCAACCCGGACCACCTAATGGGGGCCGATCACTGAGACGAACTTTTGGAGCGTCTTGATGTCCCTGAATTTAGACATGGCGCCCTCTCGTCGTCGGAATGGTTGGTGCGAGTTTTCGGCTCTGTCGTTGAGCCACCGGCCGCATTCCTGAGCACTGGCGTTGCCGATGCTTTTCATCGCAGCGCGATATGATCGGAGACGGTCGGTCACGACGGAATGCGGGTTGCCATAGCGCTTCATGACCCGCTTCAGAAACTTAAGTGCCGCCTTTCGATCCCTGCGTTTCGTCGCGAAAACCTCAAGCACTTCGCCTTCGTGATCGACGGCACGCCAGAGGTAATGCGTCTCGCCGTTGATCCGCACAAACACCTCATCCAGTTGCCAGCGCCACAACGAATAGCATCCATGTTGGATGCGCCGCTTTTTGATCTCCGCAGCGAACATCGGACCGAACCGATTCCACCAAAACCGCACCGTCTCATGGCAGGTGTCGATACCGCGCTCGAACAGCAAATCCTCGACCTGGCGCAGCGATAACGGATAGCGGATGTACATCATCACCGTCAGGCGGATCACCTCGGGCGAACTGTTGAAATAGCGGAACGGGTTTCTCACCCGCAGAGGCTACGAAACCCCCTTCCCAGCCTCAAGCCAATTTGGTCTGACACCGCCGAACAAAGGAAGGAGCGCACCTCAAATCCCGATAAGTGGCTGCGAGAGCCTGTGGATCAACGAAGTGAAGCGAAGTGGCGCGTTGGTTACGGCGAGGCAGATACAGTCATCGGCGTCTCCCGCCACCGGCTGGTGGACGAGGTCCTCGTCGCCGTCTTCAAGGTCGCCACGGGCAAACGCACCGAGATGGTCGGAAAAGCAGCCGGACAGAACCAGGGTCAGCTCGCGGCCGCGGTGGCCGTGCCGGGGTACGGGCTTTCCCGCCAGGATGAGCAGAAGGCGAGCGCGACCGCTGTCCGCGGTGGGGATCAGGAACTGGTATGCCCCGCCACCGAGGCGCTTCCACGCCACATCCCGGGCATCGCCGCCGATGTAGCGGCGCAGGGGTTGCGGGAATGTCGGGGGAACGCTTGCCGTCGGCATAGCGGGCAATGGCGCTGGGATCACCTCCCGCCCGTCCAGCCGTAAAACCAGTTCCTGCCATGACCCTGGTGCCATTGGTTCTGGCTCAACCTCTGCCATAATTGTGCCGCCCAGTTCCTCGGCTAGGGCCACGTTGTCGCGACAGTGGGGGCACAGCGCCAGATGTGTCGCGATCGCCAAGCTCCAGCTTTCACCCAATGTGCCAGCCGCGTAGCTGAACAGCAGATCGGACCCTGGATGGTGCTCGGCCATCACAAACTCCTCAGCAAGGTTCGCAACTTGTCAAAGGACAAGCGCAGACGGGACTTCACGGTTCCCAAGGGGATGTCGAGCCGGTCGGCGATTTCCTGGTGGGACAGCCCTTCAATAAACGACAAGTGAACGGCCTGGCGCTGATCGTCAGGCAGGTCAGCGAGGCATGCCCGGACTGTCTTCTGCCGCTTGTGCGCGTCGATATGCTCCTCGGCGGAAGGTTCCGGAGGTGGCACGAGCGACGGATCGTTCAGGTCCAGTTCCGGTCGGTTTTCACGACGGATCCAGTCAACGCGAAGGTTTCGGGCGATCGCAAATATCCAGGTGGCGGCCGAAGCTTTGCTCGGATCGAAAAGGCTACTCTTCTGCCACACCCGCAGCATCGTCTCCTGGGCGAGTTCATCGGCCGTCGCAGCGTCCACTCTGAGGCGCAACATCAGACCTTTGACGCGCGGAGCGATCCGAACAAAGAGTGCGGCAAAGGCAGATTCATCACGGTGGGTGGCGATCCGAAGCACAAGGGTCTCGAGCTTCGGCTCTTCCGACGTTGACTGAACGCTCACCAAAAATCCGCGCGCCCCTGAACGCAATGTTGCTCGCCTTCCCTGCACCCTATCTTGGCGGAGCACAAGGCTCATGGCGATGGGCGAGATCATTGTTGCAACACCGTTCATGCCCTGATTACGCGGTAGGGCGGCTATCAGTTCACAAAATTTTGAAATAAATGATCCGAAACCTTCTCACTGCCGTAATCAATGTCGTGAAGCAAGTTGGCCATTCCCAAAGCCGGTATGTCGAATATGAATCGTGTTTCCCCTCGGTCGCATCCAATTCTGGACGTCGCGGTCATTGGCTCCGGTATTGCCGGCCTCTCGGCCGCCTGGCTGCTTAGACAGTTCCATCGTATCACCCTCTACGAGAAGGATGCCCGTCTCGGCGGGCATGCAAATACCGTCGACGTGTTGGCGGATGGAAAGTATCAGGCTGTCGATACCGGCTTCATCGTATACAACGAGGTCAACTACCCGAATCTGGTGGCGCTGTTCGACCATCTGGGCATTCAGACGCAACCCAGCGACATGTCGTTTGCGGTATCCCTCGGCGGTGGCACGTTCGAATATGGGAGCAGGACCTTCAACGCCATGATCGGCCAACGCCGGAACATCACCCGGCTGGCGTTCTGGCACATGGTCCGCGACATCCGGCGCTTCTATGCCGAAGCCCCCGACGTCATGCGCTTCCCTGATCGCTTCCGCGCGGTATCCCTGGGGCGCTATCTCGAACAGGGCGGCTACGGCGAGGCATTCGTCGAACGGTTCATCCTGCCCATGGGTGCGGCGATCTGGTCCACACGGGCAGACGAAATGCGCGATCACCCGGTGGAGACGTTCGTGCGCTTCTTTGAAAGCCACGGGTTGCTTCGATTCAGCCGGCGCATCCCCTGGCGCACAGTGACCGGTGGCAGCCGAACTTATGTGCGCCGCCTTACCGAGGCCGTTGGTGATAGCCTGCGGATTGGGGAAGGCGTGAGAAAAGTCCGGCGCGATGCCTTCGGCGTCGACCTGCTCACCACATCCGGCGAAAGCCACCGCCACGATGCCGTGGTCATCGCCACCCACGCCGACCAGGCCCTGGCCATGCTCGCCGACCCTGACAGGCAGGAGAGGCGTCTGCTGGGAGCGTTTCGTTATACCGCCAACCGGGCGGTACTCCATTCAGACCCGGCGCTCATGCCCCGTCGGCGGCGTGTCTGGTCAAGCTGGAACTACCTCGGCGACACCATGGAGGGCGTCAGCGTCACTTATTGGATGAACGGCCTGCAAGCGATTGACGAACGCCGCCCGCTTTTCGTGACCGTCAATCCAAAGACACCGCCTGCGCAGACCCTGATCCACCGTGAATTCGACTACGAGCACCCGCATTTCGATGCCGCGGCCCTGCAGGCCCAGAAGGAGCTGTGGCAGCTCCAGGGCCGCCGCAACACGTGGTTCTGCGGCAGCTATTTTGGTCATGGCTTTCACGAAGACGCCCTTCAGTCCGGACTGGCGGCTGCCGAATCCGTGGGTGGCGTCCGCAGGCCCTGGGTCGTTCCCGGGGAATCGCGACGCATCGTGCTTGGCCCGATGGCGGCGGAAGTGGCAGCCTGATGGTCACCAACCCAGCGATATACACTGGCCGCGTAGTGCATGAACGCCTGCGCCCACGCCGCCACAGGCTGCGTTACGGGGTATTTGCGCTGCTGCTCGACGTGGACGACCTGAAGGGGTTGGGCGGAAACCTGCGGCTGCTTCGATACAATCGTTGGGGGTTGTTCAGCGTTTTCGATGAGGATCACGGTGACGGACGGCCCGTCAGCGACTGGGTGCGGGCGCGGCTCGCTGCCGCCGGCTGCGGCGAAGTCGGCCATCGCATTCTCATGCTGTGCTATCCGCGGCTATTCGGCTACGTGTTCAATCCCCTGACCGTCTATTTCTGCTATGCTGACGATGGCAGGCTGCGGACCATCGTCTACGAGGTCCACAATACGTTCGGCGAACGCCACGCCTATGTGCTCGACGTGGCCGATCCGTCCCGGACCGTCATTCGTCAGCGCTGCGAAAAGCGCTTCTACGTGTCCCCGTTCATTCCCATGGAATGTTCCTATGATTTTCGGGTTGTCGCGCCGGGCGACGAGGTGAAAGTTGTCATCCGGGAGGAAGACAAGGACGGCCTGCTTCTCGCCGCGGCATTCTGCGGCCGGCACCGCGATCTGACCGATGCCGCCCTGGCGCGCATGGCCCTGCGCTACCCCCTGATGACCTTCAAGGTCCTTGCCGGCATTCATTGGGAGGCTCTTCGGCTCTGGCTGAAAGGCATTCCCTATTTTCCACACGCCAAGCCTGCGCCCGCATCCGGGCCTGGCATCCTGAAGCACGATGAAGAGGGTTGACGCATGACTGCTGCCGCCAATCGCCCGGAATCAAAATCTTTTGCGACCGGAGACAGGTTGCGCCTACCCCTGACACGCGCTGTCTTCGAAGCCGTCCTGCGCCGCCTCGCAGGTTCCGTTGAGCGGGGTTCCATAACTTTCGTCTTCAGGAACGGCCGCGAACTATGTGTTGCGGGCGTGCACATGGGTCCACATGCGTTGATCCAAATTAACAGGCTCCGCGCCGTCACGCGGCTGCTGGTCGACGGTTACATCGGTCTTGCCGAGGGCTATTTGGCCGAAGACTGGACAACGCCTTCGCTGGAGCACCTATTCGATTTTGGTACGGCAAACATGGGTCCACTTGACCAAAGCCTGACTGGCAGCAATCTGTCGCGCATCATTCATAATGGGGTTCAGTACCTGCGCCGCAATTCACCTGTCGGTAGCAAGAGGAACATTGCCAGCCACTACGATCTCGGGAACCGCTTCTTCCGGGAATGGCTCGATCCATCCATGACTTACTCGTCGGCCCTGTTCGAAACTCAGGGAGAGAGTCTGGCCGAAGCCCAGGCGAACAAGTTTCGACGCATTGTCCGGAAACTGGAGATCGGTCCCGGCCATCGCGTTCTCGAAATCGGCTGCGGCTGGGGCGGGCTCGCCACCTTCATCGCTCGGGAAACCGGCGCCCATGTCACGGCGATCACAATTTCGAAGGAGCAATTCGCCTGCGCCCGTGAGCTCGTCGCCGCAGCAAGGCTAGAAGCGCTCGTCGACGTGCAGCTGCGGGATTATCGGGAACTCGACGGCACCTTCGATCGGATCGTTTCTGTCGAGATGCTCGAGGCCGTCGGTGAACGTTACTGGTCCACATATTTCAATATCGTGTCGCAATGCCTCGCGCCGCAAGGTGCAGCGATGATTCAGGTCATTACCGTCGCCGATGAACGCTTCGACTACTACCGGCATAGTGTTGATTTTATTCAGAAGTACATTTTTCCGGGCGGTATGTTGCTATCTCCCGGCACGATCCGCCAGCATGCCGAAGCGGCGGGCCTAGGTTACGCTGACGCCTTGTTTTTCGGCGAATCCTACGCCCGCACCCTCGACTTCTGGAGCGTGGCCTTCCAGGAGCGCTGGCCGGAATTCGAGGCGATGGGGTTCGACCGGCGGTTTAAGCGGATGTGGGAATATTACTTGGCCTATACCTCGGCCGGCTTTCGCGCAGGATCCATCAACGTCGGCCAATTCCGCCTAACCAAGCCTTAGCCTCCATCATGCCGATCTCGAAACTGTTGTGGCGCGATGTGCGATACGGTGCAGCCGGCTTGGCGCTCGGCATGCCCACCATTCCGCTGCTTGTGCACTTGCCGGCTGTCTATGCGGAAGGACTCGGCCTGGGCCTCACCGCGACAGGAATGGCATTGTTCGTGGCGCGGGCCCTGGACGTCGTTTCCGATCCGCTCATAGGTGTTGTCTCCGACAGGCTGAAGAGCCCGTGGGGGCGCCGCAAGCCGCTGGTGCTGCTGGGGGCGGTAACGGCCGCAGTCGGGGCGCTCTTCCTGCTCGGGCCGCAGCCAGGGGTTGGCCCGGGATACCTCGCCGTCTGGGCTGCCGTCTTGTACCTGGGCTGGTCTTTGATCATGATTCCCTACCAGGCCTGGGGCGCTGACCTGTCCGACGACTATGGCGGGCGAACGCAGGTGACATCGGTGCGAGAAGGATTCACGCTCTGCGGCATCCTGCTCGCCGGCGCGGTTCCGGCCGCCGCCGCCGCACTGGGCTATGGCGAACGGGAGGCGCTGTTGTTTGTCGCCTGGGCAGCCATTGCCGTCGGCGTGCCGCTCTTCATGCTACTGCTGGCCGGAGTCGCCGAGCCCCGGCGCAAGGTCGTTGCCGCCGCCGCATCGCCATGGCGCGACATCGCCGGCCTCGCCGGCAATAGGCCATTTCGCCTGCTTCTGGCCGGCTGGTTCGTCAACAGCCTGGCCAACGGCATCCCCGCGGTCCTGTTCATTCTCTACATGAAGCACGTTCTGGTGGCTGACGAACTCATGCGCGGCCTGCTGACGTTCAGCTACTTCCTTGCCGGCGTCTGCGGCATTCCCCTATGGGGCTGGCTTGCCAGCCGATGGGACAAGCACCGGGCGTGGTGCGCCGCCATGGCCCTGGCGTGCCTGGCTTTTGCGTTCGCACCTTTTCTCGGTGCAGGCGACGCTGCGGCCTTTCTTGCAATCTGCCTAATATCGGGCCTTGCTCTGGGGGCGGATCTAGCCATCCCACCCTCCATGCAGGCGGATGTCGCCGAGTACGAATATTGGCGAACCGGGCGTGACCGGACGTCATTGATGTTCGGCTTCTGGAGCATGGCGATGAAGTTCGCGTTTGCGCTCTCCGTGCTGATCGCCTTCCCGGCGCTCGAATGGCTCGGTTTTCAGACCGATGGGCCGGCGGAAGGCAACAATGTCATGGCCCTCGCGGTGATCTATGCCGCAGTCCCTGTCGTACTGAAGATAGCGACGATAGCGATGCTCTGGCGGCATCCACTCACATCTGCAAAGCAGGCCGTGATCCGCCAGCGGCTGACGACATTGGAAAACAGAACATCGAGGCCAGGGCACCATGTTGCTGCGCGTAATCCTGATGATGTCCGGGTTCCTGTTTCTTAACGGGTGCACAGGTATGAAACCCAGCGATTTCACCAGTCATCAGCCCGCTTTCGTCCTCGAGTCGTATTTCTCGGGAAAGACACGGGCCTGGGGCATATTCGAGGACCGTTTCGGCACGGTGAGGCGACAGTTCGTCGTCGATATCGATGGGCGATGGGACGGCGAGGAACTGACCCTGGACGAGAGCTTCGTTTTCGACGATGGAGAACGCAGCACGCGCCAATGGCGCATTCACAAGACGGCGGATGACCGTTATGAAGGACGTGCCGATGACGTCATCGGGACGGCGACGGGGGTGTCGTCCGGAAATGCCCTCAACTGGTCCTATGTCCTCAATCTCAAGACCGGCGACGACAGTACGCTGCGGGTCCGCTTCGACGACTGGATGTTTCTACAGCCGGGCGGGGTCATGCTAAACCGCGCCCGCATGAGCAAGTTCGGATTTGAACTGGGTCAGGTCACCATCGCCTTTCAGAAGGTTGAGCAGTCTGCCGCTGGGTTCCCGCCGATCACGGCCCGGCAACCTTTCGACGCAGGTATCGCAGCAGCGGCCCGATAAGAGGCATTCGCTCATACAGCTGAGTTGCGGCATCCCAATATTCTTCGTGGGACGATACCTTGCCAGTTTCGTCGAACGCGACTTTGGTGACACCCTGAACCTGCCAGTCTCGACCACGCAGGATGGCTGAGAGGCGCCAGTGGAAATAGATGCGATTCGATACGGCGGCGTGGTCATCGATACGGAAGGAGACGTTCGTGGCCGCGGCAAACAATCGGGCGATAGCCCGTTTCATCGCTGCCCTGCCGCGGGTGTCGTGGAAGGGGTCGCGGAAGCAGACGTCATCGGAAAGGTGGCCGTCCAATGCATCGATGGTGCTGGCGGTCAGGGACTCGAGGCAGGCGCTGTAGGCCTGGAAGCTGGATTCGATGGTCATGTGCCCAGGATCTTCCGGGTGATGTGCAGATAGAGGCTGTAGGGGAGCAGGCGGCCGATTTTCATCAGGATTGCCAGCCGGCGCGGAAAAGCGATTTCAAACCGCCCGCGTTCGAGGCCGTCGACGATGCGCCGGGCCGCGACGTCCGCTTCTATCAGGAACGGCATGGGAAAGTCGTTGCGGTCGGTCAGGGGTGTGCGAACGAACCCCGGATGTATGACCGAGATGGCAATGCCGAATCGGGCAAGCTCGGGTTGCAAGGCTTCGCACATATTGGTAAGCGCAGCCTTCGATGCGCCATAGGCGCTCGCCAATGGCAGTCCGCGATAGGCGGTTAACGAGGATACGACAGCGATCTGCCCGGAACGGCGTGCGATCATCGCCGCCATTGCTGGTGCCAGGCACCGCACGGTACCCATCACGTTGATATCGATCTGCTTGCCGAAATCGGCCACATTGAAATCCTCGATGCCAAACTTAATGTACGTGCCAGCATTGAGGATGGCGAGGTCAAGGGAGCCATGTGTGATCTCGATATCGCCAACCACATGCGCCATCGCCTTGGCGTCTGTTGTGTCACCGACATGGACAGAGGCTTTGCCGCCCCTTGATTGGATATCGCCGGCAAGATGTCGGAGGTCGGACTCAGTCCGTGACGTCACGGCGACATGCCAGCCGCGCCGGGCCAACTCGAGGGCCACGTGTCGGCCAATGCCTTGTCCCGCCCCGGTGACCCAGGCTACACGCGTAATGGCTGCCATGTCAGTCAACTTCGGTATTTGGGATCGACTGTCCACAGGTCACGCAGCGGTACTCAATCACGGAGCCGCCCTTTGCCGCGAAGCGCATCTTGACCCATCGGCCGGCGTCGTCGTACCAGACCGACGTATCGATATCTCCCGTATAGCGGTATCTTGATGCCGAAATGGACAGACCCTCGGCCTCGACGAGCTCCCGTCCCGTAGCGTGAATCAATACCTGAGACACTTCGCCGCTCAATGTATTGATCACCCGAGATTGTGACAGGACATGGGCGTTCCAGTGGTTTGTTGGAAACAGGCCTGCCTCGACCTCGGAATTTCCGCTCGGGCCTTCTATGGTTGTCATTCCGTTCTCGGTTCGAGCCTGCACTTCCGTCCTGTCGCCGTCATCGTCCTGTCGGGCCCATAGCGACACGAGGCGATCCGCACACCATTGCTCTGTAGATTCGTATCCGTATTGATAGACAGTCAGGCCGAGCAGGGTAATTCTAAGCCTAGAATCAATGACGACTCGCAAGTGCCCATCCAAATCGCGTTCGAAAGAAACGCGATGCTGTCCAACCTTGCTGTCGTTCCTCAGGACATCAAACACCAAGGGCCCGCCATAAAGGGCAACTGGGTTGGATGAGGGCGCACAGTGCTCATGGGCCTCACTGGAATTGAAGGGTGCTGCCAACCATGTCGACAGAATCAGGCCCAATAGCCATCGCTCAAAAATACTTGGTCGTTTCACACACGTGCTCCGCAAGAAAACGCTTGTACCGTTCTTACGTCGCAATTCGCGGTACGGATC
Organism: Asaia bogorensis; assembly: GCA_945878455.1. Taxonomy (GTDB): domain Bacteria; phylum Pseudomonadota; class Alphaproteobacteria; order Rhodospirillales; family CAMCUA01; genus CAMCUA01. Next base: position 237 of record CAMCUA010000122.1, on the reverse strand, counting down.
ACATTGAATTGTATGTAGCGTGTGGGTAGGGAACGCCTAACTGCAATTAGCTTGCCGGTGAAATCCCGCGGGCCGTCACGCAATACTTTGAAGCTGTAATTCACGGTGCAAAACTCGGCCACACTAACGGTGGGGCTTGTCCTGCCGTGTCGGTTTAAAAGCCGGCCACGTCTAAGTCTCTGGCGGTTTGATTTGCCGGAGGCGGGGGATGTTCGGTGTGGATTTGTACGGGCGCGT
>CAMCUA010000121.1 GCA_945878455.1 Asaia bogorensis | reverse complement strand
GTCTGTAGCAGGCGGCGGATCGCTTCCTTGGTGACACGCATGGTGATCGGTGCGTTGCCAGAGAGGCGGGCGCAGAGTTCGGCAATGCGTGCCTCGATGAGTTCCGGCGCCACGACTTCGCTGAGGAAACCGGCGGCCAAGGCATCCTCGACGGTAAGAGTTTCCGCCAGCAGCAGCATCTTCTTGACCCGACTGACGCCAAAGACGGCGTTGAGCAGGGCGATGTTGTCGATCGCCAGGCAATTGCCGACAGTGCGCGCGATCGGTACGCCGAAACGGGTGCCGGGCGTTGCGATACGCAAATCGCAGACCGCTGCGATGGCCAGCCCGCCGCCGATGGCCCAGCCTTCGATCACGGCCAAGGTCGGCATCGGCAGGGCTTCGACGCAACCGAGGTAGGTCGCGACCTTGCGCTCGTAAGCAACGCCATCCTCGCCGCCGTCGAAAGTCTGGAATTGAGCGATATCGGTGCCGGCAATGAAGGCCTTGCCGCCGGCGCCACGCAATACCGCAACGCGCACCCGATCCTCGCTCGCCTGTCGACAGGCAGTGGCGAGCCCATCGTACATCGCCCAGGTCATGGCGTTGCGTGCCGCCGGGCGGTCGAAAACGATGTGCGCGACGGCGCCATCGCGGCGATAGTGAACGTGACCGTGGTCGCTCATGGCAGCCACCTATCCCAAGAGTTACAAGCCCGACAGGATCGATAGCCAATAATGCCGGACCCTGCTAGGGCCATCCTTCGCCGGTGCCGGCCATGACCGTGGCGGTTGCCTTAGCCGAAAAGCCGTATCACAATTGCGGCCTTCGGCTGGACATACCTGTTAAGGAGTCGCCCCATGGCGATCGATATCCGTCCGCTCACAAAGCATATCGGTGGCGAGGTTTCGGGATTCGATATCCGCAAGCCGCTGTCGCGGGCGGAAGTGGCCGCATTCGACGCGGGCATGGACCGCCATGCCGTGCTCGTCTACCACGGTCCCGTCATCACCGATGAGGAACATCTGGCCTTTACGCTGCAATTTGGCCCCCTGCAGCCGGCTGAAGGCACCAACGTCACCAAGCCGCAGGACCGACGCCTGGACATCACGTTCTCGGACGTTTCCAACGTGGCCAAGGGCGGCGACCTTCTGGAGCGCGCCAACCGCCGCCGCTTGTTCAGTTTGGCCAATCGGTTGTGGCATTCGGACGCGTCCTATCGGGTGGTGCCGGCGAAATATTCCCTGCTGTCCGGGCGGGTCGTTCCGGACTCGGGGGGCAATACGGAATTCGCCAATATGTGCGCCGCGTACGATGCACTCGATGCCGTCACCAAGGCCGAGGTCGAGGATTTGGTCTGCGAGCATTCCCTGCTGTATTCGCGCGCCCTAATCGGCATCACCGAATTCAGCGACGAGGAGCGCAAGATGTTCAAGCCGGTGTTGCAGCGGCTGGTGCGCACCCATCCGGGAACGGGACGCAAGTCGCTTTATCTGGGCTCGCACATCGGCAATATCATCGGCTGGCCGCGGCCGGAGGCACTGGCCTTCATTCGCGACTTGATGGAGCACGCCACCCAGCCGGAATTCGTCTATTCCCATAAATGGCGAGCCGGCGATCTGGTGATCTGGGACAATCGCCAGACCATGCATCGGGTGCGGCGCTTCGACGATTTGAACCAGGTCCGCGACGTGCGGCGCACCACCACCAAGGGCGATGGACCGACGGTGGCCCAGCAAGCAGCTTAAGTGATTCCATCCAAGACAATAAGCGTTGTTGTCAGAAGACGCGGAGATGCAAATGCCCGTTGAAATTCGTCAAATCCATCCGGTTTTCGTCGGCGAGGTTTCCGGCATTGATATGTGCAAGCCCCTATCGCAACAGGACGTGGCAGCCGTCGAGGCGGGCATGGATCGCTATGCGGTGCTGATCTTTCACGATCAACACATCACCGACGAGCAGCAACTGGCCTTCACGCGAAATTTCGGCCCGCTGCAGGACGGCAGCAACACCACCGTCAAGACAAGGGAATTACGTCTCGATCCCGCCTTTGCCGATGTCTCCAACCTGGACAAGGAAAACCGGATGTTGGAGCGGGACGATCGGCGACGGGTTGCCTCCTTGGGCAACCGGTTGTGGCATTCCGACGCCTCTTTCCGGCCGGTCCCGGCGCGCTATTCCCTGCTGTCGGGGCGGATCGTGCCGCCAATGGGCGGCAATACGGAATTCGCCGACATGCGGGCGGCTTACGATGCGCTGGACGCAACCACCAAGGCCGAGGTCGAGGATCTGGTCTGCGGCCATTCGCTGATTTATTCGCGCGCCCAACTCGGATTCACCGAGTATACTCCAGAGGAACTGGCCACCATGCAGCCGGCCATGCAGCGGTTGGTACGCAGCCATCCGGTGACCGGGCGAAAGTCGCTATTCCTGTCGGCGCATATCGGCACCATCACGGGCTGGCCAAGGCCCGAGGCTTTGGCCTTTATCCGCGACCTGACGGAACATGCCACCCAACGCGCCTTCGTCTATTCCCACCAATGGCGGGCCGGCGACATGGTTATTTGGGATAACCGCCAGACCATGCACCGGGTGCGGCGCTTCGACGATCTGACCTATATCCGCGACCTGCGGCGTACCACGACGATGAGCGAAGGTCCGACCGTGACCGCCCAAGCGGCGTGATGCGGTCGGTAAGCAGAACATGAGCATCGACATTCGACCCATTCATCCGGTCATCGGCGGCGAGGTTGCCGGCATCGACATCCGCAAGCCGTTGTCGCCGAAGGATGTCGCTGCCATCGATGCCGGCATGGACCGCTACGGCGTTCTGGTCTTCCACGATCAGTTCATCACCGACGAGGAGCAGTTAGCTTTCTCCGCCCACTTCGGCCCCTTGCAGTTGGGCAGCAACAGCATCTTCAAGCCGGAGGAATTGCGCCTAAACCCCGCCTTCGCCGATGTTTCCAACCTCGACAAGGACAACCAGAAGCTGGCGCGCGATGACCGTCGCCGCATGTTCGCGCTGGCCAATCAGCTGTGGCATTCGGACGCCTCCTTTCGCGCCATCCCGGCCAAATATTCGATCCTTTCGGGCCGCGTCGTGCCGCCGTCGGGCGGCAATACGGAATTCGCCGACATGCGCGCTGCCTACGATGCCTTGGATGCTGCCACCAAGACGGAGGTCGAGGATTTGATCTGCGAACATTCGCTGATGCATTCGCGCGCCTTGTTGGGCTTTACCGAATATACGGCCGACGAGCTGATCAAGTACGCCCCCGTGCGGCAGCGCTTGGTGCGGACATTACCGTCGACGGGGCGAAAATCTCTGTTCCTGGCTGCTCACATCGGCAGCATCGTCGGTTGGCCGAAACCCGAAGCCATGGCCTTCATCCGCGACCTGATGGAACATGCCACGCAGCGGCAGTTCGTCTATTCCCACGCGTGGCGTGCAGGCGACCTGGTTATTTGGGATAACCGCCAGACCATGCATCGGGTCCGCCGCTTCGACGATTTGACCCACATCCGCGACATGCGGCGCACCACCGTCATGGGAACAGAGCCGACCGTAGCGCAAGCGGCGTAATGGCCATCGGCCTTCGCCGGCTATTTCCGTTCGATGGCGCGGGGGCGGGATAGGGTTCTCGCCGGAACGACGCCCCGCGCACGAAGATCGACAACGCCTCAGGCGGCGGTTGCCTCGCGCGGCATGTCGATGCCGGCCTGGACCAGGGTGGGCGCCACGTCGGAAACCGTGGTTCGGCGCATGTCGCGCGGCACGGTCATATCGAAATCGCGGGCCCGGTGCATGGTGCAGCGATCGTCCCAAATGACCAGATCGCCGAGCCGCCACTTATGAACATGGACGAATTGAGGCTGGGTGGCGTGCTCGATCAGATCGTGCAGCAGCATGCGGCCTTCCGGTACCGGCATGCCATAGATACGGGCGGCGTGGGAGGCAAGGTAGAGAGTCTTGCGTTTCGATCCCGGGTGGGTCCAGGCGAGAACGTGGGGAACCGGCGGCAGTCCCTTGCGTTCCTCCTCGGCGAAATCGGTGAAGCCAAGGGTGGCGCGGGAATTGAAGATGGAGTGTTCGACGACCAGGCCCTCGATCCGCTTCTTCATGTCGGTGGAGAGGGCATCGTAGGCGGCGCGCATGTCGGCGAACTCGGTATCGCCGCCGCGCGGCGGGATGGCATGGGCCGACAGCAGGGAATACTTAGCCTGCAAGCGTTTGAACGAACTGTCCGTGTGCCACAACCGATTGGCCAGGGCTTGCATCCAACGTCTGTTTTCAGGATCCACCAAGCGGTTCTGGTGATCCAGATTGGACACGTCCGACATATGGGTGTTGAGCCGTGGCTTGAAATCGGGGCGTAGGGTCTGGCGGGAGGTTTCCAACGGGCCGAGCAGGGCGCTGAAAGCAATCTGCTGATCGTCGGTCAGCCGCTGGTCGTGGAAGACGACGACGGCATATTTATCGATGGCGGCAACAATGTCGCCCAAGGTCGTGAGATCGACCGGTTGACGCAGATCGACATTACCGATCTCGGCAAAGAAGTCGGGATGTAGGGGATTGATGCTGATCGTCATGGATTGCCGCCTCCGCGTGCCGTGACTGGCCAAAAAAGTACTGCCCCCCGGGTTGGAACGCAAATGGGCAGCGTGAACGGCTGACTCAACCCTGGCGCAAGGCGGCGTGAAAATCGGCCAGTGTCCGTTCGGCGAAGCGCCACATGTTTTCTTCCCGGTCGGCAAGCCCGGTACGCAACGTGGCCGATCGTTCCAGCGGGCCGACGATGCCGACACAGCTATGGCCAGCCGGATCGCCGTAGCGGTTGCCCTTCGGCCCGGAGGCGCCGGTTTCGCAGAGACCCCAGGTGGCACCCAGACGCCGGCGGATCGTGTGGGCCGCCAACAGGGCATAGGGCTCGGTCGAGGCACGCATGCCCGGATGATCGGCCAGATCGATGGCGAGCAGACCGGCACGTGCGGCGTTCGTGTAGATGATGCCGCCGCCGATGAAATAGGCCGAGGCCCCCGGCACCGCTAACAATGCTGCCGAGATCAAGCCCGCGGCGGAGGACTCGACCACGCCGACTGACTCGCCGCGCTGCTTCAGCAGCGTACCGACGGCGGTGGCGAGAGGCAGCAGGCGGTGCATGGCTAGGTAGCTTTCCTCAGCCCACGTCGCGGCTGATCCAGGGACCGAGCAGATTGGCAATGGGCAACGGCAGCCGTTGCCAGGCGGCAATCATCACTTTGTACTTCGGGTTATTGGGGTTGATGTCGGGCAGCGGCTTATCGCCCTTCATGCGGAACTCGTAAACCATCGGCTTCGGCTCGAACCCCCAATTCTTCTTGAAGGCATAGGGGCCGGTATCGACCTTGCTGCGCCCGAAGTCGAAGTGGGTGAAACCTTTTTCGACGGCCCGGCGCATGACCCGGAAGTACATCAGATCGGCAGCGCCGGTACGCCGCGCCTCAGGCACGGCGCCGGTGTAGTAGGGCATCACCCGATCACGGAAGTAGAAATTGAGCACGCTGGTCAGTGCTACACTACCTTGGCTGACCGTCAAAATATCGATGGAGCCGGCAAATTCCTGCATCAGATTTTCGATGTAGCGGCGTGAAAAGATCGGCGTGCCAAGGTTGCGCATGCTCAGCGCATAGAGATGGTAGAAGCGGCCGATGTCCGTATCGATGTCATCGCTCAGGCCGGATTCCAAAGCCTTGCGCACCACGGCGCGCTGCTTGCGGGGAATTTGCTTCAGCGTGGCGTCTTCGCTGGCTTCGATAGGACGGTCGAAGGTGGCATAGAGTCCTTCCTTTCGGCCCCAGTCAGGGTGAAGCCGTTGCGGATTACGGTACTCGACATAGTCGGCATCCAAGGTCGCCAGCAATTCTCCGGCGCGGGCATCGAGTGCGGCGTGCGCCTCGGCATCCAGCGCGGCTGGGGCGCCATCGACGCAGAAGGCATTGGACACAAGCCGATTGCCGAACAGCCGGCTGCGCACATGGACTAATGGCAGGACGCCGACAACGGCGCCATCACGCTCGGCATAGAGGAAGTGTCCGCGCTGACCGAAGCTGTCTTCGATGACCTGCTTCCAACCGGCCTTGTGGAAGAACGTCGCCTCCGGACAGGTCTCGACGAAGGTGTCCCAGCGATCCTTGTTCGTTGCGTCCAATTCGTGAACGGCGACGGTCATGCCGTATCCCCTGCAGTGTCGCCGATGTGCCGGCGACGGCAATCTAGCTGGTTCGCTCCGGTCACGAAAGCCGCTGGCCGTACAAAGACATGCAGCGCATGGCGGTCCATGGACTTGCTTTTGCGGTCGGTTCTGGGATGATGTTGTTAAGAAATATGAAGGATTCGGCGGACTAGAGTCTCCGCGCTCTCTAGACAACTGGGGGATCAGGGAAACAAGCCATGGCTGCAATACTTACCAATCTTAGAAACACCATCATCGCCGGTTTCGTGCTGGCCATCGTGGTTATACTCATCCTTAAAGGTGGGCACGGCGGGGGATTTTCCCTTGACCATTCTTGGTGGGCATTTTTCTTCCGCTGGCTACACGTGCTTTCCGGCGTGATGTGGATCGGGTTGCTCTGGTACTTCAACTTCGTCCAGATCCCGAACATGCCTAATATCGAAGCGGCGCAACGGCCTGCCATCACCAAGGTGATCGCGCCTGCGGCCCTGTTCTGGTTCCGCTGGGCGGCGATGTCGACCATCGCAACCGGTTTGATCCTGGCGTGGCTGAACGACTACATCCTCAATGCGATCACGTTCGGTTTGATGAGTGGCGGCGTCACCGTGTCGGCCATCGGCATCGGCATGTGGTTGGGTACCATCATGTGGTTCAACGTTTGGTTCGTCATATGGCCGAACCAGAAAATCGCGTTGGGCATCGAACCGGCCGACGACGCTGCCAAGGCAGCCGCTGGCCGTACGGCAATGCTGTTTTCGCGGACCAACACGATGCTGTCTATTCCCATGCTGTTCTGCATGGTCTTCGCGCAAAATCCGTTCTGAACGATACCCTATCGATAGCGAACGGGGGCCTTCGGGCCCCCGTTTTCGTTCGGTGGTTGCCGGCTTTCATCCTTCACGCTTGGCAATTCACCTGGACGGGACCGGCTGCTAGCATCCGACATCTCACCTGCGAAGCGAGGCGAACCCATGAAGATTGCCGCCATCACCGCCCACTGGATCAGCGTTCCGATTCCCGAAGATAAGCGCCACACCAGCGACTTTGGCCGCATGGCCTCGTTCAACACGGTGTTGGTCCGCATTGAAACAGAAAGCGGCATCGTCGGTCATGGCGAGGCCAAGGCCGGCGTGGGCAGTCATGGCGATGGCGCCGCCCTGGTTACCTTGATCGAAAAAGAACTAGGGCCGCAACTGATCGGCTTGCCGGCCGGGGATATCGCCGGCCATTGGGAACGACTCTACAACGGGACGCGCTTTCATTTTTCCGCCGAACGTGGGCACGTCTTTCCCGTACTCGGTCGTCGCGGCCTGACCATTTCGGCCATCAGCGGCATCGACATCGCCTTGTGGGACATTTTGGGCAAGAGCCTCAAAGTGCCGGTATGGCAGCTGTTGGGCGGCCGTTGCCGTGACGATATGCCGGCCTATGCCTCCGGCGGATGGGCGCCCGCGGAATCCATTGGCGAGCAGCTCAAGGGCTACATCGCGCGGGGCGGGTTCAAGGCCGTCAAGATGCGCGTCGGTTCCGGCGATGGCGATATCAACACATCGGCGCGCCGGGTCAAGGCGGCACGCGACGCGTTGGGGCCCGACGTCGCCATCATGACCGATGCGCATGGCACCTGCACCGTGGCGGAAGCGAAACGCTTCTGCCGGCTGGTTGCCGACTGCGACCTGACCTGGTTCGAAGAACCGGTTACCGCCGACGATTTGCGTGGCTGCGCCGAAGTGCGGGCGGCGACCGATATTCCCATCGCCGCCGGTGAAAGCGAGTTTACCCGCTTTGACTTCAACGCCTTGGCGACGGCGCGCGCCGTCGATGTGTTCCAGCCCGACCTGGCGATCTGCGGCGGCATTACGGAAGCAATGCGTATTGCCGCCATCGCTACTGCAAACCAGATCCGATTCGCGCCCCACATGTGGGGCGGCATTTTGATGTTTGCCGCCGGGTTGCATGTTTGTGCCGTGGCGCCGGCGGCCTTCTATGTCGAGTATTCCCTTGGCCACAATCCGTTAATGCACGATCTCGGCAAGGAGCCGTTTGCCGTAACCGATGGTCGCATCGGTTTTCCCGACCGGCCGGGCCTGGGTGTAACCATCGATGAAGATTTCGTCCGGGACTATACTGTGGCGCGGACGTGATCCGGCCTGACGGCCAACGGCAGAAACCGCCTCCTAGATCCGCCGCGTCTCGGTTTCGTCGGGTTCATCTTCTTCTTTCGGTGGCGGTGTGACAGACGGTTTGCGACGGATGATGATGTCGCCGTTCGGCAGCACTTCGGGCGCTTCGAATTGTGGAATGGCCTTCAGGAAGGCACCGAAGATACGCAGGACGTTGTTCGTCGTTTCATCGAGAACCGAACCCAAGCTGCCGCCACCTTCCGAAGGCTTTCCCGACTGCGCCTGCGTCGGCTGAGCCACGGAAAACGCCAGAAAAATTGCCATGGGAACGGCCCAACGGCGGGCCGTTCCCATGGTCTTTCGTGCAACCAAGTCAGGGGTCATCTGCCGAACAGTCCTTTGATGGCATCGGCGGGGTTCGGCACGGCGGTGGGGGGCTTGGCGCCAGCTGGCGCGGGCGTCGCCGAGGTTGCTGGAGCCGCGGGCGCTGCCGGCGAACCGCCACCGGTGATTCCCTTCAGCGCATCGCCAATGCCGCCAGCACCGCCGGCGCCACCAGCGCCGCCACCAAGGATACCCTTCGCCTTGTCGAGGGCACCATCGCGCAACAGGGCCGCCATATCTGGCTGGATGCTGGGATTCTCCCAGGGTCCGGTGATGGCGATCGGTACGGAGAAACCCGACTTGTCTTCGGCGCCGGCCTGGCCCTGAAGGGACGCCACCAGACGGGGTGTCGTCTTATAGTCGACGGTGCGCTTCGGCAGGTTCACATCGCCGGCGCCTTGCACGCGCAGCAGGGGAGCCAGCAGGCGTAGGTCGGGATTGTTGAGCAGGCCGTTCTTGATGGTGTAGGTGCCGCCCAATTCGGCAAAGTCCGTCTCCTGGGCGTCGTCGAAGCCCTTCTGCAATGCCGCCGGATTGAAGTCCCGCAGCAAAGCCGCCAGATTGAAACCGGTGATCGCACCGTTCTTGAACGTTATGGCGCCGTTACCATTGGCGTTGCTAACCAGTTCGCGCTCGCTGCGGCCACGGGTCGTGAGCGTGGCATTGGCTTCGGCCGTGCCGCGCAGCCGCTTGAAGTCTGCTGCATCGGTAAGTATCGGCTGGGCCTGGACGCCGGTCAGCGTCAAGCTTTGCTCAATGGTCGGAACGTCCTTGCTGGCATCCAGGGTTATCAGGGCTTTACCCGTGCCATTGTAGAGATTGAGTTCGGAAAGGTTGGTGACCAGCTTGCCGTCCTTCAGCGTAACCTGAACGGCGCTCTTGCCGACCTTGATCTTACGCATGTGGATGGCTTGCGCGGCGAAGGCAAGATCGGCGTTTACGGCACGCAACCCCGCCATGTCGATCGGCTGATCGCTCCAATCGGCGGGAGCGGCGCCGGGGGCCGAACCACCGCCGGTAGGCGCTCCGGCCGCAGGCTTGGCCGCGGTCTCGGGTGGCAGGTAGGGGTTAAGGTCCAGGGTCTCGACCGT
>CAMCUA010000120.1 GCA_945878455.1 Asaia bogorensis | reverse complement strand
GCGATCCGCCGCGTCTTCGTAGGCCCAGATATGCACCAACTGGTTGAGGCCGCCGGTTTCCGAATGGGCGTAGAGCACCGGCTGACCCAAGTGGCGGACCTGCGCTTCATAACCGTACTTTTCGTAGATGGCGAGTTCCTGCGACGTCTTGCCCGGGCGGATGGTGTAGGTGCGGTGATCGAAGATCATGAGGGTTGCTCCGCGTGGATCGATTTTCGAACATCCGGCGGCGGCGAGGCCTACCCCTCCCGCTCGCTGCGCTCCCACCCTCTCCGCCCTAAAGAGCGGAGAGGGTTGTACCGTCGGATGGCTGCGTCGCGACTAGTCGCGCTTGTAGGTAAAGAACGGCGCGGCGACCAGGATGCTGTTGCGCTGGGCGACCAGGTTGCCGGCTTCGGCGCTGGCCTTGCGGAACTCGGCCCACTTCGGGTCCTTTTCCTGGGCGCCGCGGCGCTTGGCGCGGTCGGCGATATCGTCATAGGCCCAGATGTGGACGAAGGTATTGAGTTCGCCCGTCTCGGTGGCGGCCCACAGCACCGGCGCGCCCAAGTTGCGGAGCTGCGGCTCGCGGCCCAACCGGCCATAGATTTCCATCTGGTTGGCAACGCGGCCGGGACGGCAGGTATAGGTGCGATGATCGAAGACCATGTTGCGGCCTTCGCCCGGATTCGTCCGCTTCAGGGTGAAGAAGGGCGCCGGTTGCAGGATGTTGGTGCGTTGCGCCGTCAGCGCGCCGAGTTCGCCCGTCTTCTTGATGTATTCGCCCCACGCCGGGTCGTTGCCCATGGCGGCGCGGCGCGTGGCCCGGTCGGCGGGATTTTCATAGGCCCAGATGTGGACGATGGTGTTGAGCTCGCCGGTCTCGGCAACAACCCACAGCACCGGCTGGCCCAGGTGTTTGACCTGCGGCGCGAGGCCGTACTTCGCGTAAAGCTCCATCTGCTTGGGAGCGCCGCCGGGACGGAAGGTGTAGATGCGTTGGTCGAAGATCACGTTCTTTCTCCTTTGGTACGTTTCCGATTCAAGGCCGGTCCGATTCGAGGCCGGTCCGGTTCAAGGCCGATAGTGGAAGAAGGGTGCCGGCACGAGAATGCTGTTGACCTGATGGGCGAGGTTGCCGCCGGCCGCAGCGCTTTGCCGGCGCAGTTCGTTCCAGCCGGGGTCGCGGTGCATGCGTTAGCGCACTTCCTCGCGGTGCTCGGCGTCCTCATAGGCCCAGATGTGGACGTAGCTGTTGAGCCCGCCGCTGTCGGCGATACCGAACAACACGGGCTCGCCGACATGGTGGCGGTAGACATCCATGCCGTACTTGCCGAACAGTTCGACGTGGGCCTGCAACCGCCCCGGCCGGGTCGTATAGATGCGCTGGTCGAAAATCATCTTTCCCCCCAAGGTCGACGTTGCGAGCCCGTTCTCTTTGGCCGACTATTAGAGCACGGCAGGCGCCGCCCCGCCAACGGCCATTGACCGGACATCGGCAATGACCGACCTTTTCGCCGCAACCCAAGAATAATGAGCCTTGCCCATGCGCCCGTTCACCACCCCGATCCGCTGTGTTGCCGTTGCCCTGCTGATGTTCGCGGCAACGGCCACCGCCCAAGCCCAGATCGATTTGCTGAAACGCGGGCAGGATTTGTTGGGCACAGGCGGCGGCGGCGCGCCGGCGGCCGGTGGCAAGAGCGGCGGTTCCCTGAGTGCGGCCGACATGGGCGGCGGACTGAAGGAAGCCTTGCGTGTCGGCACCAAGACGGTGGTGGCCCAGCTCGGCAAAGCCGACGGCTTCAACCGCGATTCGGCCATCCACATCCCGCTGCCCGAATCGATGCGCACCGTGCAGCAGACGTTGGGCAAGATGGGCATGGCGGGCATGCTCGACGACCTGGAGACCGGCTGAACCGCGCCGCCGAGGCGGCGACACCGAAAGCCAAGGAATTGTTCGTCACGGCCATCCAGTCGATGAGCATCGACGACGCCAAGAAGATCTACGACGGTCCCAACGACGCCGCGACGCAGTACTTCAAGAAATCGATGACGCCGGGCCTGCGCGATGCCTTCCGCCCGACGGTGGACAAGGCGCTGTCCGATGCCGGCGCCGTCAAAGCCTACGACAATGCCATGGGCCAGTATAAATCGGTGCCGATGGTGCCCGACGTGAAAGCCGACCTGACCAATCACGCGCTGGACGGCGCCCTTTCCGGCATCTTCCATTATGTGGCGCAGGAAGAAGCGGCGATCCGCACCACTCCGGCGAAGCGGACAACGGACGTTCTGAAGAAGGTATTCGGAAACTGATCCGGTGCGGTGGGCAAGAACACCGGGCAGCTTCCGCCTGTCACAGCCATCTCGATCCCGGACGAAGCAATAAACAGGTGCAACAGACCATGCCCGACAGCCGCAACCTGACCGTCGCCATCGGCGGCTTTGGTACCATCGGCAAGACCCTGGCAAGCGCCCTCGACAAGGGCATCGCCGGGCTTGCGCTGACCGCCGTGTCGGCCCGCGACAAGGAGCGGGCGCGTCAAGGCCTCGACGGCTTTTCCTCCCCCGTGCGGGTGGTGGACCTGGGCGAATTGGCGGAGGTGGCGGACATCGTCGTCGAATGCTGCCCGGCGGCGCATTTTGCCGAGGTCGCCGGGCCGGCCATCGAGCGGGGGCGCATCTTCGTGCCGTCGTCCGTCGGCGCCCTATTGGATCACATGCATCTGGTCGACAGGGCGCGCCAAACCGGCGCCCGCATCATCGCGCCGACGGGCGCGCTTTTGGGATTGGATGCGGTACGCGCCGCCGCCGAAGGCCATATCCGCGAGATCCGCATCGTCACCAACAAGCCGCCCGGCGGCCTTGCCGGCGCGCCTTATATCGTCGCCAACCAAATCGATCTGGCGGCCATTACCGAACCGACCCTGATTTTTTCCGGCAGCGCCCGCGAGGCGATCAAGGGCTTCCCCGCCAACGTCAACGTCGCCGTCGCCTTGAGCCTGGCCGGGATCGGGCCCGACAAAACGCGGATCGAGATCTGGGCCGATCCGACGGTGACGCGCAATGTTCACCGGATCGTCTGCGAAGCCGACAGCGCCCGCTTCGAGATGAAGATCGAGAATATTCCCTCGCCGGACAACCCGCGCACCGGCCTGATCACCGGGCTCAGCGTCATCGCCTGCCTGCGCGGGATCGTTTCGCCCTTGCGCGTCGGCACCTGAGCGTTGCGTCCGCTCGCCGGGCCCGTCAGCTTCGGCTTTTCTGCACCCGCGCCAGGGCCTTCGGGTTGCTTTCGGCGACCCGGTCGGCAGCGATGCGCAGCAGGTGCAGGTGCACGTGATCGGCGTCGGGGCCCCCGAGGCCGATGGTGCCGGCGCGGATGCGCGAAGCCAGCTCGCGGTTGAGTTCCAGCAGGTCATCCTCGGGGCTGCCGAGCAGGGCTTGCAGGGAGGCGCGTTCTTCGGCCTCTGGCAGGTCGCCGGTGGCGATCTGGCGGGCCGCGATGGCCATGGCGTTGGCGACCATCAGGCCGTCGAGGCGCCGCTCGGGCGGCAGCAGGGGCAGCAGTTCGTCGCGCAGCAGGCTGCGGGCGACGGCCAGCAATTCGCCGGCGAGCGGTCGGTCACGCATCGGTCGGGCTCCTTGCTCCCCTGTCTTTTCCCAGCCGCGCCAGCCTAGGAACAGTCCGAAGGGGCGACAAGGCGTTTGTGGAACGTCCGCGAGGTTGCATCGAGGACTCGGAATAATTCGCGAGGGTTCACTGAGGCCTCCGGAAAATTCGTGAGAGCTCATGGAGGGTTCACGGAGGACTCTGGAAAAATCGTGAGTCCTCATTGAGTATCCCAAAAATTCACGAGGTTTTATCGAGCGCTACAAAAATCAGTGAGCGCTCACGGAGGACTCCGGAAAATTCTCGAGGGCTCAGTGAGCGCTCCGGAAAAATCGTGAGGCCTCACTGAACGCCCCGCCCTGAAGGGAAGGGAAAGGAAGGGAATAGAGTCGAGTGGAGTGGAGTCGAATGAAGTGGAGCGGAGTCGAATTTGTAGGTGAGTTGTTCTTGGCAGCGGCGTAAGCATCGGCGAGCGACGGCGCTGGCGTGCCCGCCGACCGCACCACGAGGGGAATTGTCCGATGGAAAGCACCGCAATGCCGAGGTGGCGCCAGGCCGCGGCATGGCTTATCCGGCTCTTGCAACGCGTCACGACGATGCTGGCCGCCCGTCCTGCAGGCTGGGCCAGGTTGTCAAGGAAGGTCGCGAGCTACCCGGAAGCCGATGCCGTAACTTTGCACGCGGGCATCGTTGCGGAAGCGCCAAGCGGAGCGCGAATTCTTCGAGAAATAGTACCAGGAGCCGCCGCGCATCACCCGGTCGGTGCAGTTGCCGGAGAGGCGCGGCGCGGTATCGGCGGGGGCACCCTGGTGGCTGGGGTTCCAGCAATCGGCCACCCATTCCCAGACGTTGCCGGCGGTGTCGTAAAGGCCCCAGGGATTGGGCTTGAACGAGCCGACCGGGCCGGAGCCCTTGGCGCTCCATTCCGAACCGCAATCGCGGCAATTGGCCAGGTTCTTGCCGACCTCGTCGCCCCACCAGAATTCGGTGGCGGTGCCGGCGCGCGCCGCGTATTCCCATTCGGCGTCGGAAGGCAGGCGATAGGGTTTGCCGGTCTGGCGCGCCAGCCAGGCGACGTAGATGTTCACGTCGGCGAAGGTGACGTTGATGACCGGACGCTTGCCGCGCCCCCACTTGTGATCGTCGGGCTCGGTCGCGCAGCCCTTGGCGGCGACGCAGGCCGCCCATTGATCGAAGGTGACTTCGAAACGGCCGATGGCGAAGGGTTTGGCGACCGTGACCTTGCGCGACGGCTTTTCGAATTCGTGCGGACCGTCGGTGCCCATGACGAAGCTGCCGGCGGGAACGACCACCATTTCGGGGCAGCCCTTGCAGTCGGCGAAAGGTTCACCCGGCTTTTGCGCCAATGCATCCGTGGCGGCGGCCATGGCGAAGGCCAGCACGAGACAAGCGACGATCCGGTAAATCATTCGAGCCATCGGGCCTGCCGCCGGGTTTGCCGATCCAACCTCACAGGTAACCGCTTGCCGGAAGGGGGTCAAGACCGCCCTATGCCACGGGCGGGGCCACAGGGGGTCATGAAATTGACCCAATACAGGATCGTCATTCCCGGACTAGGCTGCGGTTAAGCGCGACGTTAGGTTTCCTTTAGGCACGTTAGGTTTCCTTTAGGCATTGCGTGTAGACTAAGCGGACCTGTCCACCTGCCGGAGCCATGGGCAGGACACTTGCAGGCGCGTGCCATGGGAATCCCCGGCAGGCACCTTCGGAGTTCGCCATGTTCAACCCGACCGAATATGTCATCGAAGCCTTCGTCGAAAAGCTGAAGGCCGAATATACAGGCATTTACAGTAACCTGGAGCCGGGATATCCAGGGATCATCAGCTTTGTCGGCCGTCTGGCGCTGGAACTCATCGCCAATTCCGACGCGCCTTATCACGACGTCAATCACACCATCATGGTGACGCAAGCCGGCACCCAGATCCTGCGCGGCAAACATCTGCGCGACGGCGGGGTGTCGCCGCACGACTGGCTGAATTTCACGGTCTCGCTGCTGTGCCACGACATCGGCTACGTGCGCGGCGTCTGTTCCGGCGACCGGGCCGACCGTTGTGTCATCAATGCCAAGGGCGATACCATAGAGCTCGACGCCGGATCGACGGACGCCGTCCTGACCCCCTATCACGTCGACCGGGGGACCATCTTCGTGCGCGAACGTTTCGCCAGCCACGCGGCGGTCGCCAACACGACCATCGACGTCGAGGTCATTTGCAGGAACATCGAACATACCCGCTTCCCCATTCCGCGGGCCGAGGACTATCAACGCACGGACGATTATCCCGGACTGCTGCGCGCCGCCGACCTGATCGGCCAGTTGGCCGACATCAACTACATGCGCAAGACTTCGTCGCTGTTCTCGGAATTCCGCGAGACCGGCAAGCATCTGGAGCTCGGCTATAAGACGCCGGCCGATCTGCGCGCCGGATATCCCAAGTTCTTCTGGATGTCGGTGCAGCCCTATATCGACACGGCGTTGAGCTACCTGTGCCTGACCCAGGAAGGCAAACTATGGCCGGCGGTGCTCTATAGCCACATGTTCGCCGAGGAGCACCGCATGCCATCGCTGGGAGCCGTCCGCGGGCACGACTGAGGCCGCCACCAGGGGATGCACGAACGGCCGCGTTCGACGCCGCCGTTGCTATTGCCGCCGAACGGCCACAATTGACGCGCAAACGATTTGTTAAGGCGTCATGCCGTTCTGTGAACGGGTTCGCCAAGGTTACGGAATACCGGCCCAGCAAGCCGACACGACAGTTGCCCCGACAGAACGACGGGTGCCGCGCCCGGGCAAAGCAAACACGTGAGAACCACGGCCATGCAGAAAACGATCCGTTTCTTCACTGGGGTGTTGCGCCTGCTGGGCTTTCGCCTGGCACGCCGCGAACAGGTGGTGGTGGCGACGCCGCCACGGCGGCGCTGAACTTAGCAGTTCTGGCCCAGCGGCGCCGAGCCTAACGGTTCTGGCCCGGTGTCCATAGCACGTCAAGGGCGCCCCGGCCGTTCAGCCAGCGGCCGAGAACGAACAGCAAATCCGATAGCCGGTTGACGTAACGCAGCGCATCGGCGTTCACATTTTCGCGAGCCGCCAAGGCCACCATCAGCCGTTCGGCCCGGCGCACCGCCGTGCGGGCGACGTGCAGGTGCGCCGCCGCCGGCGTGCCGCCGGGCAGCACGAACGACTCGAGCGGCGTCAGTTCGCCGTTGAGGCGGTCGATCTCCTTCTCCAGCCGCACGACCTGTGCGGCGACGATGCGCAAGGCTGTGCGACCCTTCTCGCCTGTGCCATCCCCCTCGCCCGCATGGGGCGTGCAGAGATCGGCACCGAGATCGAACAGATCGTTTTGAATGCGCCCGAGCATGGCGTCGGCCTCGCCCGCAGCGTGCAGGCGGGCGACGCCGACGGCGGCATTGGCCTCATCGACGGCACCGATGGCGGCGATGCGCGTATCGTGCTTGGCAAGGCGCCTGCCATCACCGAGCGAGGTTTCGCCGGCATCGCCGCCACGGGTATAGATACGCGTCAGTTTGACCACGGCACACCGACCTACAGAGCGTTGCGCAACAGGGCATAGAGGGCGATCAGCGCAACCGTCACCAACTGGCTGACGACGCGCCAGCGCATCAGCACGTTGGAGCGACGCCGCTGGTCGTCGCCGCCCTGCCCCATGGCCAGCACCCCGGTGAACAGGACGCCGAGCACGGCGACCATGGAAAGGCCGATCAACCACGGCATCAAGGCGAGCAGGAAGGTCATAAGCTATGATATAAGGCCACGCGGCGACGGCAGCCAGTCGAATCTGCCGGCGCTGTGGGAATGCACGGTCAAGACATGCTGGATATCGCGGTCCTGCTGGTGGCCCTGGCCGTCGTCGCCTCGGTCGGCGCCTATACGCTGCTCACCGGAGCGCCGCCGATGCCGACCGCACCACGGGTCCGCCGCCGGATGTTGGAGAGCATCCCCGTCGACCTGACCGGCACGGTCATGGATTTGGGTTCCGGTTGGGGCGGATTGGCGCGCGGACTGGCCCGCCGCTGTCCGCGGGCGCAGGTCGTCGGCTACGAACGCTCGCCCGTGCCGTGGCTGGTCTCGCGCCTGTGGCAGGCATTCAGGCCATTGCACAACCTATGCCTGCGCTGGAGCGATTTTCGTCAGGTACCGTTGCACGAGGCGGCGCTGATCGTCTGTTACCTGACACCGCCGGTCATGGCCGAACTGGCGCCGCACCTGGCCCAGCGCCTCGCCCCGGGCGCGCAGGTGTTGAGCAACACCTTCGCCCTGCCCGGCTGGCGCGCCGTTGCCACCTATCACGCCGACGACATCTACGCAGCCCGGTGTTCCTGTACCGCATGCCGGACAGCCTGCCCGACGGGCCTTTGCCTATGCCCTAAGCCCGAGCCAAGGGTCGCGTGGCGGCGGCAAGCCAGGTGGCGGTGGTGGCATCGACGTGCGGCGCGTGGGTGGCGTGGACGCGGGCGTGATAGGCATCGACCCAGGCGATCTCGGGCTCCGTCAACAAGGCGACGTCGATGAGCGCCCGGTCGAAGGGCGCCAGGGTCAGCGTTTCGAAGGCGAGAAACGGCCGTTCGGCCCCGGGGATGTCGGCTTCGACCACCGTCACCAGATTTTCGATGCGGATGCCATAGGCGCCGGTGCGGTAATAGCCGGGCTCGTTGGAAACGATCATGCCGGGTTCCAACGCCACCGCGCCCGCCATCTTGGAGATGCGCTGCGGACCTTCGTGCACGCCAAGATAGCTGCCGACGCCGTGACCGGTGCCATGGTCGTAATCGAGGCCGGCCTGCCACAAGGCGTGACGGGCCAGCACGTCGAGCTGGGAGCCGGTGGTGCCGCGCGGAAAACGCACGCTGGCGAGCGCGATGTGGCCTTTCAACACGCGGGTGAAATGGCCGCGCATCGGGGCCGTCGGCATGCCGATGGCGAGCGTGCGGGTAACGTCGGTGGTGCCGTCCAGATACTGGCCGCCGGAATCGACCAGGTAGAGGCTGCCCGGTTCGAGCCGCCGGTCGGTGCGTTCGCTGACCCGGTAGTGAACGATGGCGCCATTGGGCCCGGCGCCGGAAATGGTCGGGAAGCTCAGGCCGCGAAACAGCGGGTCTTCCGCACGCAAGGCTTCGAGCTTGGCCGCCGCCTGGGATTCGCTGAGCCCGCCGCCGGCCGCCGCCGGCTCCAGCCAGGCGAGGAAGCGGCTGAGCGCTGCGCCGTCACGCCGATGCGCGGCCCGCGTGCCGGCCAGCTCGCCCGCGTTCTTGCGCGCCTTCGGCAACTGGCAGGGATCGCTGCCGCCATCGACCCGGGCACCGGCCGCCTTGGCCCGGCGCATGGCCCAGAACGGCGCCGTCGCCGGATCGATGCGCAGGCTGCCGCCGCACCCGCCGATGGCATCGACCAGGCCGCCCAGGGCGGCGCGGTCGTGCAGGTGCACCTCGGCACCGACATGCCGCGCGATGCCGGAAACCAGCTTGCGCCGGTCGAGGCAGAGATCGACGGCGCCGTCGGCATGGATCAGGGCAAAGGCCAGGGGCAAGGGCGTGCAGGGCACGTCGCCGCCACGAATGTTGAGCAGCCAGGCAATGGAATCGGGCGCGCTGAGCAGGGCGGCGTCGATGCCGTCCTGGCGCAGCAGGCCGGCGATCTCGGCGCGCTTGTCGGCGGCCTCGCGCCCGGCATAGGCGATGTCGTGGGGGACCACCGGCGCGATCGGCGGCGGCGGCTGATCGGGCCAGGCGGCGTCGAGGGGATTGTCGGCGCAGGCGACGAGGACGGCGCCGGCCTTCGCGCAGGCTTCGTTGAGGACGGCAACCTGGCGCGCCGTGTGCAGCCAAGGATCGTAGCCGAGGCGATGACGCGGCTTGAGATGATCGGCCAACCAGGCCGAGGCCGGCTGATCGCTGATATGGCGGTATTCGAACAGGGCAGCGTCGACCTCGTCGCGGACTTGCAGCGTATAGCGGCCGTCGATGAAGATCGCCGCCCGATCACGCAGCACGATGGCCATACCGGCCGAACCGGAGAAACCGGTCAGCCAGGCCAGCCGGTCGGCATGGGCCGGAACGTATTCGCCCTGATGTTCGTCGGCGCGCGGCACGACGAAACCGGTCAGGCGGCGGCGGCGCAACTCAGCACGCATGGCCGCCGGGCGTTGGCCCAGCACCAGCGCCGGCGGGTGCGCCGCCTTT